>DASZXD010000037.1:0-56146 GCA_035546015.1 Occallatibacter sp.
CCCCGATCCGCGCCTCATCGCCGCCATTCGTCGCGTGAGCGAGCAGGTACCGGACCTGCGCATCGTCGTTGACCACCTGCCGCACTCGCCCATCCCTGCCGATGCCGCCGCGCGCGCCGCCTATGAGGGCGATCTGCGCGCCATTGCGCAGAATCCTCATGTCTACATCAAACTCTCCGAGATTCCGGTTCTGATCAATGGCAAGCTCCAGACCGATCCACATGTCTACCAGGCTCCGCTGGACGCAATCTGGGATGTGTTTGGCGAGGATCACAGTCTCTTCGGCAGCGACTGGCCCAACAGCGACCATGTAACCACTTTTCCGCAGACCTTCTCCATCGTCCGCAGTTACATGGCCGGCAAAAGCCCGGCAGCCCGCGAGAAGTATTTCTGGAAGAACTCCATAGCTGCCTACAAATGGAAATCCCGCCAGGGCAGCCAGCCAACCGCATGACCGAAAGCACCACAACCCGCATCGATACGGAACTTACCGCTGCCTCAGGACGCAGTTCCCTCGACCGCGCTGTCTCCTGTGCGCTCTGGCGGCTTGCGCCTTATCTCATGCTCATGTACGTGGTCTCGTTCCTTGACCGCTCCAACGTGAGCTTTGCCAAGCAGGCGCTCGCGGCCTCGGTAGGCATCTCAGAGGGTACCTATGCGCTGGGTGCAGGCCTGTTTTTCATCAGCTACTCGCTCTGCGGATTCCCCAGCAACCTTATCCTGCATCGCATCGGCGCAAAATTCTGGATCTCGTTTCTTATGGTCGTCTGGGGACTTACCTCCATGGCCACCATGTTCGTCACCGGCAGCACCTCGTTTTACGCCCTGCGCCTTCTTCTCGGAGTAACTGAAGCAGGCTTCTTCCCCGGCACCATCCTCTACCTCACTTACTGGTTTCCCAACCGTATCCGCGGCGAAATCGTCGGCCTCTTCTATCTCGGCGTGCCGCTCTCGCTTATCCTCGGTGGCCCGCTCTCGGGCATATTGCTTGAGATCCACACCAAAAGCGGATTGCAGGGCTGGCAATGGATGTTCCTCGTTGAAGGCTTCCTCGCCGTTGCGGTCGGAATCGTCTCATTCCGCTTTCTCGACAACAAACCCGTCAATGCCACATGGCTCCCGCCCGAGGAAAAACAGGCTCTCATTGATGCCCTCGCTGCCGAAGAGCAGGTGCGCCGATCCTCAGGCCCCGCGGACCTGCTGCCCATGCTGCGCAATCCGCGCGTACTGCGCTTCGTGCTCATCTACTTCATGATCCAGATGAGCATCTACGGCGCCATCTTCTATCTCCCCGCTGAAATCTCCGCGCTCATGCACAAGCCTGCCGGCTTTGAAGTCGGCATGGTCACGGCGGTCCCATGGCTCTGTGCGCTCTTCGCCACCTACTGGTTCCCCAAGCGCGCCGACTACCACGGCAATCATCGCGCCATGGCTGCCTGGGTGCTCTTCGCCGCCGGCTGCGCCAGCTTTGCCTTTCCTGCTGCCCGGCCGGCCGTGGGCCTGCTCATGCTTTCCATCGCCATCTCCGGATTCGTCGCCGTCCAGCCCTTGTTCTGGACCTTCCCCACCAGCTACCTCGCCGATCGCGCCAAGGCCGGCGGCATCGCGCTCATCGGAACCGGCAATCTCGGCGGATTCCTTGCACCCAATCTTAAAGTCTGGGCAGACGAACTCTTCCACTCGAACAACGCCGGCCTTTATGTTCTGGCTGCCATCACCGTCTTCAACGCCGGCCTCATCGCGCTCACCAGGACAGGCCCCCGCACCGCGCCGAATGAGACCCGGAGCACGCCCGGCGTATAATCGCTCCCATGGCGGCCGCGCAGGTAGAGACCAATCCGATCGAGCTGGAATCACTGGCCAAGCTCCGCGATCTTGAATCGCGCCTTGAAGCTCTTGGCAGTGTCATGGTCGCTTACTCCGGCGGTGTCGATTCGGCATTCCTTGCTGCCACGGCGCACCGTGTCCTCGGCTCGCGCATGCTCGCCGTGCTGGCCGACTCGCCCTCGCTCGCCCGCCGCGACATGGAGCAGGCACGCGCCTTCGCTCACTCGCTCTCTATGCCTCTTGAAGTCGTCAATACCGAGGAGCTTGACCGTCCCGAGTACGCCCGTAATGACGCCAACCGCTGCTTTCACTGCAAAGACGAGCTCTTCCAGACCATGGAATCGCTCGGGCGCAAGCGCGGTTTTGAGCGCATCGCCTACGGCATGAATGCCGACGATACTCGCGACTTCCGTCCCGGCCAGCGTGCAGCAGAACAGCATGCCGTGCTCGCGCCTCTTGCTGACGCGGGCATGACCAAGCTCGACGTGCGCACCCTCGCCAAAGCTGCCGGTTATCCCGTGTGGGATCGCCCCGCCGCGCCGTGCCTTTCGTCCCGCGTTGAATATGGCCGCACCGTCACCCGCGAAGTCCTCACACAGATTGAGAAAAGCGAAGAGAGCCTGCGCCAGCTCGGTTTTCGCGAGTTCCGCGTCCGTCACCACGGCGAGCTGGCCCGCGTGGAGATTGCACGCACTGAGCTGCCCCGCGCACTCACAGTTGAAATGCTCGACGCCATCACCACAGCGCTCAAGCTCGCCGGCTTCCAGTACGTCACGCTCGACACCTCAGGCTTCCGCTCCGGCTCAATGAATGCTGTGCTTCCGGTTGACGTCCTCGCGCGCCGCGGCGCCTGAGCGTTTTCCCTTCCCGTTCCCCGGCAATTTACAATCACATCGCGATGCGTATTGGTTACCTTGAGTGCTTCTCCGGCATCAGCGGCGATATGCTGCTGGGCGCTCTCGTTGATGCGGGTGTCTCATTCGACATGCTGGCCCAGACAACTGTCGCGCTCAATGTGGGCGCGCGCCTCGAGTCGCGCAAAGTCATGCGCGGCGGCATCACCTGCACAAAGGTCGATGTGATCACGCCCGAGCAGCACGAACACGCGCATAGCCACGAGCGCTCCCATTCTCACGAAGCTCATCACCGCCACGATCATGACCATGCGCACGCAGAGCATCACGAGCACTCGCACGATGCGCATCATTCCCATGAACACAGCCACGCGCCGCATCGTTCGCTCTCCACAATCCTCGGAATCATCCGCGCCGCCCATTTTTCTGAATCTGTGAAAGCCCGCGCAAGCCGGGCCTTTCAGCTTCTCGGTGAAGCCGAAGCCGCCATTCACTCCATCCCCGTTGAAAAGGTCCATTTTCACGAGGTCGGCGCGGTAGACACCATCGTCGACATCGTCTGCGCCGCGGCCGGATGCGAAGCTCTCGGCATCGGCCGCTGGCTTGCATCGCCACTCAACGTAGGCAGTGGCACAGTCAAGTGCGCGCACGGCACGCTGCCAGTTCCTGCGCCCGCCACGCTCGCGCTCATCGGCAACGCACCCGTCTATTCGGCGGGTCCGCCAATGGAGCGTGTTACGCCCACCGGCGCTGCGCTGCTGCGCATGCTCGATGTTGAGTACGCCTCGCTGCCCGCCATGCGCGTGCAGGCCTCAGGCTACGGTGCAGGCGGCCGCGACACCCCCGGCGAGCCTAATCTCCTGCGCCTGATTGTCGGTGAAGAAAGCAAGGCTGCTGCATCGAGCGATGCAACAGAGCCCATCGCCGTCATGGAAACTACCATCGACGACTCAAGCCCGCAGTTGCTCGCCTGGGTAAGCGAGCTGCTGCTCGAAGCGGGCGCATGGGACGTCTATCGCTCCGCCGTGCAAATGAAAAAAGGCCGCACTGGCGTGCAGATCACCGTGCTCTCCAGTCCCGATCGCCTGCCCGCACTGCGCGAGATTCTCTTTCGCGAGACCACCACCATCGGCCTCCGCTGGCGCATTGAAAACAAGCTCGCACTCAATCGCGCATTCGTCACCGTAACCACACCATGGGGCGATGTGCGCATGAAGGTCGCGCGCTGGCCCTCTGGTCAAACCGCCAACGCCTCGCCCGAATACGAAGACTGCCGCAGGCTCGCTGCTGAGCACGCAGTTCCCCTCAAAGATGTGATGCAGGCCGCAATACAGGCTTATGCCAGCCGGGCAAAGGAGAGTAACTAATGGACCCACTCACAATCGAAGCTCTCCTCAATGAAGTCCGCGACGGCCGCACCGGCGTTGCGCAAGCGCTCGAAAAATTGCGCCATCTTCCCTTTGAAGACCTTGGCTTCGCCAAGCTCGATCATCACCGCGCCCTGCGCACCGGCATGCCCGAGGTGATCTTTGCTCAAGGCAAAACCAGGGAGCAGGTAGCCATCATCTTTGCCCGCATGGCGCAGGCTGGCGGCAATGTGCTGGCCACGCGCGCCTCGCGCGAAATCTATGAGGCAGTGCATGCCGTCGAGCCCCGTGCTGTCTTTCACGAGATTGCGCGCGCCATCACGCTCACCCAAATGCAGACCGCGACCGGCAAAGGCACCATCAGCGTTGTCTGCGCAGGCACCAGCGACCTGCCCGTTGCTGAAGAGGCTGCCGTCACTGCGCGCCTCATGGGCAACACCGTCGAGCTCATAGCGGACGTTGGCGTCGCCGGAATTCACCGTCTGCTCGCGCAGCGGCACACGCTCAAAGCTGCGCGGGTGCTGATCGTCTGCGCCGGCATGGAGGGTGCATTGCCCACCGTTGTCGGCGGCCTGGTCAATGCGCCGGTACTTGCCGTGCCCACCAGCGTTGGCTATGGCGCGTCGCTTGGCGGCGTGGCCGCACTCCTCGGCATGCTCAACACATGCTCGCCCAACGTCTCTGTCGTCAATATCGACAACGGCTTTGGCGCAGCCTGCATTGCATCGCTCATCAACCACCTCTGACCGTATCGAACCGTCGTTTGCCGCAATCGGCAAACCGCTCTACCGTCTGCGTCGCCCATCCAGGCGTGAGCGTTACAGTCGTGCGATACGCTACACTGGCCTGCGGAGGACTCTCTCATTGCGCACTCGCTTGACTCTTGCCTGTGCTGCTCTTCTAGCTCTCACTTTTACGGGCGTCATACATGCACAGCAGGAACCACCCAAGCAGCAACCGGGCGGCATGGGCGGTGGCATCGCCTCGGGCGTCTCTGCCGCCCCGGTTTACGATGCGCAGAAACGCCCCATCACCGCCGGAGGTTTCGTTGATAGCGGCCCGGTGATCTTTGAAGACGTCACCAGGCAGGCCGGTCTCTCCGGGTGGCGTCATAAGATGGGCGCACCCGAGAAAAACTTTATTGTTGAAACCAATGGCTCCGGTGTCTGCCTGCTCGATTACGATAACGACGGCTGGCTCGATATCTATCTCGTCAACGGTTCAACCTTCGACGCCCTCGACGGCAAGGAAGAACCTCCGCACGCCGCACTCTTCCATAACAATCATGACGGCACATTCACTGACGTAAGCGCCAAAGCCGGTGCCACCAACGATCGCTGGGGCTACGGCTGCTCCGTTGCCGACTATGACAACGACGGCTGGCCGGATATCTTCATCGGCAACTACGGCGAGAACCGTCTCTATCACAACAATCACGACGGCACATTCACTGATGTTGCCCCCAAAGCAGGCATCACGCTCGGTAACTGGTCCAGCGGCTCAGCCTGGGGCGACTATGACGGTGACGGCCGCCTCGATCTCTACGTCGCCGGCTACGTTCACTTCGACCGCAATAATCTGCCCATTGGCGGCAGCAAAGCCATGGGTTACTCCTTCTGTCAATATCGCGGCGTCGCGGTGAACTGCGGCCCGCGAGGTCTCATCGGTGAGCCCGACCACCTCTTCCACAATAATGGCGATGGCACGTTCACCGATGTCACAGAAAAAGCGGGCGTAGTCGACAAGGAGCGCTACTATGGCTTCACAGCCATCTTCATTGACATCAATGGTGACGGTAAGCCTGATCTGGTCGTAGGCAATGACTCAGTGCCCAACTATCTCTACATCAACAAGGGCGACGGAACCTTTGACGATCAGAGCTATATCTCCGGATTCGCACTCAATAGTGACGGCCGCGAGATTGCGTCCATGGGCATCACCGCAGGCGACTACGAAAACAACGGACAGGTCGACTTCTTCGTCACCGACTTTGGCGACGACTACAAGGTGCTATTTCACAATGACGGTGACGCCAGCTTTACCGACGTAAGCTACAAAGCAGGCGTGGCGCAAACCACCATCCCCTTCGTCGGCTGGGGTGACGGCTTCCTCGACTATGACAATGACGGCTGGCTCGATCTCTTCATGGTCAATGGCCACGTCTACCCGCAGGTTGACCAGCACGACTGGGGCACCACCTTTGCCGAACGTCCGCTGCTCTTTCGCAATGTGCCTGAAACAACCGGCAAAGGCCGCAAATTCGAGTATGTGCCGCCCGTAAAAGGCACCGGCCTTGCTGATCTAATCCCAGCTCGTGGTGCGGCCTTCGGCGATCTCTTCAATAACGGCAAGATCGACGTCGTGATCAATCCCATCGATGGCCCGCCGGTGCTGCTGCGCAACGTAAATGCTGACCATCATCACTGGGTTGAGCTCAAGTTGGTGGGCGGCCCGAAAAGCCCGCGCGACGCAACCTGCGCCACTGTCTACCTCACGGCCAACGGTATGCGCCAGCGCCAGGACGTGCTCTCGAGCGAGAGCTACATCTCTGCCAACGATCGCCGCCTGCACTTCGGTCTGGGCGACGCTACTGTTGCCGGCACAGCCGAGATCCATTGGCCCTCCGGTGCAAAGGAGACCATCAAGCTTCCCGCCGTGGACCGCATCTACACAATTACTGAGGGCAAAGGCATTACCGGCTCGCTCTGCGAAGGCCAGCCCTGCGATGCGGACGCTGCAAAGTAAGCGCCGCCTCCATTAGAAGAAGACGCGGCGCGGTCAATGCAGCTGATACGGTGTCGCCGGCGCCGGTATCGGTTCCGGCGGCTTGGGCAGCTTGTCAGGGTCGATCTTCGCCGCGCCGGCAAGCCCCGTTCCAGTCACATTGGCAATTGACAGCAGCGGCCCGCTGAATCCGGTCACCTTCACATTCCGGATCACCGCGTTCTTCACATTCGCCAGCTCTATGCCCTTCGCGCACGTGCCCGTCACATTGGTGAACGACAAGCCAACCAAAGGCTTGCGCGGGTGAATCTCCAGCCCCGCCACCAGCACCGGCTCGTCGGTCACGTGAATGTTTGAAAACTGAAAATTGCGCACCGTCGGGATGCCCTCGTCGCCCGGAACCGGGAACTCGTCCTGCTTTCCGCTGTTGAGCGTATTCAATCGCAGAAATCCCTGCTGCGCGCCTGCAGCCTCAAAATCATTCACAAAAATGTCTTCGATAAACGCCCCGCGCCCGGGCCGGCTCTTGATATAAATCGCGTGTGTGCGTGCATGCGTACATTTGCAGTGCTCGATGTGCACATTGCGAATCCCCGCTGAAGTCTCGCTTCCGATACCGATGCACGCAAAGTATTCATCGGCGAAAGTGCAGTTCGAAATGCGCACATCCTCGCATGGCCGGTTGATCGTGTATCCCTCTTCGCCGCGTCCAGACTTCAGCGAGATGCAGTCGTCGCGTGTCGAAAAATTGCAGCCGTCTATCACCACATGTCTGCACGAATCCACGTCGATCCCGTCCGCGCCGCTCTCGATGGTCATATTCTTGAAAATCACGTTCTCGCAGTACACGGGATGGATTGCCCACATCCCCGCCTGGCTTGCTGCACAGTTCTCCACGCGTACATTGCGGCAGTTGGTAAACTCCATCAACGCCGGCAGCCGCAACCCCGTCGCGCGTTCCACGCGTCCGCGAATCGCTGGACTGCCGGCGATCTTCCCCGGCCCGCTGATGCTGATGTTCTTGCCGTCCTCCGCAGAGATGAACGCGCTGTAACCCTTGATCCACCGGCCCTCCCAGCGCACCTGTGTCAGCGGATAGTCGGCCATATCGCCTGAGCCGAGCAGGCTTGCACCTTCTTCTATCCGCAGCCCCACATTGCTGCGCAACACCAGCGCGCCGGTCAGGTAATCGCCCGCTGGAATCACGACCTCGCCTCCGCCCAGCACAGCACAACGGTCAATGATCTGCTGCAATGGCTGTGTGTCCTTCGTTTTACCGTCTCCGGACGCGCCGTAATCGCGCACATTGAGCGTGACCTTAGGCCCCGCCGGAGCGGTTGCTGCCTTATGCGATGAAGGTGCATGCGCAGTCGCCGTCTTCTCCTCCTGCGCCGTTCCTGCAGGGTTCAATGAGGCCACAACGGGCGCGGCCAGAATGCTCTTCGCTGCACTCCGCAGGAAGTCTCTGCGCTTGAAAGTCGTGTTCACCATGATGTGATCCTTGGCCAGAAGGAAGACAAGACTCGCCCCGTGTCTTCCTGAATTCGAGTGGTCAGTCCACTGAACGCACGTGAGCCATCTTCAGACGCCGCTGCAAATATGTCAAGAGCGGGAAAATCGTATCCGGCTGCAGAAGCTCCCGTGATACGATGGCTGCGCTGTTTCTGAAGCCAGGAAACCGGATGCTCAGATTCAGTGGACATTCCTTAATCCGGCAGCGAGGAGGTTGTATGCGCGAGTCTTGTGCACTCATCGCAGCGGCAGTGCTTTCGTTCGCACCAACGCCCATGCTGCGGGCTGCGGTCCAGCCACTGTTCAGCAATGAAAAGGTCGCCGTCACTTTGGAAACTCTCGCTCCGGGCGAGTCAGGACCCTACGGCGGCGAACGCAAATGTGCAGTGGTCTTCCTAACTGGCGAATCCGCTGAAATTCAATCTCCCGACGGACCGAAAATCAAGCGGGTAGTTAATCGCGGCATCGTTGAAGAGCCTGCAACGCATGAGGGCATCATTATCAACGCCGGCTCCTCGCCGTTGCGGTTTGTACGGGTGGAGTTCCTCACCGCCGGAGGAAACCAGACATGGGGCATGTCAGGACTGCCTCCCAACTACAAACTCATCCATGAAAACCAGTACGGCCGCTTCTATGAGATTCGGATACCCGCCCATGGGACAGAGCCACAGCACACACACCATGATCGGGTGGTGATCTGCCTCAGCGGCGCGCAACTTGAGCACATTCTTCCCGACGGCCACAGACAGCCATCGACGCTCAAAACAGACGAGGTTGTGTGGCGAGCAGGACAGACTCACATCGGCCACAATCTGGGCGACACCGATCTTTGGGTCATCGCTATCGAGCCCAAATGAGCACCCCAGGCACTCAGGCGGGTAGCTGCGATACGCAGCAGCAATGTCATCAGCCACAGTTGGCTACAACGGTTGCAGGAAAGGGAACACGCAATGAATCTTAGAACAGCAGGTATATTTCTCATCGCAGCTTTCGCCGCATCTGTACTGTCGGCACAGGAGACTCATCGAACTATAGTCAATCCTTCTCCGAACCCCGCCGACGATGCCAAACCGAACAGCCCCTCTGTACCTGACGCCTACGCGCTGACAGGTCACTTCGATCGCATCGTTGTGATCCGCCTCAAATATGGGGCCAATCTGCTTGAAGGCATGAAGCGCGTAGTGAAGCAGCAGAACATACAGAATGGCGTGATTCTGTCGGCTATCGGCTCTCTGCGCGGATACGAAGTTCATCAGGTAACCAGCCGCGACTTCCCGAGTCAGGACACGTTCGAAAAGAACCCCATGCAGCCGGTCGACCTGGTCAGTATGAACGGATATGTCATCAACGGCCGCATTCACGCGCACATGACACTGGCAACCCCTGATCATGTCATCGCCGGGCATGTTGAGGAAGGCAATGAAGTCTATACCTTTGCTGTCGTTACCATCGGCGTAATGAATGACACCGATCTGGGCAAGATAGACGATAAGACATACAGATAAGGCGAGTTACGTCCGAATGTGGTCAGACCTCTTATTGACAGCGAACTGGCCCCTCAAGTAGAAACCATCTCATGCGCCGCAACTCTTTTCCCCGCCTTGCTCTGCTGCTTGTTTGTGTTGCCTTTCTCGCTTCAGGCCCCAATGCAGTCGCCACGGTTGTCGGCATGAACGTGATTGCACAGCCGGTCACGCGCGAGCGCATAGAAAAGCTGCCACGGAAGGAGCGAAAGGCCTGGCTCGACTATCTTGCTCGCTCTGAAAAACAAATGGCCATCGACAAACAAACCCTCAAAGATGAGCAGAAAGCCGCAGGCAATACAAATCCGAAGCATGCGCCCATGGGCCGCGGCGCTTATGCCTTGCGCATCGAACACCCGTCAGACTGGTACGCAGGCGATGCGGCATTGCAGATTGCGCGCAACATCGTCTCGTATCAGGTGCCCAATGGCGGCTGGAGCAAGAACATCGACATGGTGGCCGGCCCGCGTGCGCCCGGCGACCTCTACGACGCTGACAATCTCAACCGCTTCTCCGACCCCATGGACTTCGACAAGCCCGTCGATCCCAACTGGCACTACATCGCCACACTCGACAACGACGCCACGTGGATGCAGATTCATTTTCTCGCCCGCGTGGTCACGGCCCTGCTTGCTGCCCACCGCGACGCCTATGCAGCTCCATTTCGCGCTTCCGTTGAACGTGGCGTCGAATATCTTCTCAACGCGCAATATCCCAACGGCGGATGGCCGCAGGTGTGGCCGCTCGAAGGCGGCTATCACGACGCGATCACCGTCAATGACGATGCAATGCTGCACGCGATCGAAATTCTGCAGGATGTTGCGATCCGTTCGGTCGAGTTCGCATTTCTGTCACCCGCACTCAGTCGTCGCGCCGGACCGGCAGCGCAGCGCGGCATCGAATGCCTGCTCAGGCTGCAGATCGTAGAACACGGCGTCAAGACAGCATGGGCACAGCAATATGATGCGCTCACGCTCGAGCCGACCTCGGCGCGTAACTACGAGATGGCTGCTCTCTGCAGCGATGAAAGCGACCCCATCGTCGAATTCCTCATGCAGTTGCCCGATCCTTCGCCAGCCGAGGTCGCAGCTGTGCATGCCGCTGCTGCGTGGCTAACTAAAGTTAAGATCGACGGCTACCGCTATGGCAGCGGAGACTTCCGCGCCGACCGCATCAGTCCTGCGGGCCGCAAGCTTATCGCTGTCACTGGAGCAGGACCGATCTGGTCTCGCTACTACCAGATCGGCACAGACAAGCCCATCTTCGGCGACCGCGATAAGACCATCCACGACGATGTGAACGACCTGAGCCGCGAGCGCCGCAACGGATACGCATGGTTCAACACCGCCGGCGTTCCTGTCCTCGCGCAGTACAGGACATGGGCCATTGCCCATCCCGCCCAGGGCCGTTGATCGCACACAGCACGCTTGTCTAATGTATCTGTCGAGGAACTCCCAGTGCTCACCCGCCGCAGTTTTCTCTCGCAATCAGCCCTAAGCATTGCCGCGCTGCCTCTCGCCGCGCAGAAAAGCCAGCTCATGATCGATTCTCACGTGCATGTCTTCAAACGCGACCCGCAGTTCCCTTACGCACCCGGCGCGAAACCGCCCGCCGAAGATGCGCCTGTGGAGAAACTCCTCGAACTGATGCACGCCAACAACGTCGCGCGCACAGTCATCATCCAGGTCATTCACTACAAGTGGGACAACAGCTATCTCGCCAGCGTACTCAAGCGCTACCCAACGATGTTTCATGGTGTCTGTCGCGTGAATCCTGAAGACCCCGCGGCGCCCGACCACCTGAGCCAGTTGGCTCAAGATGGATTTCGCGGTGTGCGGCTGAGCCCTGCCGCAGCGGCAGAAGGCGATTGGATTCGTGGCCCGCTGATGCCGCCGCTCTGGCGACGCTGCAGCGAACTCAAAGTGCCCATGACGATCCTTGCGCCCGTCACGCGCATGCCTGATCTTGTGCCACTGATCGAGGCCAATCCGGAGCTGACAGTCGTGATCGATCACATGGCAGACTGTCCGCTCGACCGGCCCGATCTGCTCAAGCTGCTCTTCGAGCTCGCACGCTATCCGAAGGTCTTCGTCAAGATTTCCGATATGTGGGTGCTGTCAAAACAGCCCTATCCATTCCCTGATGCGCAGCAGCAGGTCAAGCGCCTGCTCGCAGAATTCGGCGCCAAGCGACTGATGTGGGCTACGAACTGGCCCGTATCGCTGCAGCAGCTCGACTACAGCAGGATCGTTGATCTTTATCGCGATCACTTCACTTTTGTATCGCGTGAAGAACATGAAGAGATCCTGAGCGGAACGGTGCAGCGCGTCTGGCCCTTCGGGCTGTGAGGTCGACGGCCGTACAAAGCGAATTGGGAGAGTGTGCATGCTCATGGCAATTCAGGAACCTCATACGCCCGCGGCTCACAATGCCTTCCACATCATGTGTCGCGAGCGTACTATCGGCAGTTCGGGGGAGAAAGTGCAGCAAAAAGAAGATAGCTTTTAACCGCGCAGGTAGCTTTCCAGGGCAACGCGGCTTGGAATTGTGATTGTGCATCCGTGCTGCGCCACAAGGCGCCGGTTCTTAAAGACTGAAAGTGTGCGTGTCACCGTCTCGCGCGAAGCGCCAATAAATTCGCCAATCTCTTCATGCGTCAGCGAAAGCTTGCACCGCGCAGCGTTCTCTGACTTCTGTCCTTTTTCGCTCCAGCGCAGCAACAGGCAGGCCAGCCGCTCGTGCACTGAGGTAGAAAGCCCCACCATGCGCAGTTGCTCGCACGCCAGGTTATAGCTGCGGCCCACTTCGCGGGTCACACTTGCATAAACCTCGGGATGCCGCGCGAGAAAATTGAGAAAGTCCTTGCGCGCAATGTGCGCAATCTTTGCCGGATAGAGTGTATCGACTGTCATCTCATAAGGATTGCCAGACAGTGTAGAAGACAGGCCCAGCACCTCACCGGCTCCTGCAATGCGCAGGCTCAGCCGCCGGCCATCCGTTGAGTTGATCGAGAGCCTCACCTCGCCTTCAATCACCACCAGCACGCCCTCCACAGGCTGCGTCTCACTGAACAGCACTTTGTTACCCGGGTGCGACACCGGAACCAGCAGCGTCTCCAGGTCGGCCAGGGCTGTTGCGCTCAGACCGCTGAAGAACTCGCTTTTCCTATAAGCAAATTTTGCTTCGATTTGATTGTCCCGTTCAGTAAGCATTGTTGACCTCTGTATCCGGCTGCTTTTAGTTCTCGCGCGCAATTTCTTCGGCGAGATATTGAGTCCATGGTGTGCTGGTGAGAATGGCGGCCTTGGTTTGGGAATAAATTGCTCGCAAAGCCTCAATCCCGCCGGCGTCTGCATACGTGGTTTCACGAAGATCGAGCGACAGTTGCCGGGAGCCAAGCGTTGAAGAGGTCTGTTGCCACAGGCGGCTCAGTTCAGCCACCCACGGTCCAGTCACGCGCCCCTCCAGCTTGATCGTCATGGCATCCGCGTTTTCTTCAACTGTGATTCGTAACGCCATGCACTCTTAAAGGCACGGCGCGTGCCAAACTCCAAAGCGCGGATGCAATCACGCGCAGCAAGCACAAAACAAAGGAACTTATCTGTTGTGGAGAGGAGTGGCAGTCAAGTGACGATGGCTAAGCGTGACGAAGTGACGAAGACGATATTTCGTCACGTGACTACATATAGTCGCGTCGCGTGATTCCCAGCTTCTTGATTTTGGAGTTCAGCGTGGTGCGCTTCAACCCCAGTTTGGCCGCTGCGCCGGCAGGTCCGCCGATCATGCCTTTGGCCTCGCGCAGCGCGCGCAGAATGTGCTCGCGTTCGGCCGCCTGCAGCGTTGGGCTTGTATCCGTGGTCGACTCGTCGTCTTCCTCGTCATCCATCGATTCAATCTCGGCCAGCGGCACATGCAGAACTGTTCCGCGCGACAGGATCACTGCGCGCTCCAGAAAATTCTCGAGCTCGCGGATATTGCCCGGCCACTTCCAGCGCATGAGTGCATCCATGGCCTCATCCGGAATCGTCTCGATCGACTTGCCCATCCTCCGGCTGTGCAGCGAGACAAAGTGCCTCACCAGAACAGGAATGTCTCCTGCACGCTCTCGCAGTGGTGGTGAAAAGACCGGGAAAACCTTGAGCCGGTAATACAGGTCGTCGCGAAATTGTTTCTCCGCCACCATCTTCGCCAGGTCGCGATTGGTAGCCGCAATCAGCCGCACGTTTACCGGAATAGGCCGCGTGCCGCCCAACCGCTCAATCTCACGCTCCTGCAATGCGCGCAGCAGCTTGGGCTGCAGGTCCAGCGGCAGCTCGCCCACTTCGTCCAGAAATAGTGTGCCCTCGTGCGCCAGTTCGAGCCGCCCGATCTTGCGCGCAATCGCGCCTGTAAACGCGCCCTTCTCATGCCCGAAAAGTTCGCTTTCGAGCAGCCCGGCCGGAATCGCCGCACAGTTCAGCTTGATAAATGTCCGCTCGCTGCGTGGGCTCAGCCGATGGATCGCGCGCGCCAGCAGTTCCTTGCCTGTTCCGGTCTCACCCTGGATCAGCACGGTCGCGTCAGTGGGCGCCACGGTCTCAATCTGCCGCAGAACGCTGCGCAGCCCGGAGCTTTCGCCCACAATGTCTTCAAACCTGTGCTCAAGGTTGATCTCTTCTTCCAGGTAATTCTTTTCCTGCTTCAGCCTGTCGCTCAGTTCGGCAATCTGCCGGTAGGCCAGCGCATTGTTCACAGCCATGGCCACCTGCCGGGCCACCTGGCCCAGCCTCTCGGCGTCGTGCTCATTAAAAGCGTTCTCTGCTCTCCGCGCCACGGCCAGCGAACCCAGTGTTCGCTCACGATAGATCAGCGGAACCCACACTCCTGACTGCATGCCGGCGGAAATGTGATGCTGCACTGACTCCGGCGCAAATGGCCACCGGTCTATCCGGTTCAGAATCACCGGTCGCCGTGTGCGAAAGGCCTGCCCGGCGGGTGAGGCATCGGGATCGATCAGCAGTTCGCCGCGATTGGTGCCGCTGCCGTCTTCCGCGGCCAGAAAATAAACCCGCAGCTTGGCGGCAGACTCATCGTAAAGAGCCAGCGTGGCAAAGTCGTGCGGAACAATCTGACGCGCACTGGCTGAAAACGCGTCCAGCATCTTGCGGATGTCCACATTCGCCAGCAGAACGCCGCTCAGCTCCTCGATCATCGACTCCTGTGCCCGCCGGCGGTCGGTCTCATCCCGCGTAATCTTGGCAAAGCCCGTCACAGCACCCTTGGCGTCGCGAATGGCGGCTAGCACCACATTGGCCCAGAATCGCGATCCGTCCTTGCGGACCCTCCAGCCCTCATCTTCCAGGCGGCCGCGCTTTGCAGCCCGGCGCAGCAACTCCGCCGGCTTGCCCCGGCTAATATCCTCCTCGAGAAAGAAACGCGAGAAATGCGTGCCCAGCACCTCATCGGCCTTAAAGCCCTTGATACGCTCGGCCCCGGGATTCCAGGTCTGGATGCGCCCGTCGGCATCCAGCAAGTAGATGGCGCACTCGGTGATATTTTCCAGAATCGACCGTAACCGCAGCTCATTCTCGCGCAGAGCCTGCTGCGCCGCGCGCTGCACGGTCGCGTCGCGAATAAAACTCATCAGCATCGTGCCGGCATCGGTTTCGATCCGCCGGATCATCACGTCTGTCGGAAACTCCGTGCCATCCCTGCGCAGCCCGAACAGCTCAATCACCTTGCCCGCCTGCCGTGCCTGCAGCGCGGCCCGGTCAACCCCCTGGCGATCCGGATGGCTGGCCCGGAACCGTTCGGGAATCAGCATCTCAACCGGCTGGCCGATGAGTTCGTCGAAGGTGTAGCCAAACAGCTCCGCGGCGCGCGGATTCACACGCCGGATCAGTCCCTTGTCGTCCGCGATCACCACCGCGTTAGGACTGAACTCGAACAGCAGATGCTCAATTGTCGATTGCGCAAAACCTGGCTGAGTCTCTCTTTCGGCAGTCGCCGAGTCCTGCTCAGGGAGCTCCGAAGGACACATTTTGGGGAACCGACCTCACCCGCACAATACCGCCGTCGCCGGGGTAATTGCAAACGTAAGTGGCCACCAGCATATGATTTGAAGCACTTCGGCGCACCACTCCGTAGCCGCCCGGACCACGAAGATTCAGCCGCAAATTGATATACTGCCCAGCAATCGCACGTTCTGTGCAGGTCAGCCTTCTGCAAGACCCCGGTTCGCTACGCAGGGATCCTCTTATAAGGACAACCTTTTAATGCACATCCTTCGCCGCATCTTTCATGCTTCCGTCTTTTTCCTTGCTGCCATCCTCTCCGCCCAGTCGCAGACGCCCACTGCGCCCATGACACCCGACATCCCTTCCTCTTTCACCCCGCCGCACAACGGTTACAACTTCACCCGGCGCGAGGTCATGATCCCCATGCGTGACGGAGTCAAACTCTTTACCGTCATCGCCATACCGAAGGGAGTCACCCATGCGCCCATCATCCTCACCCGTACACCCTATGACGCCGCCTCGCGCCTCCACGCCGAGGTCACGCCCTATCTCGCCGGCCAGATGATGGTGGGCGACGATGTCTGGGCTGATGCCGGCTTCATCCGCGTCTTTCAGGACGTCCGCGGCAAATACGGCTCCGAGGGCAAGTACATCATGACCCCGCCGCCCACTGGCCCTCTCAACCCCAACGGCCCCAATGACACCACCGACGCCTGGGACACCATCGACTGGCTGGTCAAAAATGTGCCGGAGTGCAACGGCCGCGTGGGCATGATCGGCTCGTCTTATGAGGGCTTTACCGTGGTAATGGCCCTTTTGGACCCGCACCCTGCGCTCAAGGTTGCCGCGCCTGAGAGCCCCATGGTCGACGGCTGGATGGGCGACGACTGGTTCCACTACGGCGCCTTCCGCCAGGTCAACCTCGATTACTTCACCGAGCAGACCACCGTACGCGGCACCGGCGAGGCAATCCCGCGCCTCAACTACGACGACTACACCAACTTCCTCGAGCAAGGCTCAGCAGGCGACTTTGCCCGCTACGGTGGCCTCGGCCAGCTACCCTTCTGGCGCAAGATTGAAGAGCACCCGGCATACGACGCCTTCTGGCAGAATCAGGCCCTCGATAAACTCCTCGCCAAAGTTCCGCTTAAGGTCCCTGTCCTATGGGAGCAGGGCCTCTGGGACCAGGAAGACATGTGGGGTGGTAATCACGCCTGGGCCGCCGTAGAACCCAAGGACATCAACAACGACAAGAACTTCCTTGTCATGGGGCCCTGGTTCCACAGCCAGATCAACCGCAAGGGCTGGAACCTTGGCCCTCTCCAGTGGAAAGGCGACACCGCGGAGCAGTATCGCCGTGACGTTCTTCTGCCCTTCTTCCGTCAATATCTGGTTGAAGGTGCGCCCAAAGCCGACACCCCTCCTGTCTTCGTCTACAACACCGGCGAAAACCACTGGGATCGCTTCAAGAGCTGGCCTTTGAGCTGCGACTCCGGCTGCCCCGACAAATCCAAACCCATCTATCTCCAGGCTGACGGCAAGCTCTCTTTCGATGTGCCCGCTGCTGGCGAACCCCGCTACACCGAGTACGTCTCCGATCCCGCCAAGCCGGTCCCATTCTCGCCGCGCCCCTTCGTCACCAGCGATGAGGACACCTGGCGCATCTGGCTCGTCCGCGACCAGCGCTTCGTTGACGGCCGCCCCGACGTGCTCACCTTTGAGACCGATTCTCTCGATTCCCCGCTCCGCCTCGCCGGCCGGCCCATCGTAAATCTCTATGCCTCCACCACAGGCACTGACAGCGACTGGGTCGTCAAGCTCATCGACGTCTACCCCGGCGCCTATCCCTACGAGCCTTCGATGGGCGGCTATGAGCTGCCCATCGCCACCGACATCTTCCGTGGCCGCTACCGCACCAGCTTCGAGCATCCTGAAGCCATCGCACCCGATCAACCGCTCCTCTATAACTTCGGCCTGCCCATGGTGAACCACGTCTTTGAGCCCGGCCACCGCATCATGATTCAGGTGCAGTCCACGCTCTTCCCACTCTACGACCGCAACCCACAGACGTATGTACCCAATATCTTCGACGCCAAACCCTCCGACTACCAGAAAGCCACACAGCGCATCTGGCATACGCCCGCCGACGCAAGCTTCATCAGCCTGCCCGTCGTGCCCGAGTGACAAGGTGGCGTGCGGGCAGGTGTAACTCAGCCTGCACGCCACAAATGCAGTATCCTCAGGAGCGTGGACACGGCCTCATCCAAGCCGGGCGATCTTGTCCTTCCGGTCCAAGCCGGGGAGCCTTCGAGCACAGTCCACAGCCTCGTCGGTCTTCCGCCATCGCTGCTCGACGAGCTATGGGCCCAAGCCGATGCGGAGCCGCTCGGCCTCACCCGCGCCGAGTTCGCGCAGTCCCTCGTCTCCGTCGGCGCAAAACTCAACTACAACCTGCCGCCGGACGTCGCCGCAGCCGCCGCGCAGAAAATCGCCTTCTTCCGCAGCCTCCATCTCGCCGAGCTCGCGCTTGCGCATGCCTGTGCGCTCGGCCGCGAACCCGCATGGGAGCGCTTTTTGAGCCTCCATCGCGCCTCTCTCATCCAGTCCGCCATCGCCATCACCGGTTTCTCTTCGCTCGGCGAAGAGCTGGCCGACTCCCTTTACGCCGAGCTCTACGGCCTGCGCGAAACAGACGGTCAGCGCCGCTCTCCACTCATGAGTTACACCGGCCGTGGTTCGCTGGCCGGATGGCTCCGCACCACCCTCGTGCAGCGCTTTCGCGATCATCACCGCCGCACCCATCGCGAAGCGCCGCTTGAGGGCATCGACAGCCCCGCAACCCCAGCAGCCGCACCTGCGGAAACAACCGCGCTCTCAGCCGCCGTCGCGCGCACGCTCACTCACCTCGACCCTGAAGACCGTTTCCTGCTCGTCGCCTATTATCTGGATCGACAGACGCTGCTTCAGATCGCGCACACAATCCATGTTCATGAGGCCACAATCAGCCGCCGGCTTAAACGCCTCGTCGCCGATCTGCACAAACAACTGCTTCGGAATCTGTGTTCGAGCGGCCTTAGCCGGGCCGCTGCTGAAGAAGCGCTCGGAGCAGACCCGCGCGACATCGAAATAAATCTCCGCGCGCTCCTGCAAAATTCGCAGGTTTCCGCGTTCCAATCACAGAAGGGCATGTCGGACCTGGCATGAGCGAGCTTCTTCAATCCGGGCAATTCCCTGGCGCGTCGGGCCAGCATCCTGACGCTGACCAGCTCAGTGCCTTCGTCGAGCAGGCCCTGCCTGCCCACGAGCGCAGGCAGGTTCTCGCTCATCTCGCCGTCTGCCCCGGCTGCCGCGAAACCGTCGCGCTTTCGCTGCCGCATCTCGAAGCGCCTGCGCGGGAACCCGCGCGCAGGCAGTGGTTCCGCGCCTGGACCATCCTTGTTCCTTCAGCCGCTGCGCTCTCCGCGGCCATCTTCTTCGCCATCTCCGTTCACCACACCAATAACGCGCGCAAAATCATCATCCAGCCGGCGCAGATCGCCGCGTCTCAACCTCCTGTGCCCGTCCAGCCTTCTGCAGAATCGCCTGCTTTGCGCACAGTTGTTCCGGAAGACAAGAAATCTCCGCCCGCACATCGGCTCGCAGACGCGCCTGCCGCAAAAACCGCTGAGCGCCAGCAGTTGGATGCGCTCTCAGCAGCCCCACAGGCCCGCCCGTTCCCGGAGGCAATCATCGCCCCTGAAAGCGCCAGGCCCGCAGACGCGCAACCTGAATCCGAAGCACATCCAGCCGTTCAAGCCCCTGCCGCACCCGTCGCCGCGCCCGCACCGCCACCTGTCACGAATGCGCCGCTCAGCTCCGCCACGCAAACGGTAGCCGCCAATAGCCAGGCCCCGATCCTCAACACGACATCTACCGCCCTTGGCATGCTCGCCGCGCCGTCCACGCCACACCCGGTCGTCTTCACGCATCCATTGCCGGGCGGACAGGTGCCTCTCTCCGTCGCTGCCAACGGCTCGGCAATTCTCGCCATCGACGCCCATAATGCCGTCTTCTTCAGCCGCGACTCAGGCAAGCACTGGACCGCAGTCACCGCACCGTGGCAGGGCCGCGCTGTCAGAGTTGCTCTCGTAGCCGATCGCACTGTACACGGCACAGCCTTCGCACCCGTCGCAGGCGGAATGCTCCCCCTGGCTGACGCAGCGAAAACCTCACCCGCATCCGGCGCGAGCCTCACCGGTATCGTCACCGACCTGACCGGCGCAACCATTCCTAATGCAAACGTCACGGTGCGCGATTCGGCAACCAATACCGAACGCACACTTACCACCGATTCCAACGGCAGTTATCGCGCCGATAACCTCCCACCCGGCAGCTACACCCTCGATGCGCAAGCTCCGGGCTTCAAGTCCCAGCACCTGACGGACATCGCAGTTGAAGCCTCGAGACAGAGCGTGCAGAATCTCACTCTGGAAGTGGGTTCTGTGAGCCAGTCTGTAGAGGTCGCAGCAGAATCCGAGGCAGCCCCCAGAACTCGCGCGGCCAGAAGTAAAGCCCTCAAAGCTCCGGCCGCTGTCCCTTCGCAACCGGTCTTCTCCCTCAGCACCGACACCGGCGAGCAATGGATCAGCACCGACGGCCTCACCTGGCAACGCCGCTAGTCCTTTTCGGCTTTTCTCGCCTGAATCATGCGAAATCCAGGTTGATACAGAAATTTTTTCGAATACATATAGGGGGTAGGGGCATCTATAATTGCTGCAGGAGTTGGGCCTCATGGAAAATATCGTCAAGCTCTCCATCGAAGGAATGCACTGCGACGGTTGCGTCCGCCGCGTCACAAACGCACTCATGGCCGTTGAAGGTCTACGCGTCGAATCGGTCCAGGTCGGTTCGGCCACGGTCGCCATCGATCCCGCCAGTGTCGCACCCGAGCAGGTAATGAACGCTGTCGATCGCATCGGCTTCACCGCTCACCTTGAGCATTGATTTGAACTTTGATTTGGCGGAGTCACTCCATGTTGCATTCTTCCGTCCCCAGCACAACGTCAGAACGCGTAAACATACCGGTCACCGGCATGACCTGCGCAGCCTGCCAGTCTTTCGTGCAGCGCACGCTTGCCCAGCAGCCCGGCGTTCAGGATGCGGTCGTCAGCCTCATGCTGCACAACGCAGCCGTTATCTTCGATCCGAGTCTCACCTCGCCTGCCACGCTCGTTGAAGCCGTTCGCAGCACCGGTTACGGCGCTGAAATGCCTGCCTCCGCCGATTCTGTGCTTGAAACACAGCAGCGCAGCGACGAAGAACAGCAGCGCGAATACCACGACCTGCGCCGCAAAGCTGTAATCAGTGCCATAGCCGGCGTCGCCGCCATGCTCCTCTCCATGCCGCTCATGAGCGCTTCGCACGCCGGCCATCTCACACACATGCAGGACCCGCTCATGGACTGGTCCGCCAGCACCATCGACCCCGTTCTGCGCGCGCTTTTTCCATGGATGTATGAGATTGACGCAGGCCTCACGCGCTGGTTCCTGTTCGTGCTTTCGGCTTTCATTGTCGCCTGGGCTGGCCGCCGCTTTTATGTCAAAGCCTGGTCTGCCACGCTGCACAAAACCGCCGACATGAACACGCTGGTAGCGCTTGGCACCGGCGCAGCGTTCCTATACTCGGCAGCCGTCACCGCCGCGCCCGGCTTTTTCGTTGCCCATAACATCGCACCTGATGTTTACTACGAAGCCGGCCTGCTTATCATTGCGCTCGTTCTCACCGGCAACGTCCTCGAGAGCCGCGCCAAGGGCCGCACCGCGCAGGCTCTCCGTAAATTAGTTGAGCTGCAGCCAAAGACTGCGCGCATCAAGCGTAATGGCACTGAAGCGGACGTCCCGCTCGACGAAATCCGTCACAATGACATCATCCTCGTCCGCCCCGGCGAACGTATTCCCGCAGACGGCATCGTCCTATCCGGCAAAAGTACCGTCGACGAGTCGATGCTCACCGGAGAATCGATGCCCGTTGAAAAATCCGCTCAGGATCGCGTGATCGGCGGCACACTTAATCAACGCGGTTCGCTCGAATACCGTGCCACGGCGTTAGGCGCGGAAAGCATGCTTGCGCAAATCGTGCGCCTGCTCCGTGACTCACAGGCCTCGCGCGCTCCTGTGCAGCGCCTCGCCGATCGCATCAGCGCCGTCTTCGTGCCGTCGGTGCTGATCATCGCCATCCTTACCTTCATTGCATGGCGGTTCTTCGCCTCAAGCGCAGGCATCATGCAGGCCTGCGCCGCAGCAATAACCGTACTGGTCATCGCCTGCCCCTGCGCCATGGGGCTCGCCATTCCCACCGCCGTTATGGTGGCCACCGGCCGTGGCGCAGCCTTCGGCCTCCTCATCAAAGGCGGTGAAGCTCTCGAGCGCCTTGAGAAAATCGACACCGTCGTGCTCGACAAAACCGGCACCATCACCACCGGCCGCCCGGATGTTGTCGAGATACTGCGCCCGCCTGCTGCTGTTTTCTCGCAGCGTGATGTGCTTCGCATTGCAGCAGCCGTCGAACGCTCCAGCGAACATCCGCTTGGCGACGCCGTCGTTCGCCGCGCTGTTGAGGATGGTCTCACAATCCCATCGGCAGGCTCCTTCGAGTCGCTGCCTGGCAAAGGCATCATCGGCAAAGCAGAAGGCCACACCATACTTGTTGGCAACCCAGCCTTGCTGCACGATCACGGCATTCCCGTGGAGTCGCTTATCAAGGAAGCGGACCGTACTGCCGCGCATGGCCGCACGCCGCTCTGGATCGCCGTGGATGGCACGCTTGCCGGAATCATCGCTGTCGCCGACACAGTCAAACCAACCTCGATCGAAGCCATCCGCCATCTCCATCGCGAAAACCTGCGCGTCATCATGCTTACCGGCGACAGTGAGCACACCGCACGCGCCATTGCACATGAAGTTGCCATCGACGATGTAATCGGCGGTGTCCTGCCGCAGGGCAAAGTCGATGCGATCCGCCGTCTGCAGTCTGAAGGCCACGTGGTCGCCATGGTCGGCGATGGCGTAAACGACGCTCCTGCGCTTGCGCAGGCTGATGTTGGCATCACCATGGCCTCCGGCTCGGATATCGCCATGGAAGCCGGCGACGTCACACTTATGCGCAGCGACCTGAACGGCGTTGCTGCCGCCATCGCGCTCTCGCGCGCTGCCATGCGCGTCATGCGCCAGAATCTCTTCTGGGCCTTCGCTTATAACGTCGTCGGTATCCCCATCGCTGCGGGCATACTTTATCCCGTCTTCGGGCTGCTGCTCAGTCCGGTGCTGGCCAGTGCGGCCATGGCCTTCAGTTCCTTCAGCGTCGTCACCAACAGCCTGCGCCTGGGCAGCATCAGGCTTGCGTAAGGAGACCCATGGCAACAAGAAAGCATGAAGCCTTCTGCGGATGCGAAAGCCCGGTCGCCGGACGCAAGGCAGTCGGTGTCGACCCGGAAATCAAAGCCTCCAATCTCCGCCGCCTCAGCCGCATTGAAGGCCAGGTACGCGGCATCCACCGCATGGTTGAAGAAGACCGCTACTGCGCCGACATCCTCATGCAGGTCTCTTCCGCGCAGGAAGCGCTGCGCGCCGTAGCCCGTTCGCTCATGCGCAATCATCTCGCGCACTGCGCCAGCCATGCCATCCGCTCCGGCTCAGATGCGGACCGTGAAGCTATGTATGATGAGTTGCTCGATATGATTTACAAAAATGCACGGTGATGCGCCGGAGTTATTCTTTCTCATCCAGCAGGCTCGCTGCCGTGCGCTGATCGGTAATCAGCACGTTGATCCAGCCACCGCGCAGCGCTGCCAGAATCGCACGCAGCTTACGCCGCCCGCCGGCCACGCCCACTACTCGATGTGCCTTGCGCAGCGAGGCTGGCTCAATGCCAATCACCCTCTGCATCAGCGGTGACCTGATCGGCGCACCCTCCGCATCGTAATAGCGAAAGCAGATATCGCCCACTGCGCCCAGGCGGTTCAGTTCTGCTCGCTCATCCGGAGAGAAAACATTGCCGCTCGTCGCCAGCAGCCGCGATGGTTCCATCGAACCGATGCCCACCAGTGCAATATCCAGATGCTCGAACAGCTCCGCAGCTCTCCTGACTGCGGCATCGCGCGCCAGTACGCGTCTGGCCTCCGCTGAATCCACAATACTGGGAGCCTGCAGCAGCACGGCACTTGCCCCAATCTGCGCTGCCAGCCGCTGCGCCAGATAGGTCGCGTGATGTTGCGCACCAACACTGCCCACTCCGCCCAGAATCTGCACAACCTTGCCGCCGCGGCAATAGTCACCCGGATGCAATGCATCCACCATCGCAAACAGCGAGCGGCTCCACGACGAGATGCCTATGCATGCTCCCGGTTTCACGCTCGTCTCAAGAAAATAGGCCGTAGCCGCGCCCAGATCGCGCACCATCGCCTCTTCTTCCGCCAGGCAATCCACAACAACGGCGTCTTTTAACTGGAACTCTGCGATAAGGCGGTCTTCGATCTCAGCAAAGATACCCGGAGGATTGCTCACACTGATCCGCACCAGATCGGCGGCGCGTGCTCGCTTAAGCAGTCTCGATACCGTCGACTGGTGAATCTGCAGCCGCTCCGTGATTCCCTGCTGACGAATGCCCTGCACGTAGTACATGCGCGCAACTTTTGCCATCAGCCTCAGCTCATCGATGCGCGCCATAGAACGTTCTCCTGTAGGACTGGACGATGAGAAGTAAACAAAGAGTTCAGCTTAATGGTGGCAACTCGGCTCTGCGGTTGTGATGATAGGTCTTCCATCCAAGGTAGCGGCCCAATGCTTCTGCCACAGCCGCCGCAGCGTGCCCGCGTGTCATTGCGGCATGATGTTCAAAGCCGTTCTGGCAGATCACATGCATCAGCGCAGGCAATCCGTTCACCTTCACTACCGCGCGCGTACCAAAAGTATCGAGCGGATCGTCTGTAAACTCACCTTCGCCCACATATGCCGCGAGCGTGCCGCTCAAGTCATCCGTGCTCACGCGTCCGAATGTCACCGGCCCTGCCAGTGTGCGGCCCTCGAGAGCTCCGAACGTATTCTCTTCTCCGAGCGTCGTTCCCAGAATCGGCGCCGTCGCAATGCGAATATCCGGCAGAAAATCCTTCGCCCAGTTTCCGCAATGGAAAAAAACACACTTCTCCGCATCGCCGCCGTAATTATTGTTCCAGTCCACCAGTGCGCTCGGCGTGCCGCTGGCGAGTTGCAGTGCGTACATGCCCACTACGCCGGCAACATCAACCTCGCACGCTGAGGGCAGCATCTGCTCGCTCATCATCGACATCACAGTGCACACATTCACGCCGTAATTCTTCTGCATCGAGCTCCAGCATTGAATCGCCGTTGCCGTAATTGAAAGCGACTGCATCCAGTCATCTACCACCAGTGCAAACTTCGCCATGCGCACAATTGCCTCATCCGGCGCCTTTGACGAGTCGGCATACGACTGAATCTGTTCCATGCGCTGCCGCACGCGTGGATCGTCTGCCGCAATCTTCTGAGCGTTGCCAAACACCTCAGACAGATCGATCGTGTTCACCGTAATCCCCGCGGCCTCCAGCAGCTTTTCGCTGAACCGTGTCGTATTGAATGCATTGGGCCGCGCTCCGACCGCCCCCAGCCGCACGCGGCTAAGCCCGCGCACCACTTTGCATGTCTGCACAAACTGGATCAGATCTTCTCTAAATCGCGCATCGAGAATCGCAACCGTGTGATCGCGCGTAAGAGAATACCGGATGCGATACTGGCGCAGGTTGTTGCAGACCGAAATTTTGCCGCAGAAAGCATCGCGCCGCCGCTGCAGCCCAAAATGGTCCAGATCATCCGGGCAGGCCTGAACCAGCACCGGCACGCGCATATCCGCAAGCCTGATCGAATCGGCCACGCCCTTCTCGTCGCCAAAATTCGGCAGACACACGAGAATCCCATCGATCCGCTCCCGATTGCGACGCATCAGATCGCCGCACTTCTGCGCATCGGTCCATGTCTCCACCGCCCCCAGCTTGCTGTCCGCTTCCGTCAGCCACACCGGCTCAATCGCGAGGTCGTTGAAGAGCTTTGTCAGATCGCGGCGCGCTTCTGAGATAAGCACGTCCGGAAAGAAGTCGCGGTTGCCAACAATCACTCCAAGTGTTGCGAATGGCTTCATGGCATTTCACCTTATCTTTTCAAAGTTGCGATAGTCATCAGCGTTGTCTTTCGTCACCAGATCGCACGGGATGATTTGCTTCTCAGGCTTACCCGTTGATCCGGTCTTCAAATACTGGTCGGCTTCGTCCACTGCCGTCCTCGCAATCAAAACAGCCGGCTGCAGAGCCGTCGCCCGCAGCTCACCGCTGCGGATCGCATCGATCGCGTCCGGGCTTCCATCAAATCCCGTTATCAAAATGTGTTTGAGCCCCGCAGACTTCACCGCCGCCGCCGCGCCCAGCGCCATCGTATCGTTGCCTGCAATAATCCCAGCAATCTCGCCGTGTGCCTCAAGCATTGTCTCGGTCTTCTGAAAAGCCTCCGCCTGTGACCAGTTGGCAGACTGCGCTGCTACCAGCTTCAGACCCGGATAGCGATCGAGCACAGCATGAAAGCCTTTGGTGCGAATCTGCGCATTCGTATCCGACTCGCGCCCGAGCAGTTCCGCATAGTCGCCTTTCGGCCCCACCGCATGCTCAAATGCAGCGGCAACCAGTCGCGCCCCCTGATCGTTGTCTGAGATGATCTGCGCCTTCGCAATTCCTGTCGCATCAATCTCGCGATCGATCAGAAAAACAGCAATGCCCGCTTTCGTTGCGCGGCGCACGGCAGCAATCGATGCATCCGATCCTGCGTTATCGAGAATAATGGCGGCTGCGTTCGATGCAAATGCCGCATCTACAAGGTTGTCCTGTCGATAAGCATCGTCGTCATGTGCATCCACCCGCACACGATAACCGAGCGCCTGCGCCTGTGCGGCAGCCGCATCCGCCTCTGCCTTGAAGTAGGGATTATCCTGCGAGGGAACAATAATAGCGATGAGCTTTTCTCGATGCTCGCCACGATGACACGCGGCACACGCGCCCAACAGCACACAAGCAAGCAGCTTGCAGCAACGCATCACCGCTCACCTTCAATGCCGGTCTGCGCAAGAAAAGGCAGCAGCCGCGCCTGCAGGCGAGCCTGCAGTTGATCCACGGCGACAGCAAGCACAATCACTACGCCCTTGATCACAATCTGCCAGAACTCCGAGATACCCAGCATCACCATGCCATCGGCGAGCACACCGATCACGAATGCGCCGATCAGCGAGCCCGTCACCGAGCCCCGTCCTCCCATCAGCGACGTGCCGCCAAGAACCACCGCGGCAATAGCATTCAGTTCAAAGCTCTCGCCGGTTGCCGGATGCGCCGCCTCTAGTTGCGAAGCAATGATGAGGCCAACCAGCGCCGCACAAAGAGCAGAGAATAGATAGCTCACCATCTTGACGCGCGGCACGCGGATGCCGGCGAGCCGCGCCGCGCGCTCATTGCCGCCCACGGCATATACATGACGTCCGAAAGGTGTCTTCGCAGCTGCCACCCATGCCACTGCAAATAACGCCATCATCATCCACACCGGCGTTGGCACATGCAGCAAGAAGCTCTGTCCGAACGCGGTAAATCCCGTACTGCCGTGCGTAACCGACCCTCCCAATCCCGGAAAAGTCTTGCCGTTTGAAATCAGCAGAGCCGCGCCTCGCGCAATGTAGAGTGTGCCCAGCGTTGCGATAAATGGCGCTACTCCGGCCTTTGCCACGAGCCATCCATTGAGCGCTCCTACAACCAGACACACAACGACAGCGAGCAACACCACCATCGCCACGGGTAGATAGTGAATGGAGCCGCCGAAGCTAATGCCCTGCGTGATCAGGTACCCCGCCACCATGCCGCTCAACCCTGCAATGGAGCCCACGGAAAGATCGATGCCGCCTGTAAGCACGACAAAAGTCATGCCAACGGCCAGCAGCGCCGTGATGGCAACATGCTTGGTCAGGATGGAAAAATTGTTCGCTGTCAGGAACTCGGGGGCAAGCGCAGAAAAGAGCACAAGCAGCAGAAACAGCACCAGCACCGCGCGTGCCCGCAGCAAAAGAAGAACAAGTCGCGCTGAGGCGCTGGCGGCACGATTCGCTTGAGAAACAGCTCCTGCAGCAGAGTTCATACTGTATGCCCCGATGCAAGGTCACGCAGATTTGAGGTCGATGAGACAATCGAAGGACTCGCCGCGGCAAAGAGCCCCTCGTCTGTCAGTTCGTCGCGCGTAAACTCGGCTGCAATGCGCCCCTGACACAGAACGAGCACCCGATCGGCCAGTGCGCGTGTCTCTTCAATCTCAGATGAGGTAAAGATGATGCTGAGCCCTTTCGCAGCCAGTCGACGCAAAATGGCGTAGATCTCAACTTTCGCATTTACATCTACTCCGCGCGTCGGCTCGTCCATCAGTAACACCGCAGGCGAGCAAAGCAGACACCGCGCCAGCAGTACCTTCTGTTGATTGCCACCCGACAGCGTAGTCACCGGAAGTTCCATGTCCCGCGCCACGATATGCAGTTCGGCTGCCAGTTCGTTCACTCGCCTTATCTCCGCTTCGCGTGAAAGAAAAAGTCCGTCTGCCGCCGACATCATCATATTTTCGCGAATCGAAAGATCGGGAAACAGCCCATCGCGCTGCCGCTCCTCGGGCATCAGCACGATTCCCGCTTTCATGGCTCCGCGCACACCATCAGCCTGAACCCGTTTTCCGCGCAGCAAAATCTCACCTGACTCAATCGATCGCAGGCCCGCCAGGGCTTCTACAAGCTCGGTACGTCCCGCACCAAGCAGTCCGTACAGGCCCAGCACCTCGCCCGCGTGCAAAGAAAGGTCCACGCCGTGCAGAGCTGTCTGCGCAGCTTCATCGTCGGCGACGCTGGCCAGCGTGAGCTCACGCACCGCAAGCACCTCAGCGCTTGTAGCAGCACGCCCCGGCGCAATCGCTTCATCCGTCTCCTTGCGGCCTGACATGCACTCCACAATCCATTGCCGGCTCACCTCTGCGCGTAACGACTCGCCCACGACGCGTCCGGAGCGAAGTACGGTAAAGTGATCGCCCAGGTGTAACAGCTCATGCAGACGGTGCGAAATGTAAACGATCGTCACCCCAGCGCGCTTGAGATCCATGATCACGTCGAATAAGGACTCCGCCTCGGATGTGGATAGCGCAGAAGTCGGCTCATCGAGAATAAGGATCTTCGATCGCTGATCCAGTGTGCGCGCAATCTCTACAATCTGCCGGTATCCAAGCGACAATCGTCCACTCTCCGCCTTCACATCCATGGGTTTCCGCAACCGCTTCAGCGCCGCGTCTGACCGGCCCTCCTGCTCTCTCTCATTTACCAGCAGCGCTGCGCGGCAAAGCTCGCGCCCGGCGAAGATATTCTCGCTCACATTCAGGTTTGTAAGTGCCAGCAGCTCCTGATGAACAATCGCGATGCCATGCGCTGCAGCATCGCGCGGTGAATCGAGTTCGATATGCTGGCCATCGAGAAACAGTTCTCCTTCATCCGCACGCTCAACTCCGGCAAGAATCCTCATCAGCGTCGATTTCCCTGCGCCGTTCTCGCCGATCAGCACATTCACCTGATTGCGATAAATACGATAGGTCACCCGATCTAGAGCAACATTACCCGGATAACGTTTGGTCACGCTGCGCGCTTCGAGCACAATCTCCCGCTCCTTTAGCTGATGCGGCTGGCTCATGCCTCAGGCTCCTGCCTTAACCGCGCACGTCTTACCGCGTGACGCCACGCACTGCGCAAGCGATCGCGTTCTGTCGCTGTCATGCGCGGCTCAAAAACCTGCGCCCTTGTCGCAGAAATGTGCAGATCTTCAGGCCCCCTCCACCATCCCAACGCGACTCCACCCAGCATCGCGGCCCCTCGCGCAGAGAGATCTTCTTCCATGGAACGGTGCACTGGCTTGTCCAGAATGTCCGCCTGCATCTGCATCAGCGCATCGTTCCGCGTAGCGCCGCCATCGGCCAGCAACAGCGGAACCATGATATTTGCTGCAGTTTCCATCGCCTCCAGGACATCTGCAACCTGAAATGCAATCGCGTCTACAGCCGCGTGCGCCAGATGCGCCGCAGTGTGCGAGCGCTCCAGATTCGTCGCCAAACCGCGTGCGGTTGAGTCCCAGTAAGGCGCGCCTAATCCCACCATTGCAGGCACAAGAACGAGGCCTGCCGCGTCGGGCACTGTGGCCGCTAATGCAGCCGCGTCCTCAATCGGGCGCGGCAAACCCAGAAATTCTCCCACCCACTGCACCGCCGCGCCACTCATCGCGATGTTTCCCTCAAGCGCAAAGTGGGCTTCGTCTTTTGTCGTCCATGCCACAGTCCGCGCCAGCTCACGCACATCGCCCGGCGTCTTCGTGAGCATCATGAGAGACGAGCCAGTGCCGTACGTCGCTTTCACCGTCCCTGTGGCTAAATGTCCATGCCCTGCAAGCGCCGCATGCGAATCGCCAATCATCGAGACAATGGGCATGCCCTCGAGTTCGGGGATCGCCGCACACACGCCAAAGACGCCGCTCGAAGTGCGAAGCGACGGCATGGCCACGCGTGGAATTGCAAAGAGGTCGAGCAGCGCTGCGTCCCATTCAAGTGCAGCCAGATTCATCAATGCGGTGCGCGACGCGTTCGTATGATCCGTCGCATGCGCCTCGCCTGACGTCATCTTGTAGAGCAGCCATGAATCCACAGTTCCCAGGCAAATTTTGCCGGCCCTGGCCGCTCCACGCAACTCCGGTTGCTGCTCCAGGAGCCATTCCCATTTGGTCGCGCTCAGCAGGGGATCGAGCGGCAGCCCGGTGATGGATTGAATCGTCGCTGCATATGCAGAAAGCTTTTCGCAAACCGGCGCAGAGCGCCGGCATTGCCAGGTAATCGCATTGCCAACCGGCTCGCCCTGAGGAGTGCGCTTCCATGTCACCGCTGTCTCGCGCTGGTTGGATATGGCGATGCCGGCAATCGTTGCGCCAGCAGACTTCGCGTGCTCAGCGCATGCGGCAACCACCCGGCGCACTGACTCCCACAGCGCCTCCGGGTCCTGCTCCACAAAGCCCGGCTGCGGCTGCAAGAGGGCGAGCGGCGCTGAAGTGCGAAAGACCGTGCGTCCATCACGGTCGACCAGCAGCGCCTTCGTGTTGGTCGTGCCTTGATCGATCGCCAGAATGCATTCGCCGGTCATGCTTCCTCGTTATTCTTCTTTGCCCAGCAGTTCCAGCGCCGCGCGTTCGATGCCAGCCGAAGTCAGGCCAAAATGCTCAAGCAGAAACTCCGCTGTGCCCGTAGGCGCAAAGGTATCCGGCACGCCGAGAATGCGCAGCGGTGCAGGATGCGCTGTGCTCAGCACCTCGGCCACGGCGCCGCCTAGGCCGCCCGCGGCCAGCGCCTCCTCTGCAGTCACAATCCCGCGGGTCACGCGCGCCGCATCGACAATGGCTTCGCGATCAAGCGGTTTTATCGTGCTCATATTCAGCACGCGCGCTGAGACTCCACGTGTCTCAAGCGCGCGCGCTGCGTCCAGCGCACGTGAAACCATCAGCCCGTTGGCAATCAGCGTCACGTCATTGCCGTCGCGCAGTTTCACCGCTTTGCCAAGTCTGAACTTATAGCCATCGTCATGCACGCGCGGAACCGGCACGCGCGCAATCCGCAGAAACATTGGCCCTTCGTGAATAAGCGAGTAACGCATTGCTGCTGCCGTTTCAATCGGGTCGGCAGGCACAATTACCGCGAGGTTGGGCAGCACCCGCATCCACGCCAGGTCTTCGATCGAATGATGCGTAGGACCAAGCTGACCATACGCCATGCCCGGCGACATGGCACAGAGCTTCACATTGGCGCGTGTGTAGGCAAGATCCACCTTCACCTGCTCCATGGCCCGCGCTGTCAAGAAACACGATGCGCCGCACACATAGGGAACCATGCCGCCGTTTGCCAGCCCCGCGCCCACGCCCACCATGTTCTGCTCTGCAATGCCTACATTGACAAACCGCTCTGGAAAGCACGCTTTGAAATTCTTGAGCTTCGCAGAAGAAAGCGAATCGTTGGCCACAGCGCAGACCCGCGTATCTTCCGCGGCCATCTCTTCGAGCGCACTCATATACGCGTCGCGGCAATCGTAAAGCTGAGTCGCCACCATCACCAGCTCACCTCCACGCCCAGCTCAGCCGCAGCAGCAGCGAGTTGTTCCGCACTGGGCACTCCGTGGTGCCACGCCGGTTGATTCTCAGCAAACGAAACGCCTTTGCCCTTGATGGTCCGCGCAATGATGCAAGAGGGTTTGCCCGTTTCGATTGGCAGATGCGCAAAGCGGTCAAAAAGCGCCCCTGCATCATGTCCGTCAATCTCTGCCACCGCAAACCCAAAAGCCGCAAACCGCGCACCCAGCGGCTCCATCCGGATCGTGTTCTCCGTAAAATCACCCTGCTGAATGCGGTTTCGGTCCACAATCACAGTCAGGTTGTCTAACCCATAGTGCTGCGCTGTCATCGCAGCCTCCCAGTTAGAACCCTCCTGCAGTTCTCCATCGCCGGTCATCACAAAAACCCGCCATGCCTCCCGGCGCATGCGCGCCGCCAGCGCCGCGCCCACGGCTATCGGCAACCCGTGACCAAGCGGTCCCGTGTTGGCCTCCACTCCCGGCAACTTGTTGCGGTCCGGGTGGCCGTTGAGCATCGAAAGCGGCTCCATGTACGTCCTGAGTATCTCCACCGGGAAAAACCCGCGCGCGGCCAGCGTGGCATAAAATGCGGCTGCGCCATGCCCCTTTGAAAGAATGAAGCGGTCGCGCTGCGGCCAGCGCGGCTCAGCGGAGTCTACGCGCAGCAGCCCGCCGAGATACAGCGTAGCCAGAATGTCCGCTGAAGAGAGATCGCCGCCCGTATGGCCCAGTCCGGCTCGATGATTCATTGTCATCGCACTGAGCCTGATCCAGTTGCCCTTCCGATGCAGCCATTGCGAACGCTCTTCTGCAGCGGCTGGCATCTCCAGCAACGACTTATCCATGCACCACACCACACATTCCTCTGCCGCGCAGAACAAGCTTTCCGCGGCAGAGATGATTCCACGGTGATACTAGTGATCGCTATTCTGGCGGTCAACATAAAAGATCGTATATGCATAAATATGCATCATGCAGACCGCATGCCCATATCCGTCCGCGCGGGTCGCAAATATCGAACTTGCCAATTCCAAATATCGGAATATACTTTACGGCTTGCAAGGCAAACTGCCGGGAGGAATATGTGGCCGGACGCACAGCCGATCAGCCGACAGGCAAAGTGGAGCGAATAGCGCGTACGGAAGACCGCAACGGAGATCGCAATGAATCGCAGACCGTGCTGCGCGCCTGCGAAGTGCTCAAAGCCTTTCGTCACCTGGGTGAGGAGCTGCAGCTCAACGACGTGATGGAGCGCACCGGCCTGCCCAAAACCACCACCTTTCGTCTGCTGCGAACCCTCATTCACGGCGGCCTCATCGAACGCGCAAGTGCGGGCGTCTATCGCAACAGTTTCGGACCCATCACTGCCCGGCCCTTCCGCATCGGCTTCGCTTCGCAGGGAGACACTGAGTTCGCACGCGAAGTCACGCGCAGCATGCAGACAGCGGCAGACCGCGAGCACGTGCAGTTAATCACGCTCAACAATCGCTACAGCGCGCGTGAGGCGCTGCGCAACGCAGACGTTCTTATTCGTGAGCGGGTTGACCTGGTTCTTGAATTCCAGACCTACGAGCGCGTCGCCCCGGTGATTGCATCCAAGTTTCTCGCCGCCAACACACCTGTCATCGCCATTGAAGTTCCGCACCCCGGAGCCACGTATTTCGGTGCTGATAACTACAAGGCCGGCCTCATCGGCGGACGCGCTCTCGGCCGCTGGGCACGCGAAAACTGGGATGGAAAAGTCGATCAGCTTGTGCTCGTCGAGCTGCCCATCGCAGGCTCACTTCTTGAGCTGCGATTAGCCGGACTCGTCGACGGTCTGCGCACCGAACTGCCGCGCATTGTAGAAACACCGCTCGTGCATCTGAATGGCCGTGGCAGCTTCGAGCAGGTGCTCGAAGTCATGCGCAAATATCTGCGCCGCCGCGTTCCTGGGCGCACGCTCGTGGGCACGGTCAACGATATCTGCGCGCTGGCGACTCTCCGCGCGTTTGAAGAAGCAGGTGCCTCGCAGCAGGTTGCTGTGATGGGGCAGAACGCATTGCGCGAGGCGCGCGCCGAACTGCGCCGTCCGGGAACGAGGCTCGTCGGCTCAGTCGCCTATTTTCCTGAGCGCTACGGCGACGAGCTGATTCCGCTCGCGCTCAGCATCCTCCAGCAGAAGCCCACGCCTTCCACCATCTTCGTTAAACATCAGTTGCTCACGCCGCGCAATGTTGACCTCGTCTATCCGCTCGACAATACAGCAGGCGCAAATGCATCCGCCCGGACAGCGGCGGTCAGACGGGAGAATTCCACGTTGCGGAATGTGCGCGCGCAAGAATTATGACGCTCGGCGGCGTATCGCCAAGGTCGTAGGGTGACAAAAGCTGGGAGGATGTTCGGGTGACAACAGGCATAACGCGAAGAGAATTTCTCGCTGGGGCAGCCGCTGCTGTTTGCGCAGCGCATGCACAGGGTGCCTCGTCTGCCGCAGCAGCCCCATTCTCCGAGTTTGACTATGGCGCAGTTCAGCTTACCGGCGGTCCACTCAAAGAGCAATACGACAGGGTGCACGCGTTCTACCTCGCAATCGATAACGACCGCATGCTCAAGGTCTATCGCGAACGCGCGGGACTGCCCGCTCCCGGAGCGGAGATGGGCGGCTGGTATGATCGCGACGGCTTTGTGCCCGGCCATTCGCTGGGCCAATACATCTCCGGCCTCGCCCGCATCGGCAGAACCACCGGTGACGCAGCCTGCGCAGATAAAGTCGCCGTGCTCGTCGAAGGCTTCGCCGCAACACTTGGCGCAGACGGCAAGATTTACGCCGGTCCCAACTCAGAAAGGCTCTGGCCCTGCTATGTTCTCGACAAACATCTGGCCGGGCTCATAGATGCATGCACTCTGAGTGGCGTCGCGCAGGCACGCGAACTCATCCCCCGCGTCTTTCACGCAGCTCTTCCATATATTCCTGAGCGTGGTCGTGACCGCATCGGCAAAAAAGATCCGCCCTATGACGAGACCTACGTGCTCCCCGAGAGCCTTTTACTCGCCTATGAACTTACCGGCGAGCACTCCTTCTATGAGCGCGCCGTTGCCTACCTGCTCGATCGCGAGTTCTTCGATCCTTTAGCAGCGGGCCAGGATGTCCTGCCCGGCCGTCACGCTTACAGTCACGCCATCGCGCTCAGCTCCGCGGGCAAAGCGCGTCTCGCGCTCGGCGACGAAAAATATCTGCGCGCAATGCAGAATGCGTGGGAGCTGCTCCGCAGCACGCAGCAATACGCTACTGGCGGTTGGGGGCCGAACGAAACCTTTATCACCCCGCACCGTGGCGAGCTCCACGCAAGTCTGCAAACAACCGTGGATCACTTCGAGACGCCCTGCGGCAGTTACGCAGCCATCAAGCTAGCGCGCTATCTACTCTGCGCCACCGGCGACGCCCGCTATGGCGATGGTCTCGAACGCGTTCTGATGAACGGTGTGCTGGCGGCCAGAGAGCCCGATCAGGCAGGTGACTCACCCTACTACTCCACTTACAGTGCGCAGGCGCACAAGGTTTACTACCCGAAAAAGTGGCCATGCTGCTCAGGAACGCTTGTGCAGGGCGTGGCGGATTACGTCAAAAACATCTACTTCCACTCTGCCGACGGCATTGCCGTGAATCTCTATGCGCCCTCACGCGTGCAGTTCGACTGGAATGGCGCGGCCATCACGCTCTCTCAGGAAACCGACTATCCGCTTGGCGAAAGTGCAACCATGCACCTGCTGTGCAGCCGGCCGGCAACCTTCGCGCTCTATCTACGCATTCCCGCGTGGGCTGTTCAAAAGTCCAAGGTACGTGTGAACGGAAAGCACGTCGCTGTCGAAATGCGCCGCGGTTTTGCGCTGCTCCATCGTCACTGGAGCAGCGGCGACACGATCACGCTTCAACTACCAATGGAGTTCCGCACCGAGGCCATCGATGATCTGCACCAGCAAACAGCGGCCCTGCTCCGCGGCCCACTCGTGTACGTTGCGTTGAATCCGCCGGAAAGTCCACTCACACTCAGGCGCATCGATTCGCTGCGCGCACACGACGCCGCAACCGGCGCCTTTACGACTGCCCTGTCCGCGCAGGTCTACGCACCGTTCTATTCCGTGCGCGGCCAGAGCTACACCATGTACATGGAACGGAGTTAGAGAAAACAACTGTGAGCGGCGAAGAAACCATACCGCAACGCGTACAGGCACACTACTGGATCGAGACAGCCTATCCGCTCGAAGATGCCGCAGACATCATGGCCGGTGAGCAGTCAACCGGCACCTTTGTGCGCGTGCCTGGCGAAACAGACGAGCTCCGTGACCGCTATGCTGCGCGTGTCGAGCGTATCGAAGAGCTGGGCACAGTGGATGCGCCATCTCTCACTGGCTCCGGTCTGCCAAAGAAATACGCGGCTCCCGTCGTGCGTCGCACAGCAGAAGTTACGCTTTCCTGGCCGATCGAAAATATGGGACCGTCGTTGCCGAACGTGCTTGCCACGGTCGCCGGAAATCTCTTCGAACTAAAGCCCTTCTCCGGCCTGAAACTCGTTGACGTCACACTGCCTCCTGCATTCCTCAGCGCCTATCAAGGTCCGCAGTTTGGCGTGGAAGGCACGCGCCGCCTCACAGATGTCCACGGCCGCCCAGTGATCGGAACCATCATCAAGCCAAGTGTTGGCATGACTCCTGAGCAGACCGCGGCGCAGGTAAAGATGCTTGCCGAGGCCGGCGTCGATTTCATCAAGGACGACGAACTGCAGGCCGATGGACCGCACTGCCCCTTCGAACAGCGCGTGCCTGCAGTACTGCGTGTACTCAATGAATACGCGCAGAAAACTGGCCGGCGTCCAATGTATGCGGCTAACATCACCGGCGAAATCGATCAGATGCTGCGCCGCCACGACCTCGTTGTCGCCGCCGGCGGCACATGCGTCATGGTCAGCGTCAACAGCATAGGGCTGCCTGCCATGAATGTGCTGCGTCGTCACGCGCAGGTAGCCATCCATGGCCATCGCAACGGATGGGGCATGCTGAGCCGCTCGCATGCAACCGGCATGAGCTTTATCGCATTTCAGAAATTCTGGCGTCTCGCCGGCATCGATCACGTGCACGTAAATGGCCTGCGCAACAAGTTCTGTGAAGACGACGCAAGTGTGATCGCTTCTGCACGCGAATGCCTCACGCCGATGTTCGCTGCGCCCCACAAAGGCTGTGAGATCATGCCCGTCTTCTCCTCGGGCCAATCCGCGCGCCAGGCCCCGGACACATACAAAGCACTCGGTTCAATGGACCTGATCTACGCCTGCGGCGGTGGCATTCTCGCGCATCCCGCTGGACCCGCAGCAGGTGTGCGTAGTCTCCACCAGGCCTGGCAGGCTGCGGCAACCGGTGTCTCGCTCGCTGATTATGCCCGGGCACATGATGAACTGCGCCTTGCGCTCGAGGCCTTTGCAGCGTGAGCCAGCTCGCCCGGACTAACCCGATCGATACGCCACTGTATGCATGGTATGGCGATGACTTCACCGGCTCGACCGATGTGCTCGAAGCGCTGGCGCTCTATGGCGTCAACGCCGTGCTCTTCACACACACGCCAGGCGAGCAGGCCCTGCAGGCATTTGCTCATTGCGCCGCGATTGGCATTGCTGGCGAAAGCCGCAGCCGTTCTCCCGAGTGGATGAGTGCAAATCTCCCGTCTGTCTTCACTGCAATGCGCGGCTTCGGCGCCCGCGTGAACCACTACAAGGTCTGCTCCACCTTCGACAGTGCGCCGCACATTGGCAGCATCGGCCGCGCCATGGAGCTGGGTCGCGCAGCCTTCGGCGTGCAATTCGTTCCTGTTGTCGTTGGCGCGCCGCATCTGGGCCGTGCCGTTGTCTATGGCAATCTGTTTGCCGAAGCAAACGGCGCAATGGTGCGCATTGACCGCCATCCAACCATGCGCCACCATCCGGTCACACCCATGACTGAAGCCGACCTGCGACTGCATCTCGCCGGGCAAACGACTCTACGCATCGGGCTCATTGATACGGCGGCCTTTCAGGCGTCTGCAGCGCAGCAGCAATTGCAGGCAGAGTTGGACGCAGGCGCAGAAGCCGTGCTCTTCGACGGATTCAACGAGGCCATGCTTGATGAAACCGCACGCGTGATCTGGAACCGCTCCCTGGCTGAGCAGGTCTTTGCCGTAGGCAGCTCCGGGTTCTCACATGGCCTCTTGCGAAATTGGCGCAAGCTGCATTTGATTCCGGAAACGCCCGCGCTCGAACCTCCGGCAAAATCTGACCGTCTGCTCGTATTGAGCGGCAGTTGCTCGCCGGCCACTGCCGCGCAGATTCAATGTGCGCAGCAGCTAGGCTTTGTCACCATCCAGCTTAATGATGCAGTGTCTCTGGATACGCAGGCATCGCAGGCGCGGAATGCACTCAGGCACGGCAAAAGTGTAGTGCTCTACACTGCGCTCGGCCCCCAACCCGTGAGCGCCAAGCATGGGGAAGAGTTCAGCGCGGCGCTCGGCACAATGCTGCGCGAGTTGCTGCTCGCATCCGGCGTGCGCCGTGCCGTCATTGCAGGCGGAGACACATCCACGCACGCAGTGAAGCAGTTAGGTCTCCATGCGCTCACCTTCGCCGCGCCGCTTGTCCCCGGCGTGCCGTTATGCCGTGCACATGCGCCCGGCTCCGCGCTCGATGGATTGGAGCTTGCTCTCAAAGGCGGCCAGATCGGCCCGCCTGACTTCTTCCGTCTGGCCAGAGACGGAAGATGATATTTCTATGCTTGCGTCACTGAGTCCGCGTCCAGCGTCTGCGCGCAGTCGATACGTGTAAAGAGTGCAGCGCTGATCAGAATCATTGCCGCAATAAACCAGAGCGGAGCGTTATAGCTTCCTGTTAAATGCACGATGTACCCAAAGAGCACAGTGCATAAGAAGCCTCCGGCCTGTCCTGCAGTGTTCATTAACCCAGTCGCTGCGCCGCTCGCGCTTCCGCCAATCGCCAGGCAAAGCGCCCACGCGGCTGGCAGCATCAGGTCCATCATGCCGAACCCAAGGCTCGACAGCGCCACCACTGCAACCTTGCCGTGAAAAACAGCCATTGCCATCAGCACCAGTGCCGTCAGCGTGAGACATACTGCGGGAATCATCCGCAACGCTGTACGCGCGCCGTAGCGCAGCGTGAGCTGGTCGCCCATCACGCCTCCAGCCAGATTGCCCGCGCAGCCCAGCACAAATGGCAGCGCGGCAAACAGCACTCCGTCCAGCGAGAAGCCCGCCGCATGAACCATCCATGTAGGAAACCACGAGAAATAGAACCAGCTCGCGCACCCATAGCAGCCATAAGCCACCACAGTCAGCCACAACATGCGCGAGCCGAACAGTCTACCCCACGGAACCGGCCCGCCGTGTGCCGCGCGCGTCTCTCCAATCTCCTCAAGCTCTGCCCGCGTAATCCGCGGATCGTCTTCGGGACAATTGCGAAAACGCACATACCAAACCGCGGCCCACAAAAATCCAACCGTACCCAGAACCCAGAAAACCGTTCGCCAGCCATAGTATCTTTCAATAGGCACAATCAACAGTGGCGCCAGTGCTCCGCCCAGCCTGCTCGCCGCCCACACAATGCCCTGACTGCGTGCTCGTTCCCGCTCTGGAAACCACCGCACAATTACGCCGGCCGTATTCGGATACGCGCCGGCCGCGCCCATGCCAAAGAGAAATCGAACCGCGACAAGCTGCCAGAAGCCGCGGCACCATGCTGTCAGGGCTGTGAAAGCTGACCACCACGTCACAATGCGCGTCAGTTCACCGCGTTGTCCGCGCCGGTCGCCGAGCGCTCCGGAAGGTACCTCGAAGACGCCATTCGCCAGCACATACGCACTCAGAATCCAGCCCCAGTTTTGCGGCTGAATGTGCAACTCGCTCTGAATACTCGGACCAGCCACAGCAATTGCCAGGCGGTCAAGAAATGTAAGCACCGAGAGAGCGCCGAGCAGCCCAAGCACCTTATGGCGCTGCTTCAAGCGCTGGCCCTCGCAACTTCAGGCAGCGCCAGCGCCTGCCGCGCCCGCTGCACCGCGAGTTCGGGACTCGAAAGCACCGGCGCCTGCAATGTCTCCGGCGCAAGTGTAGCCACCACACGCGCCATCGATGCCTGGGCCAGCACGATCACGTCCACTCCCTTCAGATCCTCAGTCAGCGCGTGGCGCAGGATGCGGTCATGCGTCTCCGTATCGCCGGCCAGCACAGCCGGAAATGCGCCTTCGCATAAGCACTCTACCAGTTCCACCGCGCGTCCCGCCTCTGCCGCCTTCTCGCGCAACAGTGCAGTCGTTGGATCGAGCGTAGTGCGCAGCGTCGCCAGCACGCCAATCGTCCGCGCCCGCTGCACCGCTGCCTCAGCCATCGCATCGTCAATGCGCAGCACCGGAATATCGAAGAGCTGCTGCGCAAGCGTCACGCCCGGCCCGATTGATGAGCACGTCACCAGTACCGCATCGGCCCCTGCTGCTTCAGCCGATTCAATCTGGCTCACCAGTCTGCGAATCGTCAGCTTGCGCAGATTTCCGGCGCGCACTGTGTCCTGAATCAGGCTCTCATCCACCATGTGAAATATCTGCGCTTCAGGAATCTCGCGGCGGCAGATCGCTGCAAATACAGGTGCAAGTGTTGGGCTGGTGTGGATGAGGGCCAGGGTGGGAACAGTCTGCTTCGACAACGTATCGCCTTTCAATGTGGCAGCCTCGTCCAGCCGTCGAGTCTGCGCTAAAGATCATTGAATCGCTCATGAAGATAGTGCAAGCCGGAATTCAATTGCCCTTAAGGTATCTCATTTTGTTCGGGCCGTGCGACCAATGTCCGCGCATCGCCGTGCAATTCCGTTTCGCGGAACTGGATCGGCCCGTGAGCCGTCAATCTCTCAGGCTGCATGTGATACAAGAACTTCGGATGGCAATCGCGAACAGCATAACCAAAACACGGACACTGCGAACCATCGCAGCGCTATTCTTCTGCTCAGCCGTCCTGCTCGCCGCCCATGTCACTGCTCAAAGCGCCGGCGCCGCACCTTCGCTCCTTCTCGGCGCAGCATGGTATCCAGAGCAATGGCCGGAATCTCGCTGGGACGCTGACCTGCAGTTGATGGAAGATGCGCATCTGCACGTCGTTCGTGTAGGCGAGTTCGCATGGAGCACACTCGAGCCATCGGAAGGCCGCTTCGATCTCGACTGGCTTGCCCGCGCCATTCGCCTCGCAGAAAAGCATCGCATCGCGGTCGTCATTGGCACTCCCACAGATGCGCCGCCTGCCTGGCTTACCTCTGCTCATCCTGAAGTTCTCCGCGTCGACGCAAACGGCCATCGCGCCGAGCACGGTATCCGCCGCCAGTTCAACTATGCCAGTCCCGCTTATCGCATCTTCTGCGCGCAGATTGCTGAGAAGCTCGCGCAGCGCTTCGGCCGCGACCCTGATGTCATCGGCTGGCAAATCGGTAACGAATACACTGACGAATCCTTCGACTCCGACACACGTCGCCAATTTGATGCATGGCTCCAACGCAAATATGGCGCGCTTGACGTGCTCAATCATGCCTGGGCTACTGCCTATTGGAGCCAGACCTACGACCGTTGGGACGAGATTCCGTTGCCATTGCCCGGCGCAAACGAAAACCCTGGCCTGCTGTTCGCCTACAAGCATTTCGTCACTGACACATGGCGCAGCTTTCAGCAGGTACAGATCGATGTCATCAGAAGATACGCCGATCCGCACCAGTTCATTACGACCAACCTGGGCGGCCTCGGCTGGTCTGATAATTTCGACCACTATGCCATCACCCAGCCTCTCGACTTGGCCTCATGGGATGACTACGTGGGCGAAGGCCACCTCAACGCTGCGCGCAACGGAGCCATCCATGACTATGTGCGTGGATGGAAGCGCAGGAACTTCTGGGTCATGGAGACACAACCCGGTTCCGTAAACTGGGCGCGCGTCAACACCATGCTCGACCGCGGCGAGACCCGCGCCATGGCATGGCAAGCCGTCGGACACGGCGCAGATGCGGTGCTCTACTGGCAGTGGCGCGATGCGCTCAATGGTCAGGAGCAGTATCACGGTGCAATCGTTGGCTCCGACGGCAATCCGCTTCCCATCTATGATGAAGTGCGCGCCATCGGCGCAGACTTCGAGAGCGCCGCGGCGGCCCTCGAAAACACAACCCCGCAAGCCCAGGTCGCGCTCATCACCACATACGACAGCCGCTGGGCCATCGACTTCCAGCCGCACAACCGCGACTACGATCAACTGGAAGTATTGCTCGACTACTATCGCCCGCTGCGTGACGAACGTCTCACCGTCGACATCGTCAACGCCAACGCGCCGCTCGCGAACTACAAACTCGTCTTCGCGCCCAGTCTCAATCTCATCTCAAAAGATCTGGCCGCGCACCTGCTTGCATACGTCCGGCAGGGTGGCCATCTCATTCTTGGCCCGCGCTCAGGAATGAAAGACGAAAATGATGCTTTGCACATCGAGCGTCAGCCCGGCCCGCTCGTCGCAGCGCTCGGCGGTCGCGTAGAGCAATACTATGCACTCGATAACACTGCGCCCGTAAGCGGAACGCTTGGCTCCGGAACCGCATCTCTCTGGGCCGAGCAGCTTTCAACCGCAAACAATGACGGCCAGGTCCTGCTGCGCTACGGCAAATCCAATGGCTGGCTCGACAACCAACCCGCCATGATCACTCGCAGCCTTGGCAAAGGCCGCATCACCTATCTCGGTGCGGTTCTCGACCCCGGGTTGATGAAGCATGTTATTGACTGGGCAACAAACAATGCGCAGGTCAAACCCGAGTTTGCCTCTCTTCCCGCAGGCATCGAGCTCTGCCGCCGCGTCGGCGAAAAGCGCACTGTCTATATCCTCATCAATCACAACATCGCCGGCCAGAATCCCGCAGCACTGCACATCGCGCTGCCCGCAGAGATGAAAGACGTGCTCCACAGCAATCAGTCCGTCAAAACCATTGATCTCGGGCCGCAGGGTGTCGCCGTTCTCCAGGCAGACGCGCAATAATCGACGCAGAATCGTTCAGCACTTAGGACCAGCACGATGCATTCTCAAATCACACGCCGGCAATTCGCTGCGCAACTTGGAATCGCCGCAGCAGCAGCGCCATTCCTGAGTAGCTCTCTGCTCCATGCAGAAGCATTCACTGACCGGCAGGTTGCGCCATTCCGCACGCCGTACAAATACGAGAAGCTCGTCCTCGGCGCATCGAATGCTTCTGATGCTTTCGACTCGAAGAGCGTCGACGATCCCTTTGTCTTCCTGCATGACGGCATCTTTCACATGCTCTATATCGGCTTCGACGGAACCGGCTACCAGACCGGCCTCGCCCGCTCGCGCGACTTGGTCAACTGGGAGCGTGTAGCCTGCGTCGCGCGCCGTGATCCAAATTCCAAATACACCCGCTACAACATCGCGCTCAGTTGTATTGTGCGCGAGCACGAGCTCACATCATCCGGCAGGCTCAAGAAGGTGCGCGGCCGCTTTCTCGGTGCATGGAATGCTTATCCCGGCGCCGGCTACGAGCAGGGCGCTGCAGTCATCGGCCTTGCCTGGAGCGACGATCTGCTTCACTGGGAACTCACCGATCCAATCCTCTTTCCGCAGGATGGCGCACCCTGGGAACACGGCGGCCTCTATCGCCCCAATCTCATCGAACGCGACGGCGTCTTCTATCTCTACTACAACGCCAAGACTGATACGCTCCCCAAAAGCGAAGGCGGTGGATGGCACGAGCAGAGCGGTGTTGCCACCTCACGCGATCTCAAGCACTGGACACGCTACACCGGCAATCCCGTGCTGCCCAACGGCGATCACGGCTCATGGGATGCGCGCTTCGCCAGCAATCCATTCGTCGTGCAGCACAACGATCTGTGGGGTATGTACTACTTCGGCTTCGACTGGAAGGGCAAAGCCCGCGAGCTGCTTGCCTTGGGCCGCGATCCTTACCACTTCGAAAAGATCAATGAGATCATCCTCGATGTCGGTGCGCCCGGAACCGTGGATGAAACCTTTGCACACAAACCTTGCGTCATCTATCACGACGGTGCGCTCTACCACTTTTACTGCTCCGTCTCCGGCAAATGGCCGCATGAGGTGCGCGGCGTCTCCGTAGCACGCTCAAAACCCTGGTAGAGCACGCTCGCAAACTCATTGTGCAGGGTTCGCCGCATGAATCCGATACACACCTGAGCCGACAACCATCGCGATCCACTTCCCTTCCGGGCGTGCTGAAATCACGCCCGCGGCCTTCGCAGCCGCAACGCCGTTCACCGTCACCATCTCTGGCGACAGAGCATCAACTTCAATCGTCGCCGTTGCATTCGCCGGAATGGTGAAGATGTAATCCATCGCAGCGTCGCCGCGGTGCCAGCTGCTCTCAATCTCGCCAAGAGCGGGATCGTCGTAGCGCGTGTGTACCCATTTCACAGTGCCCACAACCGCAGGCCGCAGAATCAGCCGCTCCGCGCCTGTACGCGCCAGGTCGACATTCACGCCGCCCAGTCCGCGATAAAACCACTCCTCCGCATCGCCAAGCATAAAGTGGTCCTGCGAGCTGTTCGGATTCGCATCCCACGCCTCCGTCAGCGACGTGGCGCCCTGCGCAAGCTGGTAGCCATAGCTCGGCGCATCGGTACGCTCCAGCATATCGAGCAGCACATCCGAGCGTCCGCCGCTGAGCAGTGCATCCACCACGTAGTGATAGCCCACATCGCCCGCCGTCACGTGATTCTGGTGTGCGCGAATATCGGCCACCAGCGCATCCAGCACGCCGGCGCGTTCATCGCCCGGAACCATGTTCAGCGCCAGCGGCATCGCCTGCGCTGTCTGGCTGCCCTTGTCGTAGAGATGCCGTGCCGCATCTAAAAACCGCGCATTGAACGCCGTGCGCACCGCTTCGGCCTGCCGCGCAAAACTGTCGCTCTCATTCTTGTTGCCCAGCAGAGCCGCCGTCTTCTCCAGCACCTTCAGGTCCTGGTAATAGATCGCCGTCCCGGTCACACCCGCGCTCGTGAGCTTTGAGAAACCGGGCGCGCCCGGCCCGATGTCATACCAGTCTCCGAGCCCGTAATCGACGATGCCGTCATGCGCGCGCGTCGTCAGATATGCCGTATACGCGCGCATCACCGGATACTGCGCCGCCAGAAACCTGCGATCGCCGGTGCGTTCGTACACATACCAGGGCGCCAGTACCGCCGCGCTGCCCCACTCCGGCGAATCGTTAAAGACCGCATTCTTGACCGGATCGAAGACCACATACTGCGGTGCGATCTCGGCAACCATTCCAGCCTGCGGACCTTCCTTACGCTGCTCGTCGGCAATGTTGCGCGCCGTCGCCGCATACAACCCCGAGAAATCGTAGTCATAGAGCATTGAAGGCGCCAGCAGATGCGTCTCCTCCAGCCAGCCCAGCTTCTCGCGGTGCGGGCAGTCCGTAAACAGGCTCACCGCGTTGTTTTCGATTGCGCGCACAATCAGCACGTGAATCTTGTTCAGCAAATCATCTGACGACTCGAACGCGCCCACCTGCTCTGATGAGGTGTGCGTAGCCTCGCCACGCAGGTTCAGCACGCGCGCGCCGCCCGTCGTCTCTACCTGTACGTAGCGAAATCCCCAATAGCTGAACCGCGGATGCCAGCTCTCGACGCCCTTGCCGCGCAGCGTGTATGTGTACCATTGCGGCCCTTTCGAGCTGTGCTGCAACGCCATGCCGCTCTCATCCAGCAGCTCGCCGCCAATCAGCTTGATCGTCGCGCCCGCAGGCCCTGCCGCCGTAATCGCAGGCCATCCCGCAAAGTTCTGTCCAAGATCGTAGACCGTCACGCCGTCTTTCACATGCGTAACCTTCACCGGCGCATACACGTGCATCACACGAATCGGCGGCGCAATCTCCGGGTGCAGCTTGCCGCCAGGCCCTGGAACAACCGCCGCCATACGCCACGCAGCATCGTCAAATCCGGCCGCATCCCACCCCTGCGGCTCAAGCCGCGCATCGAAATCCTCGCCGCCGTATGCAGACGAAAATGTGATCGGTCCCGGCGTTGTCTTCCATGTGCCGTCACTCAGAACCTCAACCGACCCTCCGCCAACGAAGTCAATTTCGAGTTGTACGGTGAGCTTGAGCTGGCCATAGCTACCCGTAAACTTCGTGTACCGCCCCGGCGTACGCAACACACGATACATTCCGTTTCCGAGCATCGCGCCAATCGCGTTCGGCCCGCGTCGCAGCAGGGCCGTCACATCGTATGCATCGTAATAGATCGTCTTGTGATAGTCGCTCCAGCCCGGCGTCAGCACATCGTTGCCTACTTTGCGGCCGTTGACGCGCAACTCATCCTGTCCCAACCCCGACGCGTAAAGCACCGCGTGAGCAACCGCATGATCCAGCGTGAACGCCTTCCGAAACAGCGGCATCTGCTCGTTCGCTGTACTGGCGTCGTCGGCATGTGCTGCAATCCATGCAGCATGCCACTCTGGCGCCTGCCTCCAGTGCGCCGCAGCGCTCCATCCGCTCGCATGGTTATGCTCGTCCCACACTTCCACGCGCCATGAGTACGGGTGCTGCGCTTCGAGCGCCGGGCCCGCGTAATCAACTCCCAAAGTTGCATCGCTCGCAACTACGCCCGAATCCCATAAAATCTTTTTCGCTGAATCAAAACCTGCGCCCTCGGCAGCCACCTCAACGCGATATGCAGTCTGGCTCACTCCGTGGAGCAGCGGCGACGACGCACGCAATCGCCACGAGAACGCCGGATGCGCATCGTCCACGGCAATCGGTTCGCTCTTTCCATCGCAGCGCAGCGCCGTTGGCCGCAGCAGATGCGACGTCATAGTATGCGCAGTCTCTGCGGCACGCAGCACCGTGACCGGACTCACGCACAAGGCCAGCGCTGCAACAGCACAACCAATCTTCCTCGCGAACGCAGAAAAATCAATCCTCAGATCCATGTCATCGGTGATACAGCAACCGGCCTTCCAGACGCAATGTCAAATCCGGCTGCTATCTGGTAGCTTGTTGTGGATGATTCGCTTACCCCTCCGTCCACGTCTGCATTTTGCCTTCTCCTGCGCTGCCCTTGCTTCGCTGTATGCTGCGCTCGCACCTGCTCAAAGCACAACACCAGCCGTGCAGCGCCAGTTGGCCCGCGTGCAGTCTGCGGCAAACAGCGGCCCCTTCAAAGCTGACTGGAGCTCGCTCGCTGCCTATCGTGTGCCTGAGTGGTTTCGCGACGCAAAGTTCGGCGTCTTCATCCATTGGGGCGTTTATTCGGTTCCGGCATTCGGAAACGAATGGTACTCGCGCAACATGTATCAGCAGGGCAGCGCCGACTACAAACATCAGATTGCTACCTACGGCCCTGAATCGAAGTTCGGCTACAAAGACTTCATCCCCATGTTCCGCGCTGAACATTTTGATGCCAATGCCTGGGTCGACCTCTTCGCGCGCGCCGGCGCTCGCTACGTTGTTCCAGTCGCCGAGCACTGCGACGGATTTCCCATGTACGACTCGGACGTCACCGACTGGGACGCCGCAAAGATGGGTCCCAAACGCGACGTTGTCGGTGAACTCGCAGCCGCCGCGCGCAAGCGCGGCCTCCACTTCGGTGTCTCCTCACACCGCGCCGAACACTGGTGGTGGTACAACGTCGGAACAAAATTCGACTCGGACGTGCGCGATCCGAAATCTGCCGGAATCTATGGCCCGGCCATGCCCATGGCTCTGCCCGGTGACGACGGCTCAAAGGAGCCCGACCCTAACCATCTCGAGCGCTGGCTGCCTCCTGACAAAGCATTCCTCGACGACTGGCTCGCGCGCAGCACTGAGCTCGTCGACAAATACCACCCCGACTTTCTCTACTTTGACTGGTGGATCGGCCAGCCCGCCTTTCGCCCTTATCTCCAGCGATTCGCCGCCTACTACTACAACGTCGCGGCCGCTCGAAAACAGCCCGTAGTGCTCACTTACAAGGAACACGCTTTCCCCGAGAACGCGGCCGTGCTCGACATGGAACGCGCCAAGCTCGACGCGCAGCGTCTGTTGCCCTGGCAGACCGACACATCGGTGAGCATCCACTCCTGGGGATACGTCGACAACGATGAGTACCGCGACGCAAAATCGCTCATCGACGAGCTTGTCGACGTCGTCAGCAAAAACGGCAATCTCCTGCTCAATGTAGGCCCCAAGTCAGATGGCACTATCCCTGACCAGGCACGCAAAGTTTTGCTTGGCATAGGCGCGTGGCTCAACACCAACGGCGAGGCCATCTACAGCTCGCGCCCATGGTTCGTCTTCGGCGAAGGCCCAACCAGAGTCACCAGCACTGCGCTCAACACTGACAAGCAGGAGTTCACTTCCGCCGACATTCGCTTCACCACTCATAACGGCACGCTCTACGCCATTGCGCTCGGCTGGCCATCTGGAGGCCAACTCCGCATACACTCTCTTTTCAAAAGCAATCCCTATCTGGGCGGTCCCGTATGCAACGTGCAATTGCTCGGCTCTCAAGACAAGCTCACATGGAACCAGAAAGACGACGGGCTCTACATCGATCTGCCACAAATTCCGCCTGAAGAGCCCGCTTTTACATTTCGGATAATGCATTCCAGCGGGCTCACAAACCACTGCGGACAGTGAGTCATTACCGGCAGTAGCAAAACCGTGTCTTCATCTCACATTCTCCTTGGAAACAGTTGTGCCTCCTCACATCGCCGTAATCGCAGTCACCGCAAATGGCCCCAGTGTCATCGTCGCTCCGTTCCATTGCTTCGGCCCCGGCTGCGTATCGTCCGTCGACTCATCCACAGTCACCGCGCTTCCATGCGCAAACTCCGCAGGCAAATCCACGGCAATCGGCCGATTCCGCTTGTTCACCATCAGCAGCACGCGCCCATTGGGTCCTTGCATCGCCAGCGCATCGATATCCGAGCCCGGAAATTTTGTGGCCGCCCGCTCCGATCCCTGCGCTGCCGCATCGTGAATCAGCCGCAATACCTCAAACCGCGCATTTGGCTTTCCCGTCTTCCAGTCCACCATCGTCACGGAAGGAAACTGCGACGGAAAGCCCACCAGTTGCGACTCGCCCAGCACATCGATGTCCAGCTTCGCTGCTTCGATATAGAAGTATCCATACATCGCCCCGGAAGCATGCCAGTACGCCGGCGGAATCGGTGGTCCCGGGTTGTACGGATCGTCCGGATGCCAGTCCGTCGGCAGAATCGTCCCCACCTCATCCATCGTCGTCCGCGTCTCCGGCGAGAGCCGCTTCCGCATCTGCTCAATAAACCGGATCGACGCAACCAGCCGGTCCGCCTGGTCGAAGAACGAGTACTGCCAGTCATCCGCCGTCTGCTCACGCGTCGGGATCGCGTAAAAGTGATACGAGATCATGTCGATCGGAATCCCCGGCTTGTGATGCGTGTGATCCAGAAAATACTCCAGCATCGCCGGATCGCGCTCCGGAAACGCCATCGCCAGTCCCACAAACTTCATCTTCGGGTCGAGCTTCTGCAGCCTGCCCACAATCGCGTCATAGCACGTGGTGTACTGCTGCGGCGTCGGCTGATGTTCCACATCGATCTCGTTGAACACCTCCCAATACGGAATCGTGTAGTGATACCCCGACTCGTGCCGCTGCCCGAGTTCGTCCGTAAATCCGCCTTTCTCATACCACTCCGCCACGCGTTCGTAGTAACCGGCCAGCGTCTCGCAACTCGGATCGTGCAGTTCTTTGCCCTTGATGTAGTCCCACGTCAGCTTGTCCGGATCGGCAGGATACGTCACCGGCTTATCCGTCTCATACATCCACGCCGGAATCGTGCTCATGCTGAAGATTGTGCTGTGCCGCTCCGTTGCGTCGAAGAAATCTTTCACCAGCGGATCGATTAGGTTGAAGTCCCACGAGGTCTTCGCTGCCGTCGGCGCATCCAGTTCCGCCACCGCCAGCTTCGGATACGGATGCCAGAAAGCGAACCGCACGTAATCGGCGCCCAGCCCCTTCAAATCTGCAAAGGCCGCGTCGTGAATCGGCGAACCGCGCCTCAGCATCGGATTGATCACCATCTGCAGCGTTGGCGCCGTCCGCAGCGGCTGCTCATTCTTCCAGTCCACATGAATCGCTACCGGCTTCTCCTGCGCACAGCAAAATGCTGCAGCAGAAATGAGCACACAACCAAGCAACGATGTTCGAGTCGACAAACGCAAGCAATCGGCAAACATGAATAGACCTCAAGGCATTTCTTTGCGGCGGCTCAATTCCAGCCGGTTTTTGAAGAGTACGGACTTCAGCCCGTACATTGAAATGGCAAAAAAACTGAGCGACTTTGCCCCATGACAGAAAGTTCTTTTAACCCCTCCGTATTCGGGTAGCTTAGCCTCCTCATCCTTCGCATAACCCTCCACAGATTCCGCTCGCCGGAACCGCGCTACCATGGAATCTCAAGGCTCTTCATGCCCAAACGCAGCGCAGGATTACTCGTCTATCGCCGCCGCACCAGCGGCCTTGAAGTCTTTCTCATTCATCCCGGCGGTCCGCTCTGGGCCAAAAAGGATCTCGGTGCATGGTCCATCCCCAAAGGCGAGTACGACGAGAGCGAGCCGCCTCTGCAAGCCGCCATTCGTGAATTCGGTGAAGAAACCGGCTTCTCCGTCTCCGGAGAGTTTCTCGAACTCGGCGTCATCCGCCAGGCCGGCGGAAAGCTCGTCTCTGCCTGGGCCTGCGCCGGCGACTTTGACCCTGCACAGCTTGTCAGCAACGAATGCGAAATCGAATGGCCTCTGCGCTCCGGCCGCAAGATCAGCATTCCCGAGGTTGACCGTGGCGCCTGGTTCGCTATCCCTGAGGCCCGCACCCGCATCTTCGAGAGCCAGCAGCCGTTTCTCGACCGGCTCCTTGAAAAATTGGGCGAACCGCCGTCGCCCGTCACATAGCCCACCATGTGGAATCCGCGCATTTTTTTGAGCGCAACCTCGTCCCCTGCCCGGCACTCTAAGCTTTTGTATGCGCTGGACCAGCTTCGAACCTCAAAAACGGCGCCGTAAGCCCGCATTCATCAGAAGCGCAACCGGAATGAACTAACATGGCAAAACAGGGAGCATCGTACGCTCCCGCCATCTCGCCAAGGGGGAAATTGATATGGCAACGTCAGTCGCTGAGGAGATCAAGCCGCTCACCGAGCGCAAAGCATGGAAGGCCCTGGAAGCCCACTCCCAGACCATCCGCGAATCACACCTTCGGGACCTCTTCGCCGACGACCCCAAACGCGGCGAGCGCCTCACCGTTGAAGCCGATGGCCTCTTCCTCGACTACTCCAAGAACCGCGTCACTGACCAGACCATACGTCTGCTCCTCGATCTCGCTGAAGAGTCCGGTCTGCGCCAGCGCATCAACGCCATGTTCAGCGGCGAAAAGATCAACATCACAGAGAAGCGTGCCGTCCTTCACGTCGCGCTCCGCGCACCCAAAAACGAAACCATCCTCGTCGACGGCGAAAACGTAGTCCCGCACGTGCATGAAGTTCTTGACCGCATGGCCGCTTTCGCCAACCGCATTCGCAGCGGCCAGTGGACCGGCCACTCCGGCAAGCCAATCAAAAACATCGTCAACATCGGCATCGGCGGCTCCGATCTCGGACCCGTCATGGCTTACGAAGCTCTGCGCCACTTCAGCAACCGCGACCTCACCTTCCGCTTTGTCTCCAACGTCGACAGCACTGACTTTGCCGAGGCAGTCCACGACCTCGACCCAGAAGAAACCCTCTTCATCGTCTCCTCCAAGACCTTCACAACGCTTGAGACCATGACCAACGCGCACACCGCGCGCACCTGGCTCCTGCAAGGCATTGGAGGCCACCAGTCCTCTATCGCCAAACACTTCGTCGCCGTCTCCACCAACGCCGCAGAGGTCTCTAAATTCGGCATTGACACCGCCAACATGTTCGGATTCTGGGACTGGGTCGGCGGCCGTTACTCCATGGACTCGGCCATCGGTCTCTCCACCATGCTGGCCATCGGCCCCGACAATTTCCGCGAGCTCCTCGCCGGCTTCCATGAAATGGACGAGCACTTCCGCACCGCGCCCTTCGAGAAAAACCTGCCCGTGTTGCTGGCCCTGCTCACCGTCTGGTACATCAACTTCTTTGACGCGGCCACCATCGCCATCCTGCCCTACGAGCAATACCTCAAGCGCTTCCCCGCCTATCTGCAGCAGCTCACCATGGAGAGCAACGGCAAGCACGTCACACTCGCCGGCGAGCGCGTCAACTACGCCACCTGCCCCATCTACTGGGGCGAACCCGGCACCAACGGCCAGCACTCCTTCTACCAGCTCATCCACCAGGGCACGCGCCTGATTCCTGCCGACTTCATCGCCTTCAACCGCACGCCCAACAAGCTCGGTCGCCATCACGACATGCTCATCGCCAACGTCTTCGCGCAAACTGAGGCACTGGCCTTCGGCAAAACGCCCGAGCAGGTCAAGGCTGAAGGCACAGCCGACTGGCTCGTCCCGCACCGCGTCTTTGAGGGCAACCGCCCCTCCAACACCCTCATCGCCGACGAACTCACGCCCAAAGTTCTAGGCAAGCTCGTCGCACTCTACGAGCACAATGTCTTTGTTCAGGGCACCATCTGGCAGGTAAACTCGTTCGATCAATGGGGTGTCGAGCTGGGCAAGGCTCTCGCGCAGCGCATCATCCCCGAGCTTGAAGACGCAGACGAGCCCAACCTGCAGCACGACAGCTCCACCAACAACCTCATTCGCCGCTACCGCAAGGCGAAAGGATAAAGCTCGGATCCTTTCGTCCTGCTCGAAGCCGATAGCATGCAGCGGCAGTTTTCTGAAGAACTGCCGCACTCATCCATGCATCAAAGCTGCAATGGAAGGAGAAGTGCTCGACCATGGCCCCGCGCGGATTCGATCATCCTCTTTACATCCAGCCCTTCGACCATCGCGGCTCGTTTGAAACCGGCATGTTTGGCTGGCACGGCGCGCTCACTCCTGAGCAGACCGCGCAGATCGCCGCAGCCAAGCTCGTCATCTACGACGGATTTCAGACGGCCATCGCCGCCGGCGTTCCCGTTGAAAAAGCCGGTATCCTCGTGGACGAGCAGTTCGGCGCCGCTATCCTCCGCGATGCAGCCGCCCGCGGCTATCACACCGCCTGCCCAGCAGAAAAAAGTGGCCAGGAGGAGTTCGACTTTGAATACGGCGAAGACTTCGCCGCCCACATCGAAGAGTTCCACCCGACTTTCTGCAAGGTTCTCGTCCGCTACAACCCCGAAGGCGACGCGGCGATGAACCGCGAGCAGGCCGCGCGCCTCAAAAAACTGTCGGACTATCTCTCTTCCGCCAGCCGCAGCCTCTTCATGTTCGAGCTGCTCGTACCCCCGGAAAAAGCCCAGCTTGAAAAGCTCAACGGCGACAGGAAAGCCTACGACCTCGAAATGCGCCCGCGCCTCATGGTGGAAGCCATCCGCCAGTTGCAGGAATCGGGCGTCGAGCCCGACGTATGGAAGATCGAAGGACTCGACCGCCGCGAAGACTGCGAAAAGATCGTCGAAGTAGCCCGCCGCGACGGCCGCGATAAAGTCGGCTGCATCATCCTCGGCCGCGGTGAAAACGACGCCAAGGTTCGTGAGTGGCTCGCCACCGCTGCCGCTGTTCCCGGCTTCGTTGGCTTCGCCGTGGGCCGCACCGACTTCTGGGACCCGCTCATAGCCTGGCGCGATGGCAAGGAGACCCGCGACGAAGCCGTAGCCCAGATCGCCGCCCGCTACCGCGAGTTCGTTGACCTCTTCGAATCAGCCCGCGCCAGGGCCACCGTGTAAGCTGGGCAAGATTCTGCTAAAGTATCCTCGTACCTCGCGAACCCGCGCCTGTCGCTTGAATCAGCGGGCTCTACTCGCTCTCTCCCGCTTCTGAGGGATTGCGGATGGAGGAGTTCAGAAGCACACCGGGAAGGTGTGCCTGCGCTTCCAGTTCCGCATCACACCGCCCTCGACCTCATGCATCACAACCATGGAGGAGAAGAGCCATGAGCCAGCCTGCAAAGCACCACACCATCAACTACATTGAGTTCGCCGCAGAAGATGTCGCGCTCGCCCGCCAGTTTTACTCCACCGTCTTCGGCTGGACATTCGAGGACTACGGCCCCGAGTACACCAGCTTCCACGCAGCCAGGGCCGGCATCGACGGCGGATTTCGCAAAAGTACACCCGGCGAACCGTCCGGCAGCGCCGCGCCTCTCGTGGTTATCTATTCGTCCGATCTCAAAGCCACTGAAGCGGCAATCACAACCGCGGGCGGAAGCATCGTAGTCCCCACCTTTGAATTCCCCGGCGGCCGCCGCTTCCATTTCAGCGACCCTGTCGGCAACACCCTCGCCGTCTGGTCAGAATAGATCCCGCGCGAAAAAATGGATCAATGGGTGCCCCAGGTGCCTTGCCTTGCATTTGGGCACCTGGGATAGCACAAGTCCAACCCAGCCCTTCTCAACGCAGCACAAAAATGGATGCCCCAGGTCCCTCGCCCGCCGCGGAGGACGGGCCTGGGTAAGCACAGCTCTCACAGTACCTGAATCCAAAAAACCTCACACCAGGTGCCTCTTCAAAAACTCCACTGACCGCTCCCGCGCCGCTTTCGCTGCGGCGGCGTTATAGTTAGCCCGCGGCTCGCAGTTGAATGCATGTCCCGCGTCGTACCAATAAATCTCCACCTCGGGATGCGCCGCCTTCACCTTCTCCACATCGCTCGCCGGAATATGCGCATCCTCCCGCCCGAAGTGCAGCATCACCGGACACGTTGGCGTCTCTTCGGCGAATTTGCCGATCGATCCCGCGTAGTAGCCCACCGCCGCCGTGGGCCGCAGCCGCGCAGCCGAAAGCCACCCCAGCGTTCCGCCCAGGCAATACCCGATCACGCCCACATTCTTGCCAGATGTGTTCGCGGCATACTCCACCGCCGCCTGAATATCTTCAACGGCCTTATCGAGATCAAATTTGGGAATCATGCTCCGGGCGGTCTGCATATCCTCGCCCTCATAACTCAGCTCGACGCCCGGCTGAATGCGGTCGAACAGCGCCGGCGCCACGCTTAGAAAGCCATCCTTCGCGTAGCCGTCGGCCACCGAGCGGATGTGCGCATTCACCCCGAAGATCTCCTGGATCACCACCAGAGCCGCAATCGGCTCGCCCGCCGGCAGCGCGACATATGCGCCCAGTTCGTGGCCGTCGGCCGCACGCAGTCTCACAAATTCGCTCATGCAACGCACCTCAGTTGCTCAAGTATCGCCCTGTAAGTGGCACTCTTCAACTTAGATGCGCGTGCAATGCGCCAATAGCAGCAATAGCTGATTTCAGTTCACGCTCGGCGGCAGCATCAGCGGCTTGCGGGTGCCCAGTTCCTCACGCACCATCGTCAGCCCCAGGATGCAGTGCTCGAATCGGTCCGAGAGCCGCGCAAACAGCGGCGCCTCCTGCTCATACTCGAACAGGTTGAACTGGCTCACGATATAGTAGCTTTCCTTGCCCGCATGAATCAGCTCGGTCATGCTCGGATTGTGCCGCCGCAGCCGCCTGCCTGATTCCATCGCCTCCGGATACATCCCCGCCACAAACAGCGCATAGTCGCCGATGTGCTTGCGCAGCGCCCGCTCGGCATCGAAAGAAGGCGCGGAGCCATGCACCGGATCGGATGCCTGCAGCATCTCTTCCAGCTCGTCTACCGGCCGGCCCATCTCGTCACGCACTTTGTAGAGGTTGCCTGCTTCTGAGAACTCGCACAGCAGCCGTGCCACGTAGCCGGTCACATCGGGATCGTAGAGCCCCAGCTTGCCTTCGTAACTGTTGCGGACTGCCTGCTGAAAGAACGATTCGAGCGGATGATTTTGCGACTGCATACACACCTCCTGTGACTGTGCGCGCACAGCAACCGACGTGCTTTGCATCGGCTGATCATGCGCGTTGCCACTAAGAGCAGCCGCTGCAGTTTTCACTATGCTGTAACACAGACTCTATCGGAAATACTCTGTTTCGCAA
>DASZXD010000038.1:0-3959 GCA_035546015.1 Occallatibacter sp.
GCCGGTGCCGACGGCCGTTTTCTCGTCGCCGGTGTGGTAGAAGACCCACTTCGTGCCGGCTTTCATCTCGCGCAGGTGCTTGACGGCAGTGGGGTTGGTGACGCCGTCCCAGATGGTCTCCTTGTCGCGCACAAGGTCGTCGAAGGAGTAAACGTCGGGCTCGCTTTTAAAGAGGAAGTAGGCCATGGAAGCCATGGTATTTGAGGGGATAGGGAACAGGGAATAGAGATGAAAGAGCCAAAACATCTGACTACGACGCCAATAGCCGGTCACTGGCCGCTGATAACTGACCACTGCCTCTCCATTACAATGGAATCAATATGATCCGTTTTTCCACCGCCGGCGAGTCACACGGCGAAGCCCTTATTGCGATGATCTCCGGGCTGCCGGCCGGAGTTCCTGTCGATCTCGAATTCATCAACCGCGAGCTGTGGCGGCGGCAGCAGGGCTATGGCCGTGGCGGGCGCATGAAGATCGAAACCGACAAGGCTCACATCCTTTCCGGCGTGCGCCATGGCAAGACCATCGGTTCGCCGATTGCGATTGAAATCGTGAACCGTGACTGGAAGAACTGGGAAGAGAAGCTGCCCGTGGAGGCCGGGGATCCGGCCAAGCATCAGGCGGTTGCTTCACCGCGGCCCGGGCATGCCGACCTGGCCGGTGCGCTGAAATACAACTTTCCCGATGCGCGCTACGTGCTGGAGCGGGCTTCGGCGCGTGAGTCGACGTCGCGTGTAGCGGCTGGCGCGTTGGCTAAGCTGTTTCTGCGCACGCTGGGGATCGAAGTGCTGAGCCACGTGATCCGCGTAGGGCACGCCCACCTGGACCGGCCCGTGGAGTGGGAAGAGATTGAGGCTCTGGCGGCGAAAGAAGAGGTTATGCTGGGCTGCGTGGACCTAGAAGCCGAAGCCTGCATGAAGGAAGAGGTGGAAGAAGCCGCGCGCACGGGCGACACGGTAAACGGCGTCTTTGAAGTGGTGGCGCACAATGTGCCGGCAGGCCTGGGCACTTATGCCAACTGGGACGAGCGGCTCGATGGACTGCTCGCGTGGAGTGTGATGAGCCTGCAGGCCGTGAAGGCGGTTGAGATTGGGCGCGGTGTGACGGCATCTGAGTCGTTCGGCTCGCAGGTGCATGATCCGATCCACTACGCCACCGGCGACACAGGGAGACCGACGCGGTTTACGCGCCCGCACAATAATGCAGGCGGCATCGAAGGCGGCGTCTCGAACGGCGAAGACATTGTGGTGCGCGGCTATCTGAAGCCGATTTCAACGCTGCGGCGGCCGCTTGAGTCAGTGCGCTTCGATACGCGCGAGGCTACCAGCGCCAGCTATGAGCGCAGCGACATCTGCGTGGTGCCGGCGGCGGGCGTGGCGGCAGAGGCGATGGTAGCGATTACGATTGCCGGTGTGGCGCAGCAGAAGTTCGGAGGCGATTCAGTAACTGAGCTGAAGCGGAACTTCTCCAGCTACATCGAACAGATACACAATTACTAGTGGACGAGCAATGATCCTGAAGATTGTCAAATATCCAGATCCGGTGCTTTCGCAGCCAGGCGAGCCGGTAACCGAGTTCAACGACGAGCTGCGCGAGTTGGTGGCCAACATGTTTGAGACCACATACGCAGCGCAGGGCATCGGGCTAGCTGCGCCGCAAGTAGGGGTCTCCAAGCGGCTTACCGTGATCGACCTGAGCGTAGGCAAGGATCCGCAAGAGAAGCTGGTGCTCATCAATCCTGAGGTCATATCGAGCGAGGGCAAGCTCTATGAAGAAGAGGGCTGTCTCAGCTTCCCTGATATTCGCGAGAAGATCGTGCGCGCCGCCAAGGTACGCATTCGCGCGCAGGACGAGTACGGCAAGTGGTTTGAGATGGACGGCGAAGATTTACTCTCTCGCGCCTTTCAGCACGAGATCGACCACCTGGACGGAATTCTGTTCATCTTCCGCATGAGCCCGCTCAAGCGCAACCTGAACCTGCGCAAGATTCGCAAGATGCAGAGCGAAGGCACCTGGTGAAGCAATGACAGGCACGGTGCAGCCCCTGAAGCTGGTCTTTTGCGGAACTCCGCAGTTTGCCGTGCCCACGCTGAAAGCGCTGATCGCCGCGGGACACGAAGTTGCTCTCGTGGTCTCGCAGCCTGACAGGCCTGTGGGCCGCGCGCAGCAGTTGACGGCTCCTCCGGTGAAGCAGACCGCATTGGCTGCAGATCTGCCGGTCACGCAGCCTGAAAAGATTCGCAACAACGCCGAGTTTCGCGCCCAGCTTGAGGCAATTGCGCCCGATGCAATTGTCGTGGTGGCTTACGGACGCATCATTCCGCCATGGATGCTGGCTTTGCCGCGGCTAGGCTGCATCAATCTGCACGGATCGCTGCTGCCGAAGTATCGTGGCGCTGCGCCGATCCAGTGGGCGGTGGCGATGGGCGATGCCTACACGGGCAATACGACGATGCTGCTGGAAGAGGGGCTCGACACCGGGCCGATTCTGCTGCAGCAGACGCATGAGATTGGTCCCGAAGAGACTTCAGTAGAGCTCTTCGAGATTCTTGCCCATGCCGGAGCGCCGCTCATGGTGAAGACGCTCGATGGACTAGCAGGCGGAACGATTGCTCCACAGCCGCAGAATCACAGCTTCGCCACCTTTGCGCCGGTGCTCGATCGAGAAGACGGACGCATAGACTTTGCGACGCGCTCCGCGCACGAGCTTTACAACCGCTGGCGTGGTTTTCAACCATGGCCCGGTGCGTTTACGGCGCTGCATGGCAAAAAGCTCATTGTGCATCGCATGGCTGTTGCTGTCGAGCCATCGGCAGCAGGAGCAGCGACGATGGTGCCGGGACATGTTTGTATTGATCACGGCCGATTCTACGTGAGTTGCGCTCAGAACACATGGCTCGAACTGCTCGAAGTGCAGCTCGAAGGCAAAAGGCGGCTTAGTGCCGTGGAGTTTCTGCGCGGCAACCCGCTTGGCGCGGATGCGCGGCTGGGTTGACTCGCGTGGCCCAGGTTTCAGCAGCGCGCCGCGAAGCTTTTCGCATTCTGCTCTCTGTCGAGCGCGGGCAGGCTCACTCCGATGTGCTGTTGCGCGGCAAGACAGTCAGCGCGCTTTCGGCTGCCGACCGCAATCTGGCAACAACGCTTGTACTCGGTGTGCTGCGCTGGCAGATTTTTCTCGATCGCACGTTTCGCCCGCTGTTGAAACGGCCCAATGCAAAACTTGATCTCGAAATCCTAATAGCGCTGCGGCTGGGCGCGTTTCAGCTTTTGTTTCTCGACCGTATTCCGGCGCATGCTGCAATTGCCGAGAGCGTGGAGCTGGCCAAGCAGGCGGGGCAACAGTTCGCTTCCCGCATGGTTAATGCTGTGCTGCGCAAGCTGGCAGCGGCTTCGCGCTTCAACGCTTCGGAGGAGTCTTTCCTCGATGCAGCGTCGAGTGAAGCGCACCCTGCCTGGATGGTTGAACGATGGATTGCGAATTATGGCGACGAAGCCGAACGAGCGATCTGCCGCAATGGACAAACGCAGCCTGCTCCGAGTCTGCGCATCGCAGCGCCCGAGGTGGAAGAGGAGCTTGCGCGAGCAGGTATCCGGCTTGCTTGCGGAGAATTGCTTACCTGTGCTCGGACCGCTGTCTCTGGCGATGTGACAGGAACGGAGGCGTTCTGCACAGGGCGGGTACGCATTCAGGATGAAGGATCGCAGTTGGTTGCAGAGCTCGCGAGCGTATGTCTTGACCAAAGCCAGGGAAAAATTCTCGATGCATGCGCTGCGCCTGGGGGAAAGACGCTGATTCTCGCCGAGCGCAATCCGCAGGCAAGGATTGTAGCGTGTGAAGCCAGCGCGCCACGCCTCAAGCAGTTGCGCGAACGGCTTGCAGCACATACGGAACGCATTGAGTTCCGGCTTACAGATGCAGCTGCACTCAAAGAGGAGTCGGCCTACGATCTGGTGCTTGC
>DASZXD010000039.1:0-8538 GCA_035546015.1 Occallatibacter sp.
AGGCTGGCGCTGTCACTCCAGAAGAGACGCAAAGGCTGTTGGCAATCTACGATCATTTTGAGAAACGGTCCTATAAATAGGCCCAGTTTTGTCGTAACTTTTTGTCGTAACATTTGGAGCATTTTCCCGCATTTTCCTGTATTTTCAGGGCATGAGATACGCATTCCTGGCCATCCGGAGATGCAGCTCATCATTCTGAAAAGAAAGGAGCTTACAGACAGTCCAAGGAAAACGTAGGAAAGAAGGGGAACCGTAGGACAGCTGACTCTGGATCAGCATATCGGGCCAGGAAAGATGCCGACGAACGCTGCACACTTGAAGAGCGGTTTCAGACGCGGGTTCGACTCCCGCCGCCTCCACCATATAACTTGCTTATTTTCAAGAGTTGACAGGAATAGAGCGCAAAATAGGTGGAGATCATTGCTAGGCTCTAGGCCTTTCTTAACCAGTGAGATAGCACTTCCGATTCGTGATTCTGATGAACCCGCGTCCGAAAAAGATCCATGCTTTTTCAGCTGATTACGCTTCTTGACCAGACAGAATTACAGCTGGGACATTCGTGCCTGGTCTAGATCAGATGCGGTAACCACATACGCCGCTGCCGGCTTACTGCACGCATTTTCTCTCTATCCGACGCACTACAATCGGAGCATGTTTTCTGAATCAGAGTGCAGGTCGAGCCATCCAAGCAGAGCGCGTATGCTGCCCGTAGCCATCGCCATGCAGGAATCCGCCGCACCGTAATAGAGGCGAATCGTGTCTCCGTCGGCGCCGATGATTTGGCCGCAGGGGAACACAACGTCCTTGACGTCCCCGGTACGCTCATAGGGAGCTTCCGGCCCGAACATCCAGGAGTCTCCACGTTGCAGGCAGATCTCCGGATTGTCCAGATCGAAGAGCGCAAGTCCCAGGCGATAAATGCTCCCCGCGGCGGTTTGCCGGACTCCATGGTAGATCGTCAGCCATCCCTTCGATGTCTCAATCGGCGGTGAGCAGAGTCCGATTTTGTTCGCATCCCACCATCCGCCACGGCGTGCTTCGAGCATGACCTTGTGGTTCCCCCAATGCCGCAGGTCCGGCGAGTACGAGATCCACATGTGCGCACCTGTTGGCGTTACCGGACGATGAACCATGGCCCAATAGCCATTGATCCTGCGGGGCAGCAGAGCCGCGTCCTTATCTTCAGGCGGCATGATGACTCCGAATCGTTCAAAGCTCCTGAAGTCCCTTGTTAGCGCGAGTGATACTCCGGGACCGCCTCGCGCGAACGAGGTGTAAGCAACCGCATATTGTTCGAGTTCAGGAACGTAAGTGATCCGCGGATCTTCGATTCCCCAGATTTCTTCCGGATATTGGCGCGGATTGGCCCTCAGTGTGGGTTCGGAATCAATGCGCCATCCATCGATTCCATTGGCAGACCGAGCGGCACACAGATGCGACAAGCCAGTCCGCTCTTCCACCCTGCAAAGCAATAGCGTGTCTCCGTCAGGCAACTGCACCGCCGCGGCATTGAAGACGCTATTCATCTGATAAGGCCAGTCTCGCCGGCTAAGGATCGGATTTCCGGCATGGCGAGCAAACAGGGGATGGTTTGCGCATGGTCCGGGGTTTACTGGGTCCGGGACAATGGATTCCGACGATACTGCTGAAGAGGCATCAGGGCTCAAAGAGAAACGCTCATTTCCTGGTGAAGTTGGCCTACGTTGGTCACTTTGCCCCCCTTCATTTCGAGGAGAGCCATCAGGAACGAAAGCGTCGATTCCGCGCCCTGATTTTCGTTCACTCGGTCAGGATGAAGGCCGTCCCTGCATCCGCCTGTAGCAGCGTCGTAAAGTGGAACCTGCAAATCGTTCTCGCCTAGAAACCAGCGGAAAGTCTGCTGCGCTTGTTCTAACCAACGCCGTTCGTGCGTCAGTCGGTAGGTTTCAAGGCAGGCGGAGACGGTGGCACAGGCTTCGACCGGTTGTTGATCGAAGCGAGCCTTCTCTTTGCCCTCGGCGAAGAACCCGTTTGAGCCGATTGGCACGAATATCTGTTCGTTATCTTGATGCTGCGCGGCCAGAATCCATTCGAGGGATTCGACACCGGTTGCGATCATTTTTCTGTTTTCACTTCTCCATCCAGCCAGAATAAGCGCCTGCGGTAACCTGGCGTTTGAGTAAGCGAGACTCTTCTCATACCATTGCCAGGTCGCGGTGCAACTCTGCTCGTATATACATAGCAGCCGCTTGGCAAGCATGTTCCGCGCCCCCTGGACGACCCTGTCGCCGGGAAACCGGTCCAGGTAGGCCTGCATCCCGAGAATACTGAATGCCCATGCGCGCGGGCTGGTGAATGTCAGCGTGGCCGGTAGAGCGGCTTCGAACAGCCTGCCTGCCGCTCCGCGTAATCCGGCATCCTGCGATTGGCCAAGCACGGTTCCCAAACTCCACACCGCCCTGCCGTGGCTATCTTCCGAGCCTATGTCTTCCCGCCATCTCCGGCCGTAGCTAAGAAAATTCCTGAACCGCCCCGAGTCCGAATGAAATGCCAGCCAGAGAAAGGCAAGGTATCGGCGAGAAAGCTCGAGCGGCTCACCCGCGTGCGCGAATTCACCACTCGCATCCAAAAGAGTGGACACGATCAGGGCGCGCGCGTTGTCGTCGGTCGTGTAACCCTCGCGCGCGTTCGGCACGGAAAAGATTGCATGTTGCAACATGCCCGTGTCATCGGTCATGTTCAACACGTGCGCAATATTCAGTTCCGGAAGATCCGCCGTAGCCCTCGACACAGGTTCGTCCACTTGCGCAGGTCTTGGCCGCAGACTGCGCTCGAAGCGCGCACGCTGGAAACTCGCCATATACGCCCGCGCCGTCTCAGGCCATGTGGTTCCACGGGAATGAATATATGCGCGCTTCCGCATGGCATGGCGCTCCGCATCATTCTCCAGCAAAGCCAGCACTGCTCCGACAATGGCTCCGGGCTCGTCAAAGGGAACGATCACGCCTCGTTTATCTGCGAGCAGTTCTTTGGCGTGCCAGTACGGTGTGGAGATGATCGCCTTTCCAGCGCCTAGCGCGATCGCCAGTGTACCCGAGACAACCTGCGCCTCATGCCGGTAGGGCGTGATGTAAATATCCGCGGCGCCTACGTGCTCCAGCAGTTCTTCGGCGCTCACAAAGCGGTTGTTAAAGATCAACTGAGAAGCGACGCCCAGCCGTTCAGCCTCCGCCCTCAGTTCTTCGCGATAACGCTCACCTTCCCGCCGCCGGAGATGGGGATGTGTCACGCCGGAGACGATGTACACCACATTCGGATGCTTTGCCAGAATCGCAGGGAGGGCTCGTATAACGTTCTCGATGCCCTTGTTTGGTGACAGGAGTCCGAAGGTCAGCAGGACGGATTTTCCTTCCGTGCCGAACTTGTCCTTGAAATAGTTCGGATCCACGAACGGCATCTCGGGCACGCCGTGCGGAATGACGTCGATCTTTTCGCCTGGAACCGCGTAAACGTCACGCAAGAGCTCAGCCGCCAGTTCGCTCATGACCACCAGGCGGTCGGAAAGTGTTGCAATCTCTTCCAGTACAACTCGCTGATCCACATCTGGGTTCCGCAGAACCGTATGCAGAGTGGTGACCAACGGCATCTTCACTTTGCGAAGCAATGCCAAGATGTGACTTCCCGCACTTCCGCCAAAGATACCGTATTCATGCTGCAGGCATACCAGATCGTTGCCATTGAAATTGAGGAAGTCGGCCGCTCGTTCGTAGGAGGCCAGTTCATCCTGCTCGATTTCTAGACGCACTTGCTCTGGGTAGCCATAACTGCAATCGGGATCGTTGACAGGAATGACGAACAGTCGTCCCGGTCCATACTCGGCTGCGAGCGCAGCACAGAGATCGGTGGTAAACGTTGCTATGCCACACTCACGCGGAAGGTAGTTCCCGACGAACGCAATGCGCGTGGGTAAAGGAACTTGCGGAGCTTTGAGTTCCTTCGGCCGATGCGTCGCTGAATCAGGTTTGCCACGCAATTTCGCTGCATTCGTCATTTCACGGAAAGGCATTTTGCCCTCCTTTTCGTTTAGGGCCCCGGTTATCTGCTGTCCTCGACAATCTATAAAAAAGGGGCGTGGATTGGGTCGCGTCCGACCGGTCAGCGTAGCTGTTAGGGCACTACCGCTATCGGCGTGGGCCTTCGTCGCGAGGCTCCAGCGAGGAATCTTGCTGGAGCTGGCGGGGCTGGACGGCGACGTGTGCGATGTAGAAGCCGGGATACTTTGCGAATTCAACCGAATTCAGTTCTGCGGCGTTGAATCGCTGGGCAACTCCTTTGAGCGCATGGGTCAAAGCGTGGGCAGTTGCGCTTTGCCGAGTTTTCCCAACGCCTCTTCGGGCACTGGAGCCATGGACCCAGATAAAGTGCGATCCCGCCTGCCGAATCATCGTATCGAACACTGGCGCTCCGAGATCTTTGACAATCGTCCACTCATTGCCAATGGACTCCTGGAGCGGATCCAATCGATTTGGCAGGATGCAGCCGTTGCGCAGGAAAATGGAATGCAGCTTCACGTCCGCGCGGTTTCCGAAACTTTGGGCCGCTGGGAGCTAACGGAGCGCGTTAATTGGTCGGCGGGCTCAAGCGGCACATCAGATGACGAATGCTCTTCAGCGAAGCGTTCTGTAGAATCCGAAGGAACTGTCTCGATTTTGTCTTGTTCGACGCGGGAGACGCCGGTTGGGTCGGGCTGGCTTTCTGGCCGGTACAGATGTATCTCCCTGCGGTGACGGGGGGAAAGATGATTCTTGACATCGCTTTTCTTGGTAAGGCTCATGAGAAACTCCAGTCCCGCGGTTGCGTGCCTGAACGGTGCTCGTCTGAAGCGAAGCCAAGATTGCCGAAGGCGAGAAGGCCACTACCACTACTGCCTTGAGCATACGCTCTAATCTGTTCGCGTGCGGACGATTCGAGACAATCCTCGACTATGCAACTGGATAGGCGCAGGCAACAAAAGTGTATCGAGGGTCGATATCTCCGCTCGCGCTTTGCATAAGAGCATTGGAGGACCACACCCATCGTCCGACGGCGAACAGCGAGAGGCCAACAACGGTCAGAGGGATCCATTGATGAGAAATCGCCGTTCTGCCGCCGGCGAATGAAATGGAGTATCTTCGAAATTTGGAAGCTAAACCCGACTGGCATAAGTACGCCTGTCAAGAAGGTGGTTAGATCGGTAGCTCAGGTTGGCAACTAGGACGACCGATAACGTTCTGGGATTGTGCGTATTCATGGCGAGGTGCAGCATCCTCCGACCAATCTGCGCATACGAGTAAAACCGATGGTTGAACCGGTTCACCTCCTCCACCAATTCCGCCCAGGAAAGGTGAGTGTAGTTGGCCACTGGATAAGTCAGAGTGTAGTACTTCCAATCTTGCGGGTAGTTGTTCGAACGGATCCTGCCTTCGCGCTCCATCTGTTCGTAGAGCTTGGTTCCGGGGAGCGGAGTAAGGATCAGAACGTTGGCGGCGTCGATGCCGTAGTCCTTCGCCGCACGAGCGATGGTTTCGCCAATCCCTCGCCGGTCCGTGTCGATCCCTATGATGAAAGAGCCCACAACGCATATGCCGTAACGTTGAATTCGCCGGACGGACTCGCGGTAATCTCTCCCCTTCTGGAGATTGAACTTCTTGCCTAAGGTCATCAAGCCTTCGACGGTGGGGGATTCAAACCCAATGAATACGCCTTGGCATCCCGAACGCGCGGCGAGTCCTAGCAGTTCGTCATCGTCGGCGAAGTTCATGGTCGCCTGGCAGATCCAAGGCCGGGTCAACCCCTCTTGAATCATCGCCCGGAAAAGAGCCTTGGAGTATGCGAGATGGTCCTCGCGAGTACCAATGAGGTTGTCGTCTACAAACAGGATGAATTTCTCCCGGATCAGTCGGAGCTCTCGAAGAACATCATCGACGGGCCGATGGCGGTACGTGCCTCCATTGAACGCGGTAACGCTGCAGAAGACGCAATTCAGCGGACAACCACGCGTGGTTTGTACCGAGCCGAGGTAATACCGTCCTTGGAGCAGGTCGTGGCGAGCAGGCGGGATTGCAGCCAGGGCGCTGAGACCACCGTCATACACCTTGCGCAGGGCGTGGTTGCGCGCATCCGCCAAAACCTGCCCCCATACTGTTTCCGCCTCTCCCGTGACCACCGCATCCACATGCTCCAGCGCCTCATCGCGACAGAATGTTGCATGAATGCCTCCCATCACCACGGGCACTCTCATCGCGCGGTACTGAGCCGCGACTTCGTAGGCCCGGGGCGCCTGGGAAGTGAAGGCCGTTACACCGACCAGATCAGGTTTGGGCAGACGTTCGTAATCGAGATGGCCCAGGTTTTCGTCGATCAGCATCACCTCCCAGTCCGGTGGCGTCAGTCCTGCCACCACGAGAAGCCCGAGCGGTTTCCAGACTCGATACTTGTTCAGACGGTTCCAATGAACATTGTTCAGGCTGACGACCGGATTGTCGGGATTAACAAGATAGAGTCGCATCTCTTTCCTCCCCGGTCCACTGCTCGATTCGCTTGCTGGAACTTAGTGTCTCGTTCTGTTGAGTGTTCCTTCTGCCACAGCAGGCCGACTCTTCAATGAGACTTGAGGGTGTGTGACCATAGTTGTTCCGCCAGACGCGTTAGGTCTCAGCCGTCCTTGAAAAGGGCTTCCCCCCAATAGCTTGCTTCAACAACTAGGAGGAAACTGTTCAATTTTGCTCAAAATGGCCAGACGGGCAATCGTTTTTGGGATTGCATTGACAAATGTTTCATGCACATTCCGGACCTCAACCGGCCTCTCACGTTACGAGGTGGCTCGGCGCGGTTCGTCGCTCCTGCAACACTGGATTCCTGGCCCATGGGTTGGATCCGGCATCACGCCCAAGACTTGCGATCCATGCCACCGTACCGCGCAGTTCCAAAGCGACACGTAGTGCATGCGCAAAGCACCGCAGCAAAGTAGCTTACGGTCTGGGAAGCAGGGCCGGTTTCTGTGCGTTGTGATCGGGCAATTGATCGAGCAGAACTACGTTCAGCAGCGACTTGTGTACCCGGATGCGGCCGTTGTAGCTGATGAAACCGAGCTTGCGAAAGCGATTCATGAAGAAGCTGACGCGGGACCGGGTGGTGCCGATCATAGCCGCCAGGGTTTCCTGGGTAATCGGCGGAATGAAGGTTTCCGGTTCACCAGGCTTACCAAACTCCGCCATCAGCAGGAGAATGCGTGCCAAGCGCTTTTCGCTGGAGTTGAAGAGCTGATCGACAAGATCGGCCTGGGTTCGCATGCTGCGGGCCAGCAGAAACTTGAGGAACAGGTCAGCGAATGACGGTTCGTCGTGCATCACACGAATCATTTCGCTTCTGTCGATCTTGAGGGCCGCACACGCAATCACGGCAGTGGCGGTCGACATACGGAGACCGACAATTGCCGCAAGAGATTCCTCCCCGACAAAATCGCCACTGGATAAAAGGGTGATTGTGGCCTCTTTGCCGGTTTGCGAAACGACGGTAACTCTGGCGCGGCCCTTCTGGAGGTAATAAACGGAGTTCGCCAGGTCTCCCTGGCAAAAGAATCTCTCTTTGGGCTTCAAACTGATAATCGTCCGGCCCAGCCCTGCGCTGGCAAGAAACTTCGCGGAATCGAATGTCTGGCCGTCACCGCTTATCAAAGTAAGACCTCGTTTGAGGCCGTTTGCCTGGGCGGATGGGTTCATGCCCGGGAAGCAGCCACTCTGGTGCGGGGAATTCCGCATCGTCGCGCGCCCATCAAACAGGTCGGAAGCAGTGTTGAAAGCGGTGGGCCACAACATTCCTTTGGTCCGTAGCCCTTCGTTCCGTAGCCGCAGACACAACCTTCGAACCGGTTCTTACGCTATCGGGTTCGTCGGACGTACCACTGCGTACCGAATCGAACTTCCAAAAAATGCAGTCTGTCACGCAAGTTTGCTCGCTCGCCCCATTGAGAACCTTGGGGAAAGGTCCTGGAGGCATTCCGGACATTCAATCGTCACGTAGGCGTTTTCTGAAGCACGGCGTACGCTCCTTGCCAGCCACAAATCGGATCCCGACTTGGCGGACATGTTCAAGTCAGGCAGCAGAACTTCAGGTGCTTCGCGGTGAATCTGGCCAGCGCCGCACGGCTGTCCTCGGCAGACCGCACACATAGCCAGCCCCGGTCAGAATCTCCGATATTGAGGATCGAATGTACTGTTCATGAACTACGATGAGAAGTCTGGGTTTTGCTTCGGACATAATTTAGCCTCACGCAAAACAACCCAGTGCGCATTGAAGCGAGTCTCTCATCCCATCTGTTTCAGTTCTGATCAATCTTGATCACAATTGAAGCGAATTTCAGGCGCAATGGCCCCCATCCCGTCGGGCACAGCGGCCCGGATGAGCGGTGTGAATACGTCACTCGTGTAAATACGAGGGAGACTTTTCCGGCAGGGCTCAGTCGTGGAGGATGACGTTGAGTAGCGATCTATGGACACGGATGCGACCGCTGTAGTCGAT
>DASZXD010000040.1:0-24260 GCA_035546015.1 Occallatibacter sp.
AACCTTTTGTTGTGAACAACCACCGTGTCGAGATACCAAAGATTGAAAGCGGGTAAATCGCGCGCAAGAATCTGTTGCACCTCAATATAGTCTTTGCGGCGTTGGTCCGCGTCGCTGCTGGCATCTGCATCGTCAAGCAGCGCATCGAGCCTGGGATTCGCATAGTGTCCGCGATTGGCTCCATTCGGTGGGAAGTTCGCGCTTGAAAATGCATAGCTGAAGATATCCGGCCCCTTGATGCCGATCCAGCGCAGCGAATACATCTGAAACGCGCCGCGGGTTACATCTGAGTAAAACGTGGCAAACTCATTGCTGCGCAGATCGAGCGCAATACCCACGCGCGCCAGTTCCTGCTGCATCACCGCTGCCAGCAAACGTGTGCCTTCATCTGTGCTGGTCTTCATCGTCAGGTGCAGGCGAACTCCGTCAGCGCCGCGCCGGTAGCCTGCCGCATCGAGCAGCTGTTCCGCGCGTGCCGGATCGTATGTGTAGTGCTCCACATCGCTCGTCCACGCCCAGTGGCTCGCGGGCAGCAGGCTCTGCGCAGCCGTTGCATGTCCGCTGAGCAAAGTGCGGATCATCAGCTCGCGGTCAATAGAATATGCAATCGCCTGCCGCACGCGCGCATCCTTCAGAATCGGATCGCGCAGGTTGAAGGCAAGATATTGCACGACAGTTCCGGGCACATCGTCCACTTCAAGGTCGGCGCGTTTCGCCAGCACCGGTAGTGAGTCCATGGGCAGGGAATTGCTCTCCACATCAGCCGAGCCTTTTTCGAGCTCGAGCGACATGGTGATCGCATCCGGCACGATAGCGAAGCGCACGCGCTCGATCTTCGGCTGGACCGACCAGCTCAGCGGATTGCGCTTAATCACCACATCCTGATCGATGCGCTGGCTCACGAAACGAAACGGCCCCGTGCCGACCGGGTGATGCCAGAAATCCTTGCCGCTGCCCGCTGGCACAACGCCAAATGCGCCCGTGGAAAGATTGGTGAGCAAAAAATTGTCTGCGTGCTTGAGATGAAAGATAACCGTGTGCTCATCGTGCACTTCAACGGACTCGACAGATGCATAGGACGCTGCCTTCGGTGAGATCACCGCGCCGTTGCGCATCGAATCCATCGTCCAGGCCACATCGCGCGCCGTGAACGGTTGCCCATCGGAGAACCGCACACCATCACGCAGGTGAAAAATCAGCGTGCGCGGATCGGGTTGCTCCCAGCTTTCCGCCAGTGCCGGCTGGAAGTGAAAATTGGCGTCCTGCGCTACCAGCCCGTCAAACAAAAGCTCGTCGATATGTTCAGAGGGCTCGTCAGTGCCTATGCGCGGATCGAGATTTGTCGGGCTGCTTGGCAGCATAAAAACAACAGTGCCCGGATCTCTGCCCGCAGTGCGGCAACCCTGCGTAACCAGGAAAAGCAGGAAAACGAGCGCGAGATACGGCGCCTGTAACAGGCGGCGCCACTTAGGCATACGTCACCTGACCAAGGATCGCAGCCCGCCTGGCTCCAGTTGCGGCTGGCACATTTCCGGGCTTGCGGCGCCACGTCTGCCAGGCGAGCAACGCAAAGGCCGCGGCCTCTTTTGCAGCGGCCGGCAGCCCGAACTCATCGCTCAACTGAACCGTGCAGCCCATCGGCTCGAGCTGCTCGCGCAGCATCGTCATCAATGTGCGATTCCGCGCGCCCCCGCCGGAAACAACATAGTCCACAGCACCGCTCTTCATCTTTGGTAAAACAAACCGTCGATAACTGTGCGCAATCGACTCTGCTGTGAACGCCGTTGCGGTTGCCAGTGCATCTTCACTGCGTGCGCTGTGGCTCCGGCACGACCGCAAAAACTCTGCGGCATACTCGCGCCCGAACTGCTCGCGTCCTGCCGTGCGCGGCGGCTTTAGTTTGAAATAAGGATTCGCAAGCGAAGCTTTCAGCACCGGCTCAATCACAGTGCCGCGCGCCGCCAGCGCGCCATTCTTGTCAAATGGCTTGTCGCACAGCTCCTGCGCCAGCCAGTCGATGATCATGTTCCCGGGACCGGTGTCGAAAGCAACCACCGCCTCCGGTCTGGCGTCCGCAGGAATCGCCGTCAGGTTCGCAATGCCGCCGATGTTCTGCAACACGCGCCCGCGTTTTGCATCGGCAAAGAGCACGTAATCGAGCAGCGGCACCAGCGGCGCGCCCTGCCCGCCGGCAAACATGTCGGCAGGGCGAAAGTTCGATACAACAGGCGCCTGCATGCGCGACGCAATCGCCTGCGCTTCGCCTGCCTGCCACGTGCAGGCAAATTTGCGGTCAGCATACCGTTCAGCACGCGGCTGATGATAAAGAGTCTGCCCGTGGCAACCGATCAGGTCGAGTTTGATTTTGTGCTTCTTTGCAGTTGCTTCCACTGCATCCGCATAGGCCAGTCCAAGACGCCAGTTCAGCCGCGCCAGATCTGCCGTCGATGTAGAGGCAGCATTCATTGCTGCCAGCACCGCGCGCCGCAAAGCGGCAGAGTAAGGAAATGCCTCATGAGCAACTAGCTTCAGCCTCGGGCGCAGTTTGCCCGCAGTGATGCGCACCACGGCGACATCAATCCCGTCCGCCGACGTGCCGCTCATGATGCCTGCCACAATCATGAAATCTCCGCCGGAGCCGCGGCTCTCGGAGCAATCGCATCCGCTTCGCTGGCTGCAATGAAGTCGCGGAACTTAAGAATCCGCGCTCGCAGCGTTTCAAACTGCTTGTTGGTCAACGCGCGTAGCGCAGGTTTTGCGTAAAGCTTTGCACGCTTGCGCGCAGCAGTTCGTGCGCGCTCCAGCAGCAGCTTGCGAAACGCAGCGGAGCGCTCGGCTTCGACAATCAATGCCTCATAGCTGCGCAAAATCAGCTCTGCGCTATGGCAGATTTCAATCAGGTCGCTTCCGGCGCGAACTGCGGCAACAGCGGCTTCTTCAACCGGCATGAACTTGAGAATTCCACCCATCTCCAGATCGTCTGAAAGAATAATGCCGCGATAACCGATGCGCCTGCGCAACACATTCGTGATCCAGAAATCCGACGCGCTTGCCGGCCGGTTTTTGCCGGGCGTCGCCGGATACGCAGCATGATTCATCATGATCATCGGCATGGCCGCATGCAGCTCGCGATAAGGCGCAAGGTCCTCATTCCATATCTGCTGCCACGTGCGATCAATCTCCGGTGTAACAAAGTGTGTGTCGCTGGCCGCGCCACCAAGGCCTGGAAAATGCTTTCCACAGCCTGCAATACCCTGCGCCGTAAGTCCAGCGAGAAACGCGCGTGCAAATTCAATGACCTCTTCGGCGCGCGAGCCCGGCGGTCGCGAGCCAAGCACCTCGGCTGCTTCAGGCAATGCAAGATCGACAACCGGCGCAAGCGTGGTGTTAAAACCGAAGGCCTTCACGGCACGTGCAATCAACTCGCCGAACTGATGTGCCGGCGCAGGCTTGCGCAGCCTTCGCATTGCTGCTCCCACGGCCTGCGCTGAAGGCAGCGGAGCCAGCGCATCGCGCAGCCGGTTCACTGTACCGCCCTCCACATCCACGCAGCGCACCGCGTGCGGCGCACAAAATCCCGTAGCCTCTACAAGCAGTGCGTGTGTCTGCGCAGCATCGGTAATGTTGCGCTTGAAGAGGATCACCCCGCCGGGGCGCACCAGCCTGAGCCATGCGCGTTCCAGTCCTGTAAGCTCCGTGCCAGCCAGGCCAGCCACCAGCAATTCGCCCGCCGCATGCCGCAAATTCGTCGTCATTTCTTTAATTCCTGTTGCAGCTCTTCGAGCAGATTAAGCGCCTGAAGCGGAGTGAGCGAATTCACATCCGTCGCCTCAATGCGATCCACAATGCGCTGCGAGAGCGGCGTGAATATGGTCAACTGCAACGGCTCGGCGCTTGGCTGTTCCTGCACTCCGGCAGCGGCAGAGCGCTCCTGTTTTTCATGCTGCTTCAGCACGCGGCGCGCCCGTTCGATAACCGCCGCAGGCAGCCCGGCCAGCTTGGCCACTTCAATGCCGTAGCTCTTGCTTGCCGCGCCGGGCTCGATGTGATGCAGAAACACAATGCCGCTCGCCGTCTCTTTCACGCCCACGCGCAGATTCCGCACCCTCTGCAGCTTTTCTGCAAGCATGGTCAGCTCATGATAGTGCGTGGCAAAGAGCGTTCGCGCGCCCGTTTCGGCATGCAGATACTCCACCGTAGCCCAGGCCAGCGAAAGGCCGTCATAGGTCGCCGTGCCGCGGCCCATCTCATCTAAAAGAACCAGCGAGCGATTCGTTGCCGTATTCAGAATTGTCGCCGTCTCAGTCATCTCCACCATAAAGGTGGAGCGGCCTCGTGCCACGTTGTCGCTGGCGCCAATGCGCGTGTAGATGCGGTCCACAAGTCCGTAGCGCATGCTCTCGGCAGGCACAAAGCTGCCCATCTGCGCCATAAGCACAAGCATGGCCGCCTGGCGCAGATAGGTGCTTTTGCCGCCCATGTTGGGGCCGGTGATGAGCAGCAGGCTCGGCCCTTCGCCGCTTGCATTGAGATAGACATCGTTGGGAATGAAGCGGCCCTCGCGCGTGTCCTCCATCCATTGCTCAATCACCGGATGCCGCGCTGCGACTGCCTCCAGCACAGGCTCTGCGTCGAGCTTCGGGCGCGCATATCTGCGGCCCGCGGCCAGATGCGCAAAGCAGGCAAGCAAATCGGCCTCCGCAACAGCGGCGGAGCTGCGTCGAATCCTGCCTGCGGCGGCAAGCACGTTCCTGCGCAACTCGGCAAAGATGCGTTTCTCAATCTCGATGCAGCGGTCGTGCGCGGTGAGAATCTTGCGCTCGTATTCCTTTAGCTCCGGCGTCGTGAAGCGCTCGGCATTCACCAGCGTCTGCTTGCGCTCGTAATCGACAGGCACAAGCGAAAGATTTGCCTTGGTGATCTCGATGTAGTAGCCGAAGACCGAGTTGAACTTGACCTTGAGCGACGCGATGCCGGTCCGCTTGCGCTCCCGGTCCTCAATGCCGGCAATAGCCTGCCGTCCATCCGTCGATATGGAACGCAGCTCATCCAGCTCCGCGTCTACTCCGGACGCAATGACGCCGCCGTCCGCCATCGTCAGCGGAGGCTCACCCACCAGCGTCCGCGCAATCTGTGCGGTTACATCGTCAAGCGTGTCGAGCCGCAATGTAATCTGCTTCCACAGGCTTGCGGTCATGAACGCAAGCGCAGTTCTCAGCCCGGGCAGCCGCGCAAGGCTGGCGCCCATCGCCCTCACGTCGCGTGGACCCGCGGAGTCGAGGCTGAGCCGTGCAAGCAGCCGCTCAAGATCGAGGATTCCGCTGAATGCCCGCCGGACCTCCTCGCGTTTCAGCAGATCGGCCTGTGCCTCAGCCACAGCTTCATAACGCGCTTCAATCTCCGCTGCATCCATGAGCGGACGCAGAATCGTAGCACGCAGCATGCGCTTGCCCATCGGCGTCAGGCATGCATCCAGTGTGCGAAAGAGTGTTGTGCGGTCGTCTTGGCCGGCAAAGAGCGGCTCCACCAGTTCGAGATTGCGCACCGTCACCTGGTCGAGCTCGAGCGCGGTCGAGTGCTCCTGAAAGCGCAACGAATCGATATGCAGTGCTTCATTCTTCTGCGTTGTGCGCACATAGTGCAGCACTGCTCCCGCAGCAATGGCCGCTGCATCGTGTCCGATGAGGCCAAAGCCTTCGAGCGAGCGCACATTGAGCTGTCGTTCAACCAGCGGGATAGCAAACTCCCGGCTCCAGACCCAGTCCTCCACGCGTGTCCGCGCCGGAATCTTTTCAAGCTGCGCAGGCACTTCGGCGCTCGTGGCCACCAGAACCTCGCTGGGCGAGGCCAGCAGCAGCTCATCCACTGCCTGCTGCCGTGCCCTGGGCCCATTGAACTCCGCCGTGCGAAACTCGCCGGTCGAAACATCGAGCAGCGCAATCGCGCTCACCGCTGCTGCATCGCGTCCGCTCTCATAAAGTGCAGCCAGAAAGTTATTCTGCTCCGGGCCCGTCTGCGCGTCGAGCGCCGTTCCGGGCGTCAGCACCCGCGTGACCTCGCGTCTCACGATCTTTTTGGTGAGCTTGGGGTCCTCCATCTGGTCGCACAGGGCGATGCGGTAACCCTTGCGAAGCAGCCGTGCCAGGTAGCCTTCAACTGCGTGATAAGGAACTCCGCACATGGGCTGCGTCCGCTCGCGGTCGCGTGCCGTGAGCGTGAGCTGCAACTCCCGGCTCACGATGATCGCATCGTCATAGAAGAGCTCGTAAAAGTCGCCCATGCGGAAGAACAGCAGGGCATCGGGGTTCTCCCGCTTGGCCGCCGTCCACTGGCGCATAAAGGGCGTCAGCTCAGAGGGAGCCTTATCCAGCGGCCCGGGCTCCGGAGCCGGTTCGACAGCGGCCAGGAGCCTCGGCTCGGAATCGGTGTCGATGCTGGTTTGGGGGCTGGTCTCGGATTGAACGTCTTCATGAATCACGATTGCTTCAAGCTTATCGTGGCAGGTGGCTTAGCTCACGGCGTGTGGCAGTGTGCAAAACCGGGTGCGGAATCGGGCGGATTTGGTACAGCGCACAGGGGCAGTAGCTCTCAGTTCGGCTTGCCGCTCGGTTTCCAGTCCTTGAGCAGTTCCTGCCAGGCCAGTTCCTCAAGCTCTTCGCGGCTGGGTGGCAGCAGGTCGTCGAAACCTTCGAACTGCTTTGCAAACCGTGCGCGCACGGCCGGCGAGTTGCGGGCGCTCTCAATCAGCTCGTCAACGCCTTCCACACCGCTTTCCTTGAGGGTTTCGGCAAAAGCCTGATAAGCCATCAGTTCACGGCAATAGAGTTTCATCTCTTTCGCCAGAAAGAGGATGAACGACCGCTGTTCGTCCTGGTCCATGACGTTCTCCACTCTTCTATATGTATGGAACGGCTGCTCCTCGCGACCCCTAGGCTAGTCACTGTATCACGAATAAGATGTGCTTAGTTGTTTGCCCCGGTTGCTCAAAAAGAGAGGATTTCGTGCCACATGCGCCTTCGCCGGTGCGCGGCGTGGTAACGTGGCGTGATTTCCGTCACAGTATACTGATACTGAACGCCTTAAGGTGTTTCTTGCATGTCTCTTCTGTGGCTCAGAGTGGCGGCGGTTCTCTATGCGGCGGCATGTGTCGCCGTTTTCCCGGCCGTCTTGTACTCAAGCGAGCGGTGGCGCAAGTCCTGTGTCCACCTTGGCGGGCTGGCCTTTTTCTTCCACTTCGTTTCAGTCGTGGAAATGCTCGTACAGGCGCACCGCTTTGTGCCCGTTGGCGTGCGCGAGATCGAGTCGCTGCTGGGCTTTGCCGTAGCCGGTCTGTTCTTCCTGGTCTGGTGGCTCTATGACGCCATCTCGCTCGGCCTCTTCGCCATGCCGGCCACATTTTTCCTGGTCTTCGTGCCCGCCCTGGGGACTGATCGCTACACATTTCCCTCGCAGGGTGTGCGGACAAGCTGGCTCGTGGCGCACATCATCGCGCTGCTGCTGGCCTACGCCGCGCTGTGTTTCAGCCTGCTCGCCTCGGTGCTCTATCTGGTTCAGGAACACCGCCTCAAATCCAAAACCAAGCAGGGCAAAAGCCCGCTGGACTGGTTGCCGCCCCTCGACACGCTGGAGCGCATTTCTCACTCCACGCTCGAATTCGGCTTTCCCTGCATGACAGTGGGCTTGGTCATCGGCTCGGTGCTGGCGCAGGAGACCACCCTCGGCGCTGCCTACTTTGCCGATCCTAAAGTGATCGCGTCCTTTGCCATGTGGGTGGTCTACGTGGTGCTGCTGCTTGTGCGGCGCGGCGCAGGGCTGCGTGGACGCAAAGCTGCTTATGTATCCGGCGCGGCTCTGGCCTTCATGATGGTCGTCTGGGCCGCCAATCTCATCAGCAACGTGCACAGGTTCGGTCCGCAATGACGCTCACACTCATCGGCGTGAATCACAAGACGGCGCCCATCGAGTTGCGCGAGCGCATTGCCATCGGCCGTGACGAGCTGGCCGACGCCACACGTGCGCTGGCTGCCGTGCCCGGTGTAGCTGAGTGCATGATCGTTTCCACCTGCAACCGCGTGGAACTGATCGCCATGGTGGACCAGCCCAGCGTCCAGCTCGCGGACTTCTTCTCGAACCATTTCGCCGTTGATTCTGCAACGCTCAACCCGCACATCTACGAGCACCGCGACCGCGCCGCCGTAAGCCACCTCTTCCGCGTGGCAGCCAGCCTCGACTCCATGGTGGTCGGCGAGCCGCAGATTCTCGGCCAGGTGAAAGACGCCTTTGCCGCGGCACGCGCAGCAGGCACGGTCTCTGCGCAGCTCGAACATCTTTTGCAAAGCGCCTTTGCCGCCGCCAAAAAGGCTCGCAGCGAAACAGGCATCGGCGCAAGCTCCGTCTCCATTGCTTCTGTTGCCGTGGATCTGGCCCGCAAAATCTTCGGATCGTTGCACGGCCGCACCGTCTTTCTGGTTGGCGCAGGCAAAATGAGCGAACTGGCCGCCCGGCATCTCGTGCAGCAGGGCGCAGGCGCAATCCTCGTGAGCAATCGCACCGCCGAGCGCGCGCGGCGTATGGCTGCCGACTTCGGCGGCCACATCGTTCCTCAGGTCATCGATTTTGCCCAGTTGCATGAAGTGGCCAGCCAGGCCGACATCGTCATCAGCTCCACCGGGGCGCCGCATCCCATCTTCCGCCGTGAGCACGGACAGGCCTTCCTGCATCGCCGCCGCAACCGGCCCATGTTCTTTATCGATATCGCAGTCCCGCGCGACGTCGATCCGGAGATGAACAAGCTTGACGGCATCTTCGTCTACGACATCGACGACCTGCAGCAGGTGGCCGCGGCACACATGGAAGCGCGCAGCCGCGAAGCCATCGACGCCGAAACGCTTATCGCGCAGGAGGTCGAGCGCTTCCAGCAGCGCCAGCGCACCGTCAACGTGGCTCCGGCCATCGTCGCCCTCCAGCGCAGGGCTGAAGAGATTCGCATCGGCGAGCTAGAGCGCGTGCACGCGCGTCTCAGCTCTCTTACTCCTGAACAGGCTGCGGCAGTTGAAGCGCTCACGCGCGGTCTGGTCAATAAATTTCTCCATCCGCCCATGCAGGCCATCAAGCAGGCAGCCCGCGAAGGCGACTCCGCGCGGCTCGATGTATTGTGCGATGCATGGTCAGTCGGCTCCGAGCAGGAAGCTGCGCCGGAGCCCGCAAAAAAGACGAGCGAGCCCACGGACGCGGAGCAAGACCCTGTGCGCGTGCCTGAACGGATCGAGGTGCGGCGATGAAACTACGTATTGGCAGCCGTGGCTCACAGCTTGCGCTGTGGCAGGCAAATCACATAGCCGGTCTGCTGCGCGAGCAGGGGCACGAGGTCGACATTGAGATCATCAAGACCACCGGCGACCGTCTGCAGGAAGTTACCTTCGCCGAGGTTGGCTCCAAGGGCATGTTCACCAAGGAGATTGAAGAGGCGCTTGCAGAAGGCCGCATCGATCTGGCCGTTCACTCACTCAAAGATCTGCCCACCGAGCTGGCTGAACCCTTTACGCTTGCCGCCACGCCTCCGCGCGTCGATCCGCGCGATGCCTTCGTCTCCGCGAAATACATGCGTCTGGCTGAGTTGCCGCAGGGCGCGCGCGTGGGCACCAGCAGCCAGCGCCGCCGCGCACAGTTGAAGGCGCTGCGCCCTGATATTGAAGCCGTCGAGTTCCGCGGCAATGTGGACACCCGCCTGCGCAAGTTGTCCGAGGGACAGGTGGACGCCATCCTTCTTGCCGCGGCTGGCCTTGAGCGGCTGGGCAAGACCGACTGGCTGCGTCAGCGTCTTGAGCCCGCGGAGTTTTGCCCCGCGGCAGGGCAGGGCTCGCTGGCCATCGAAACCCGCAGAGACGACGCGGCAACTCGCGACGCAATCGGCTTCCTTGACGATGTAGATACGCGCTTTGCCGTTACCGCCGAGCGTGCCGCGCTGGCGGCTCTGGGCGGAGGATGCCAGGTTCCTATCGGTATCCACTGCCGCATGAACTTTGCATCGCAGCACAAGACGCAGGACGAGATATTTGCCGTTGTCGCTTCGCCGCTGACCGGCGCCGTAGTGCGCATCTATCACATTGCGCCCACCGACCACAGCGATCCTGAAGCCTTTGGCCGCCACGCTGCAAAAATGCTGCTCGAGGCCGGCGCAGGCCCGTTGCTTGAAGCCGCCGGCGGAGTAACGCCGTGAGCCTGCCGCTCGCCGGCCGCCGAGTACTGGTGACGCGTGCAGCAAGACAGGCCTCAAAGCTGAGCGATGAGCTGCGCGCGCTGGGCGCCCAGCCCGTTGAAGTTCCCGTGCTGGAGATTGCGCCGCCCGAATCGTATGCACCGCTCGACGATGCGCTTCGCAATCTCGACCGGTATGACTGGCTGATTCTCACAAGCGCAAACGCTGCCTATATGCTGATGGAACGCGCTGCCTGCCTCGGAGTCGCGCTCGATCGCGCGGTCACGTTGCAGGTCGCTACAGTGGGTCCGGCCACAGCAGCGGCAGCTCAGAAGGCGCAGCTCGCAGTTACGCTTGTACCGGAGTCGTATGTGGCAGAGGGCCTGCTCGCCGCACTGGGCGCGCAGACCGCAGGCAAGCGCGTTCTTATCGCACGCGCCGCAATCGCACGCGACGTGATTCCCGATGAGCTTCGAGCATCCGGTGCAATCGTTGACGTGGTCGATACCTATCGCAACGTGCTGCCCGCATCCGCGCCACAGCAGTTGCGCGAAGCACTGCAGCAGGGAATCGCCGCAGCCACTTTCACCAGCTCATCGAGCGTGACGCACCTCAAAGAAGCCGCGGAAAAAACTGGAGTCGCATTTCCATTGGCAGGCGTTCCCGCCATTTCCATTGGCCCCATCACCAGCCAGACGCTGCGCGAGCATGGCTGGGAGCCCGCCGCGGAAGCGAATCCTTCCGATATCGCCGGGCTTGTTGCAGCCCTTACTCAATTTCTCCGTGGTTAAGCACGAAAATTGGTGCCCCGGGTCCCTCGCTCTTGGGGACCCGGGAGAGCACAAACGTCAGCTATGCCATGTCTTATCTTTCGAGTTGCACAGCATCTCCAGATTGCACTGATCGCACTTCGGCTTGCGCGCCCCGCACACCTTGCGCCCGTGATGAATAATCTGGTGTGAAAATGAGATCCAGCGGTCCTGCGGCAGCACCTTCATCAGTTGGCGCTCCACTTCCTGCGGCGTGTCGCCCTTAGCCAGTTCAAGCCTGCGCGAGATGCGAAACACGTGCGTATCGACCACAACCCCCTCAGCCTTGCCAAAGCTGACGCCAAGGACGACGTTCGCCGTCTTGCGTGCCGCACCGGGAATTGTAATCAGCTCATCCAGCGTCTCGGGCACCTTGCCGCCGAACCGCTCCACAACCGCCTTTGCCGCGCCCTGAATTGACTTTGCCTTGTTGCGATAGAACCCCGTCGTCCTGATCAGCTCTTCCAACTCGGGCAATGTAGCCTTGCTCATCGCCGCCGGAGTAGGGAAGCGCTTGAACAGCGCCGGCGTGACCATATTCACGCGCACATCCGTACACTGCGCAGAGAGAATCGTCGCCACCAGCAACTCCCACGGCGATTTGTGATCGAGCGCACAAACGGCCTCGGGATAGGCTTCGTCGAGCCCCTTCAAGATTGCCGCGACCCGTTGCGGCGCAAGCAGCCTCGTGGTTCGTTTCGGGGGCGAATTGCTTGTTAGCCTCTTTGGTGAAGATTTCTTTGGTTGGCGTTTTACTGTTGGCATAACTAGGAGTTTAATTCGGCGAAAGGATTTTCATTTCGTGATTAAAAGCTAAATTCACTTCCGCAAACTGCCTATCTAATTCCGACTTGGTGGTAAGCTCGTGCCAATTGAGGAGGTGAAATGCCAAAGCCGATCAGAACTGGGTGCTCCAACAGCTGTCAGAGGCCACGCAAGTTAAAGTTCCACCCACGATTTCGCGGTCATGCATGGTGTGCCGTTTGTAAGAGCTGGCAGCGTTTCAGCGAAGGAATCTTTGCGAATCATTGATCCAAGTGATTCGAGCTCGCTATCTTTCGCCGGCCAACGCTCTCTCTGTAAACTCTTTAATTTCTTCGATGGTGAGCTTGATCTTATTTCCTTTCGCGAGGCTGCCGCAGAAGGCTTCGATAGAACCCGTCCGTCTACGATACGTGCCGGATTTTATCTGTGGCCAAGCGATGTGATATGGCATCCTAGATTCGTGTTTCGCGCACCAATGAGCATCAATGCCATCGAAACCATTGCCTTTGAACTGATAGCCACATTCGGGGCACACTTTTTGAGGCGTAGATTTTGTTGTCATGGCGGAATACCTCCTCTCGGAATGATCTACAGTTTGCCGCTGAACCAGTCATTCAGCTTCTCAATCTGCAGCCGCACACCGAGGAAGAACTGCCCAAACAACGCATACACCGCGCTCACCTCATCGAAGCGCATCTCGTAGATCAGCTTTTTGAACACCACCGGATCATCCGCGAAGAGATCGACACCCCACTCCCAGTCGTCCATGCCAATCGACCCGGTGATGATCTGCTTTACCTGGTCGCCATAGCGCCGCCCGATCATGCCGTGTTCGTGCATCATGCGCTGGCGCTCGGCAAAGGGAACCGTGTACCAGTTCACCTGCTCGCCGCGCTTGCGGTCCATCGGATAAAAGCAGAGATACTTCGCTTCAGGCACGGCTGGGAAGAGCCGCGGCGCCATTGCATCCGCACCGCGCTTGAGTGACGTGGCAATCTCTGCATCCCACTCGGCGGAGTGCTCCGCAAATCCCTTCTGCGCTGCGGCCTCATACGTCTTGCGGCTCGACTCGTACAGCCCAAGCTCGACAACTGAAACATACGAATGCTTCTGCTCAAGAAAGCCAGACATCTCCGTCTGCGCAAGATCGAGCTCTACCTGATTGAGCGCTTCAAACGAGTCGCGGAAGTGAACGAGAATCAGATCGCCTTTGTGGCCAAGCTGCGAGTAGAGCGCGCTGCGCACGTGTGCATCTGCTGATGCGCGTTCGAGCTTCTTGAGCGCTGCAACAAACTCGCCTGCGATCTTCGCACGCTCGCCTTCTGCGCGCGACCGCCATGCCTTCCAGTCAAAGCGAAAGAACTGATGCAGCACGCTCGAGCCTTCAAGCGTGAGTGGTACAGGCGGAAAATCAGCCACAAATCCTCCTCGAAAATCTCATCCAGCCATCCTCATCCTAACAAACCAAACTTGCAGACGTGTGCATGTATCTTTTCTTCCGTAACCGTTTCCGATAAGCAAAAACGCACGCTTGCGGCCTATATACTGAGTACGCGAATGAACGAAAAAATTCTCGCTCTCGTCTTTCAATTCGTCACACAGGTCATCAGTGTTGGCGGATACCCAGGGATCGCAGTGCTCATGGGAATCGAGTCAGCCTGCATTCCCCTTCCCTCTGAAATCATCATGCCGTTCGCCGGATATCTCGTCTTCACCGGCCACTTCAATCTGCTGCTTGCAGCAACCGCCGGAGCCATTGGCTGCAATCTCGGCTCGGTGGTTGCGTACTGGATCGGCGCAAAAGGCGGTCGCCCGCTTGTTGAGCGTTACGGCACCTGGGTGCTGATGAGCCATCACGATCTCGATCGCATGACCTACTTTTTCGAGAAGTACGGTTCGATCACTGTGCTTATCGCAAGGCTGCTCCCGGTTGTGCGCACCTTCATCGCATTCCCGGCGGGCATCGCCAAAATGTCGCAACTGCGATTTCACCTTTACACCTTTATCGGTTCGTGGCCGTGGTGCTTCGCGCTTGCCTATGCCGGCATGAAGCTTGGCGAAAAGTGGCATACTGATCCGCGTTTCGAACAATGGTTCCATCGCTTTCATCTTGCGGTGGAAATTGGCCTGCTGGCTGCGCTTGCCTGGTTCGTGTGGTCGCACCTGAATCGCAGAAGGGCAGCCAATGCGGCCGAATCAATCGCTCCATCCGAGGCGGATCTCGACTAGGTCGCAGCTGCAGGTTGAGCTGAACGAAATACAACATCACCAATAAGCAACGCTAGGAGAAGCAATGTCGATTGAGCAGCAGGGCGGACTCGGCTCCGCCGCAGCACAAACGGTAGAGCCCGCGAAAGGCAAGCTGGGTGTAATGGTTGTCGGACTGGGCGCCGTGGCAACCACCATGATCGCCGGTGTTGAGGCAGTGCGCCGCGGGCTGGCTAAGCCCATCGGCTCACTCACGCAGATGGGCACCATCCGCCTGGGCAAGCGCACCGATAACAATTCGCCGCTGATCAAAGACTTCGTTCCGCTGGCCGACTTGAACGACATCGTCTTTACCGGCTGGGACATCTTTGAAGACAACGTCTACGAGGCCGCAGCGCACGCCGCAGTGCTCGACAAAGAGACGCTGGCCAAGCTCAAGCCGCATCTCGAAGCCATCAAGCCCATGCCCGCCGTTTTCGACCAGCACTACGTCAAGCGGCTCAATGGCACGCACGTCAAACAGGGCAAGACCAAGCGCGAGCTGGCCGACCAGGTCATCGAAGACATTCGTAACTTCAAAAAGTCGGTTGATCGCGTGGTGATGATCTGGGCCGGATCGACAGAAATCTTCATGGAACCCTCGGCGGTGCATCTGAGCATCCAGAACTTCGAGAAAGGGCTCGAGGCCAACGATCCCGGCATCGCGCCCTCGCAAATCTATGCTTATGCCGCTCTGAGTGAAGGCGTGCCCTTCGCCAACGGAGCGCCCAACCTCACGGTCGATATTCCGGCGCTGGTCTGCCTCTCGAAGAAAAACAACGCGCCTATCTGCGGCAAAGACTTCAAGACCGGCCAGACTTTCATGAAGACCGTGCTCGCGCCGGCCTTCAAGGCGCGCATGCTGGGCGTGCATGGATGGTTCTCCACCAACATCCTCGGCAACCGCGACGGCGAAGTGCTCGACGATCCCGAGTCGTTCAAGACCAAGGAAGAGTCCAAGCTCGGCTCGCTTGAATACATCTTCCAGCCCGAGCTCTATCCCGATCTCTACAAGGACATCTACCACAAGATCCGCATCAACTATTACCCGCCCCGCGGCGACGAGAAAGAGGCCTGGGACAACATCGACATCTTCGGCTGGCTTGGCTACCCGATGCAGGTCAAGGTGAACTTCCTCTGTCGCGACTCGATCCTGGCCGCGCCCATCGCGCTCGATCTCGTCCTGTTCCTCGATCTCGCCAAGCGGTCGCCTGATCTGCGCTCACTGGGCATTCAGGAGTGGCTGAGCTTCTACCTCAAGTCACCGCAGACCGCCGAAGGCCTCTATCCGGAGCACGATCTGTTCATCCAGTCCATGAAGCTCAAGAACACACTGCGCCACATCATGGGCGAAGAACTGATCACGCACCTCGGGCTTGAGTACTACGATTGATTGATGCTGGATCGAGCGATGTCTTCCTGGGTCCCTCGCTTTTGGGGACCTGGGAGATCACCGCGCCGGGAATTTTCGCTTCATCGGTACGGCCGGATTCTCCGCTTGTATCGGTATCTATCACCACGGGTTGCCAAACATGTCCCGGCAGTTGGTGTCCAGCGTTGCCGCGCATGCGGTTCGCTGTGCTTTGCGGTACATCTGATCCATCGTGCTGGTATCTGGAGGAATGGGCGGATCGTACGCGCCTGAATTCGCAGATCCATGCCCTGAGCCGCCAACGAGGTACCCCAGAGCGATGAGAGCGGCGAAAAACGCGATGGCCTTCTGATCGTCGCTCCAGCCGGACCAGCTTTGCTCGGTTTCGCCCACAGGGCCGCCGTGGTCGAATCGATGCTCGGGCTCCACGGTGCGGGCGATCCACTGACGCGTTTGCGCCAGCGCCTTGTCGGCGTCCTGCCGGGTGAGCGGGCGTCCCAGCGGCTTCTGCGGCTGAAAGTCGACGGCTACCGGGCGGAAGGAATTCGAAAAGCGAAGGCCGTTGTTGAAGAGAGTGGCATACATCACGTCTTCCACTTCGAGGTGCCGCGCTTTGGGATTTTTGGCCGAGGTGTCCATATCCGCGATGCGGGCAAGTGAAAGATTCAGCTCAAACCGGCCCATGCCCGAAATCGCTTCGCCCGGCTGCTTGTTCATGAAGAAGCGTTTCACCTTGGCAAGCTGCACCGGATCGTTTTTGGCGGCGGCTTCGACACTGTCGATGAGCTTGTCGACGAACCTGATCTGGTCGTCGCCATCGTATCGATCGAATTGCCGGATCTCCGTGGCTTGCGCGAACGGAGCGAAGATCAAGGCTGCAGACAGGACAGTTGCCAGATACGGTCTCACGAAGGGTTTCCTCCCTGCGGAATTCGAATCTCTGCGCTGCTCAAGCAACTATACACAAGGTGTCGGCTTTCGAGTACATCTAAAAACGCGCGGGGCGCGGTGGCGGCATCTTGCGGGCGCAAATGGCGGATGGTCCATGTGTCATATTCCTGGCCTGACCACAAGCAAAAAGGTTTCGGCCTGAACCGTCGCTTTTATTGCCTGGCGTGAGAATATGATGGTGCACAGGAAGGGAGGCCCGGAATGTCGCGGACCATGCCGAAGACGGCGCTCCTGCTGGCCATGCTGCTGTCCGGCGCTTCTCTGTGTGCGCGACAGGCTCATCCATCGAGTGCGCTTGACAGCGATCACGACGGCCTCGCCGACTCCTTTGAAGATGCGCTCCTGGCGCGCTTTTCTCCCACATTCATGGTGAGCCGCACAGACTGCTCTGTCGCTCCTGCGCAGTTTGCGCCGGCAGATAAGAACCCGACGGTGGTTGCAGACGACGGCACCATCTACGCGCAGGCTTTTCCCCGCAAGGGACACGCAAACGAAGTTGAGTTGCACTATTACCATCTTTGGCGCAAAGACTGCGGCGAAATGGGCCATGCTCTCGATGCGGAGCACATCTCGGCGCTGGTCGAGGTCAACGGCGATCCGGACACGGCGAAGGCGCTTTACTGGTATGCAGCCGCGCATGAAGATACCATCTGCGACGCCAGCCATCTTGCCCGCGCTTCAACCATTGCGGCAGAAGACCACGGAGCAATGGTCTGGATATCGGAGGGCAAGCACGCGTCTTTCCTGTCTGAAAATTTGTGCAGCCACGGCTGCGGCGGCGACCGCTGCGAGCAGATGGACAAATTGAACGTGCGGGCGGTAGTGAATCTGGGCGAGTCGCGCGCGCCATTGCAGGGCATCGCGTGGCTGCGCTCCTCCCAATGGCCTTTGGAATCAAAGCTGGAGCGGTCCGATTTTACGCCACCGCGCCTGCAGCGCGTGAACAGTGTGCCGCAGACCGATATCGTCTGGGCCGACCCATCGAAGCGGCCCGCGCAGGCGGCAATCCTGGGAGTCAATGACGGCATCGGCGGCGCAGCCACCGGAGCGCGCGCTACCGATACAGCGCTGGTGCTCGCGGATGGCGACACCGGCGCAGCGCTGGGTATGGCGACAGGCAAGACCGGCCATTCGTTGAAGAGCACATCGCGGAATGTGTGGAATGCCCTGAAGAAAAGCGCACAGAAGACCGGAGATTTTCTGAACCACGGAGGAGACAAATAATCGGCATCACTTCCCAGCCTTCCGCCGCGGCGGACGAGACTCGGGCAGCCTGCCAAAGCAAAAGCCACATCCGCAATGGATGTGGCTTTGCAGTCTGCGCTGATCTTTTCTGTTATTTCTTCGGCTGCTTCGCAATCACCAGGCTTGCAATCTTGTCATAGGTTGCCGCCGGAATAATGCCCTTGGTCTTCAACTGCGTCTTGTTTGCATAAGGCCGACCCGCGATAATCTTCTGCGAATACGCATCGCCGATGCCGGGAAGCGCCTTGAGCTGATCGGCAGTCGCCGAGTTAATATCCACCAGCTTGCTTGCGGCGGAAGCCGTCGCTGTCTTGCTGCTGGATGTGACAGACGGCTTGGCTGGAGTGGTCTGCGCAGATACGGCCGGAAGCACGGCGAGAAGCGTGCACACCATCAGGCTGAGAAGCGTGATTCGAAGACCTGTCCTCTTCATCATTCATTCCTTTCCTTCTTACAAGCGATGCTAAACAGCATACAGCGCCACAGGACCGTGCGCTCCACTTGAACGCGGCATCTATATTCTGATCATGGTTCTGACCATGCGGCTGCTTAACCGTTGTGCATGCCAAACAAACTCTCAGCCGCGCCGAGCAATCCGCCGGACTCAGTCGAAGCCGCCGCTGTCCCGTCGCCAGCGCTCTGGCCAAGGAACGAATCCACGATGCCTTGAAACTGTGGCGGAACCTTCGACTTGATCAGATCAAGGATCGCGCGTTCCGCTTCCTGTGCCTGATCGGCGCTCAATCCAAATCTCTGCTGCAGCAACTCCGAAATCTCATTCATCGACAGCTCCTCCGCTTTCCGCTTCCATCTCGCCCCAGATAAATTACCTCAGAACAAAGAGGCTTGATAAGAATACGTCGCGAAATCCCCCATCTCGCAAGAAAATGAGGGACCGTTCGTTGAATTTTTATGGAATTTGCTTCACGCCGATGACCCATGATTTCGCATCTTGTGCGAATGAACCGAAGATTACAGCACTTTGATGCGCACGACAAAAAGCTCCGGCCGAAGCCGGAGCCGGAGCTTTTCTCTTAAACGCAGCGAGAGAACCAGGGTTATGCCATCGCCGGCTGCATCACGACCGTCGGCGTAGCCTTCTCCGCAGCAGCCGTCGCGTGCGACGCATGCGAGCCGCGCGTGAGCCGATGCACAAAGTGATAAGGCGGCCACGGGCCGGAGAGCTGCATCTGGCACTCCTTCATCATGGCGCTGGTCGTGGCGAACTTGTTCTGGTAGCGCTCCACGTGCTTGCGCTCGATCAGGTGCGCAATGTCGAGCAGCATCTTGCCGTTTTCCGTCAGGCGGCAGCTCACTTCCTCGTCCAGCGGCATAAAGAGCCGGTGCATCTGGAAGCTGACCGCCCGCGCGCGGGTCTGGCGCTCGCGTGTGCGGGCGGCGTTCTCGCGCAGATTGCTCAGATACTCGCGCCCAACGGCGTCCGCGGCCATGTGGCGTTCCACTTCGCGCCCGCAGCCGCAGTCGTCCACAAAGATTTTGAGGTGCATCTCGGTTTTGCCGCGCAGCTTGTCGATGTTGCCGAGAAACTGCCGCTGGTTTGAGCGGATCGACTTCCGCAGCGACTCATCGTCGTTGAAGACAGTCCCAAAACGGAATGGAAGCACAGTCGAGTGCTGGAAGCAGTCGGCAATTACGCGTGCATGGTCCACGCCCGACTTCTGATTCAAGGATTCCTGGGGGTTATGCTCGCTGACGACCACGGCGAGATCGCTTGCGGGATATAAGAATACTTGATTTCCACTAACACCTAAAACTGACTCCATCGGAACCGGTTTACGATGACGAGCTAATTCAGGAAACGCTTGCTTTTCCCCAATGCAGTAGGCATACCATGCCATGACGAGACACCCCATTTGCGTACGCTTGCCCCGGCAAGCGCCGCTCGTTTTTGAAGCTCTGTGAACTTGGGAACAACTGCATCCATAGGCTGGGACGAGAATGGGTCATTTTGTTCATGACCCGTTCGAACTATCCGGAATAGTAGTCCCATAAAAATACGACTGGCAACCCTTTGCATCACAAAAGACATATAAAGTTAGCAAGTTCAAACAAAATTGTATTTGTATTGTGAAAATTATTTTTGTGTAGATAAAATCGACGGAATTTTGACGAAAATTCTAGAAATCTCAGCCCATCCCGCAATGCCGAAGACATGCCCTGGTCATGGCAGGACCCGCTGGATGTGGAGAAAGAGAACAACGTTCACCGCGATGGAAATAGCCAGAAGCACCATCGCGACCACGGCGATTACGTTTACCTTTTTGCCTACAGCCTTCAGGTCTTCCATCAGCTCCTGCTGCTCAAGAGTATTGCGGTCGGTAGCCTCGCGAACCAGCTCCAGACGGTCTTCCACCCGTTTGAGCGAGGAGTTTTGCTCGGCCACCTGGTCGCTCAGCTCTGTGTGCCGCAGCTGCAGTTCGGTCAGATTCTTTTCAATTGGCGCAAGATTCACCTGCACCTGCGGCGCATGGTGCGGATGCGGCGTCAGGAAGTTTGAGATCGTCGTAACGACCTGTCTGTCCAGCAGCGGAAGAAGCTTCTGGAAAAACGGCCAGGCCATGCGCAGGCCGCTCATGGCGCGCTGCAGGCCGGTCTGTGCGTCGGTAGCGTCATCGCCGGTTGGAGCGCCCAACGGCGTCTGCTCTGCCTGCTCCGCCGGTTGCGGCAGCGATGCGGTGATGCGCGGCTCCGGCTGCGCGGGCGTAACCGCGGCTTTGTTGCTTGCTCCCATGGCTAGTGGCGAGCCCACCGCTCGCGGACGCAGCGTCTCAGGGCTGCGCGGCTTGTCGTCCTCGCCGAATTCCATGCCACGTGGCTCGTTCATAGCGCCCCTTCCAACCGCCTTGATTAGACAATCTCAATATAAATCGGATTGGGACATTACGCCGGTCGCCGGCGACTCCAGTCGCGTATCCTCAAAGCGTGGAGAGGCGCATGACTCCGGTTTTTTCGCATCCGCTGCGCAGCTTGCAGCGCAACATCCTCGCGGGCATCATCACCATTGGTCCGCTGTTTGCCACCTGGCTTATCTTCCACTTCCTCTTTACCACCCTTGCCAATGCAGGCATGCCGCTGGTCAAGCTCTTTGCCAGCGTCTTTCAGTTGGGATGGTTCACTAGCCCCTTCATGCAGTCGGTGCTCGCTATCCTGCTCACGCTGGCCGTGCTCTACGTAGTCGGCCGCATCACCTCGGTCGTCATCGGGCGGCAGGCCTTTGAGCTGTTTGAATCGGCGCTGGAGCGGCTGCCGTTTGTGGCCAAGGTCTACACCTCGGTACGCCAGCTGATCGACACCATGATGGCCAAAAAGCCCGAGAGCCAGCGCGTGGTGCTGGTCGACTTTCCCATTGAAGGCCAGAAGAGCATCGGCTTCTTGACCCGCATGCTCAGTGATGCGGCCACAGGCGAGCCGCTGGCTGCGGTTCTGCTGCCCAATGCCATCAACCCGACGTCGGCGTTTCTGCAGGTGCTGCCGGTTTCGCGCATCGTCGAAACCAATCTCACCATGGAACAGGCCATGAGCATGCTCATGACCGGCGGCGCCGTGGGCCCGGATACGATCCGCTACTCGCAATCTACCCTTGCTGAGCCTCCGCTTCCGCCATCGCAGTTGCCTTAAGCTAACCGCTGAAACTCACTTTGTCATCCTGAGAGTAGTCCGCCGTGGCGGACGAAGTCGAAGCATCTGCGGTTTGCGCCGTGCCGCGCAAATTATCAATAAGGCTTTACGCCGGTTCCGCCGGCTTCACCTCATCCTCCACCACCAGCGCCTCTTCTGCGTGCTCACTCTCGTGCGTCACGCTGCGCAGGCTCACATGCTCAATCTGCGCCCAGATAAGGCCCACGGGAATGATGCTGATAAAGGTCACAAGCAGCAGGGTGGCGGCGCAGGCTGTTGCCGCCTCAGGCGATGCGCCCAGCACCGCGGCCAGCGCCACGGCCACAATGCCAATCTGCGAAAACCACCCGATTACCGGAAGCTGCATAATACTGGCGCCGCCGCTGGCAATCATGAGCAGTACGCACTTGGGCGGTGTGAGCGAGGCCAGTTCAGGGCTGGCCACATAGGCGCGCGTTGCCAGAAAATACGCCAGAGCAATCAGCAGCCACATGCTTATGGAAAGCGATGCCGCGACCGCAAAGTCGCTGAAAGAGCGCATGGTGTCCAGTCCGGAGTGAAAGGTGCGCACCTTGTGCCCGACAGACTGTGCCAGATTCTTCGAAAGCGGCCGCAGGATGTGCTCAAAAAACGAGGCCACTGCGCCGCCGGCCAGCCGCACCATTACCAGAAATGTAGCGCCGGCGATGGTAAGCGCCAGCCCGCCAAAGCGCGCAATCAGCACCGCCCACATGCGGTGGTTCTGCGCCAGCTTTGCTGACCAACCCGAATGTGCTGTGACCGCGAGAATCTGGTCGGCCGGAACCCACATAAGCGCGATGGAGAAGATCAGCGCCATGGCTCCGGCATCCAGAAGCCGCTCCACAATATAGACCGCGATCTGCGAGCCGAGCGGCAGCCCCGTCTTCTTCGCCACCAGATAAGGCCGCACCGGATCGGCAACGCGGCCAATCAGTGCCACCGCGGTGAATCCCATCACCTGCGTGCCCACAAGAGTAAGCGGGCCAATCTTCATGTTGTGCCGTACAAGCTGTGCCCATCTCACAGAGCGGAAGAGGTAGCCGAGATAGATGCACCCAGCCGCGGCGGCAATCATGCGCCAGTCCGCCAGCGCCACCTGCGAGCGAAAGACGCCAAAGTCAAAGTGGACGCGATGCCGTGCCCAAATGAACAGCCCGGCCAGCGCAGCCAGCACCACCAGTCCCAGAATCAGCTGACCCTTTTTCAAGCAATCTCCATTCGGCAGCGACGAATATGAGTGTAAAGGATGGCCTTGGAGAGTGGATGAACGGATATTGATCGGTCTGAAGGGTACGGGCTTTAGCCCGTACGTAAAGCTCTGCCGTCAAGCCATGCAAAATTCAAGGAGCTTTAGCCCCAAAGCGAATGGCTGTTCTTGCCGGCATCTGCCAACTAACGCGCTGCCGGCTGATCTGCAGAAGACGCGAGCGCCCGTTTTTCCATCGCCTCGCGAGCCAGCACCCGCCGGTTGAACTCATGAATTACGCGGGCCACATAAGCGCGGGTCTCGTGGTAGGGCGGAATGCCATGATACCTGTCCACCGCCTCGGGGCCGGCGTCATAAGCGGCCAGCGCCAGCGCCAGATTGTTGTTGTAGCGCGTGAGCAGCGCGTCGAGATAGGCCGTGCCGCCGCGAACATTTTCGTCGGGTTGAAAGCTGTCGTGCACGCCAAGCTCAGTCGCCGTTCGCGGCATCAGCTGCATCAGTCCCTGCGCACCCGCGTGGCTCACGGCGCGTGCATTGCCGCCGCTCTCGGCCCTCACCACGCTTGCCAGCAGGTCGACGTCGACATTGTGCTCCTTGCCGGCCGCGTTCAGCATCTCGTTGAGATCGGCACTGCTGAGTTTTGTGACAGGCTTGGCAGTGCTCTTTATGGATGGCTGTGCGGCCGCCTGCGGCACAGGCGGATCGGGAGCCTGCGCAAAGCCGGCGATATCGTGAGCAGGGAACTCGATGTAGTTGTCTTCGCCGGCGCTCATGTAAAGGCGCACATGATCCTGTGCCTGTGTGTGATGATCGCAACGCATCGCATAGCCGTTCGTCAGCGTGACAAGCTCCGCCGCCTGCGCGGCTGACGCAAGCATGCAGAGTGCAGCCGCTGCAGAAAGAATCTTGAACCGATGAGCCGGAATCACCATTTCATCCTACCCTGCAGTCACCGCTGGCGCGCCCGAAAATTCCCCGTCATGTTTCCTGATCGCCGCTTCCAGCGCCATCGCCACGCCATCATTGTCATTCGAGTGCGTCTGCTTCCAGCCGTTTAACTTTGCCATCGTCCGCAGCTCCTGCGCGGCATTGGCCATCAGCACCGGCTGGCCTGCCCACTCGAACATGCCCACATCGTTCCAGTTGTCGCCGATGGCCATGGTCTCGCGCCGGTCAACGCCCAGCCGCGCGGCGAGCCGTTCGAGAGCCCATCCCTTGGTGACGCCCGGCGGCAGCAGATCGAGAATCGAGAGATCGCGTGCCGGATACTCCGTGCGCACCGACTCGCAGGCCTCAGCCCACTCGCTCGCCTTGAGCGCTTCTTCGGCAGCGCGCATTTGGCCAATGGAGCCCGCCGCCATCGCCTGAACTGGATCTTCTCCATCCACCAGCGCATTCTCGAGCGGCTTGACCACCTCGATGGCATTACGGTTGGCCTCAACCCAGAGCGCAATGCGGCCATGCGCCTGCTCAAGATCTTCAATGGCCAGTTCGCCGCGCCCCGGCCGGTCAAAGGTAAAGACCATGCAGCCGTATGGCCGCAGAAGTCCGCAAAGCCCGCGAGCCACGCGTGAGGGCAGATGGCACCGGTTGATCAACTCACCACCGAGCGTTTTCGTCACTGCACCATTCGACGTGATCAGTGGCGTATCCGCTCGCAGCCCGAGGCCTTCGAGCAGCGGCGTGGTATAGGCAGCGCGGCGTCCGGTAGCGATGGCCACGGTAATCCCCGCCTGCTGTGCGGCGCGCAGCGCCTGCGCATTCCGCGGGCTCACCTGGGTTGAGAGCGTGGGCAGAAGCGTGCCG
>DASZXD010000041.1:0-1699 GCA_035546015.1 Occallatibacter sp.
TCGACCGTCTTTCGAATCACAAGGACCGTTCCGCCCGGCCGGTCCGTTCCAGTGCGTGGTTATGCAACCCGCCGTGCCGCCGCATTCACGCATCACTTTGGCGCTCCACCAAGAGCTGAGCAAGCGGCGGCGCAATGTTTCCCGTAATGCGACCGTTCTCGAAACCTGTCTGCACGCACGCAAGTTCGTCTGCACCGAGCGGACGCCCGAGAATCTTCTCGCACGTTGCAATTGATGCCTTGTGTGCCACTTCCATCTGAACGCGTTCTTGCGGAGTCGGATCGCGAGGATCGATAATCGGAGGCCGTAACTGAAACGGCTGGAGTGCTTCGTCCCGCTTCCAGACGACTGGAATCGTCTCGCCTGCATCCTCGAATGTAGGAACAGCTTCGAGCCGGTCGCGCCGAAAACCCATAAGATGCTTTTCCATCTCGGCCGTCGTCTGCTCATAGCCGCCGTCAACGCTGTGAAAATGAAAGTCCACGCCGGAGATGTGTACGATCATTACATCGATGAAGACCGCACCGTCTTGGTACTTCTCGCGGAGCGCGTCAACCTGAGCGATCTCGCCCCAGTCAACGACGACGTACTCATTGACGGCCGGCAAGTGGATGCCGACGTCGTCCGCGAACATCGTCCGTTGAGCGCCCTCGAGTTGCATAACGTAGAGGACTTTATCCGCCGTGCGCCAGTTGACTTCAGATCTTGCCAGCGGTCCAGTCGCACGGCGGATAGAGTCTGTTGAACTGAACCGCTGGCCGCTATGGAGATTGCTTCGAGTTTAGCGAGTGGCTCACGCGATTGAAACTGGAATCGGCGGCATGAGCCTCGACGATGTGGCTGGAGAAGTTGCGAAGCTGCAGATCCTCGATCAAACGCAGACGAAGTGCGGTCATGTCTCGCTCCTGGGTAAGAGAAGCGATCCATGATGCCGACGATCAATGAACGTGATGAAAAAAACCGGCGCTGAAAGACAAACCGCTTTGGATGACGCCCACCGCGAAGCGGTTTAGTTCAACGTAGGGCCGATCACCGGCCGGGCCGGCGCCGAGCCGCGCTCGACCGCAAGTGAAGTATACCGCCGGCCCGGTCCGGTGCATCGGCTGGTTATGCCTGCTGCTTCACCGTTATCACAACGGCGAGTCCGGGAAATCGCTCGTGAAAGAACGAGGCCCCTACGAAACCCGGCGGATACTTGTACGGGGGATGTGTGAGCATTGCGATACCACCGACCACCGCGATGAACCGCTCGTGGCACCACCGCACGAACGGATGCGGCTCGCCGCGCCGAAAGTAATCCAGGTCTGACTCCTGAGGCGGTTGCAGGGTCCCAGCCCCACGCGCGACGTTCTCGTCGGTCCACCAGACGCGAACTGCATCCTTCTGCGCCTGCTCCACGATCAATGTACCTTCGCTGCGTTGCAGCCGAGGAAGCAAGTCGGGCCATTCGATGAAGCGCCCGGCGCGGCGCATTTGCTTGCGAAACCGGTGCTCGCGCCATGCGTGAGCTGCCATTGCGGTCGGCAGCCAGACGGGCATGAACAGCAACGCGAGCGGCAGCCCCACTAGCACCAGCGGAATGCCGATCAGCGGCGAGATTCCTCGCTGAGAGCGACTGCTCGGAGTTTGAGCGGCAGCAGGCATAACCAGTATTCCCTAGCCCCGCCCGGTCATATAGCATGGCTACAGGCCACGCGTG
>DASZXD010000042.1:0-121772 GCA_035546015.1 Occallatibacter sp.
TACATCCCTTACCGCCGCAGAAGATGCAGCTGATCTGCACATCGGCGCTCGGCTCTGTAAACGGAAAGAACGACGGGAAAAACCGCGTCTTGACCGATGAGCCGAACAGTGCCTTCATCGCATGGTCCAGCGTACCTTTCAGATCGCTGAATGTAATGTTGGTATCCACACAGAGGCCCTCGACCTGATGAAAGATCGGTGAGTGCGTCGCGTCGGCCGCGTCGTTCCTGTGCACCTTGCCCGGAATCACGATCCGCACCGGCGGCGGCTGCGACTCCATGGTGCGCATCTGGACGGGCGATGTATGCGTGCGCAGCAGCAGACGGTCGCGCAGTGGACGGCGCTCCTGGTTGGCCACCACCAGCGTGTCCTGTGTATCGCGCGCCGGATGCCCAGGCGGAAAATTCATGCTCTCGAAGTTGTAGAAATCGGTCTCAACCTCAGGGCCTACGCCCACCGAGTAGCCCAGGGCCGCGAACACGCTCACAATCTCATTGAGCGTGCGCGTAATCGGATGCTCCGCGCCCGTCAGCCGCCGCGAGCCCGGCAGCGTAATGTCGATGACCTCGGCTCTCAGCGACGCATCACTGGGCCCCTCACCAGCAGCAGTCTCAAGCATGCTCTCGACGCTTGCTTTGAGTGCGTTGAAGCGCACACCCAGCGCCTTCTTCACTTCTGCTGGAGCAGACTTCAGCCACCGGCTCGAGACCTCAGTCAACCGGCCCTGCTTACGGCCCAGCCACTCGAGGCGAAAGGCCTCTACTGCATCGGGTCCGTCGATCTTAGCCGCAGCCTCGCGCGCCTGCTTCTCTAACTCAGCAAACGCCTTATTCAGCGAATCGTCGTCAAATGCGTTCAATTCAGGTATGGAATCGTTCGTCATGCGTAAAGGTCAGGATAAATCACTGGGCCTGCCGAAATTCCGGTATGCTCGTTGCCATGAAACCCCTGCGCCTAGCCCTCGCACTCGCAGTCGCCTTTATCTGCGCCGCATTCGTGTCTGCACAACCCACACCCACCGTCTACCCACAACAGGACGGTTTTGTCGATGCTAACGGTGTGCTCATCTACTACGTCGAGTTTGGCAAAGGCCCGCCTCTCGTCGTCCTCCATGGAGGCCCCGGCGCTGACCACACCTACTTTCTGCCTTGGCTGATGCCGCTGGCGCGCACGCACCGGCTCATCTTCATTGACGAGCGCGGTTCCGGCCGCTCCGAGCGCCTGCAGGACGTGACGCAGTACACCATCGAGAACATGGCCGACGACGTCGAAGCCGTCCGCGTGGCGCTCAACCTCGGCAAGATTGACCTGCTCGGCCACAGTTGCGGCGGCGTGCTGGCGGAGGCCTACGCGCTCAAGTACCAGCAGCACCTCAACCACCTCATCCTCAACAGCACCTTCGCCTCCACTCGCGAAATGAACGCAGTTCTCGCCCGCGAGAAGGCGCAGATGCCGCCCGCTAAGCTGAAGCGGTTAAATGAGCTGGAACAGGCTGGCCTGTTTGGCAAAGGCGCTGCATGGGAGCATGGCCGCTACTCTGCCGAGTACGAGACTCTCGCCTGGGGCGACGGATACTTCAAATTCCTCTATGGCGCGCGGCCTGACTCCACCTATGACCCCACCACCGGCAATGCACCCACCAACTGGGAGCTCTACCGCGAGATGTGGGGCTCGGACGGCGAGTTCGTCATCGACGGCAACCTCAAGTCCGTCGAGTATGTAGACCGCCTGCCGACCATCCACGTACCCACGCTTATCCTCGTCGGAGATCACGACGAGTGCGACCCCAGCCTGAGCCGCGAGATGCACAATAAGATCGCCGGCTCCAAGCTCGTCATCTTTCCCAACGCCGGACACATGAACTTCGTCGACCAACCGCAGATGTGGCAGAAGGCGGTGAACGGATTTCTGAACGAGTAGCACCAAACGCGAAACGGCCCGAAGTTCGCAAGAACTCCGGGCCGTTTCTTTCCGCCAGTCGTATTACAAGCTTTTTCTTACGCAGCCTTCGCTGCGAGGGCTGCCTTGGCCTGCTCCACCAGTTTGGTGAAGCCCGCGGCATCTTTCACCGCAATCTCGGCCAGAATCTTGCGGTCGAGCTCGACGCCGGCCTTCTTCAGGCCGTTGATGAACTGCGAATAGCTGGTCCCGTTCAGCTTGGCTGCGGCGGCAATACGCACAATCCACAGCGAGCGGAACTGGCGCTTCTTTTGCCGGCGGCCGGTGTAGGCAAACTTCAGGCCGCGTTCCACGGCCTCCTGCGCTGCCTGGTAGAGCTTGGATTTCGTCAGAAAATAACCGCTTGCGCGATCAAGAATCTTTTTGCGGCGGTCACTCCGCTTGGTGCTCCGTTTTACGCGGGGCATGTTCGTTTCTCCTTTTTGCGTTCTCGTTTATGCGGCTGGAGGCAGGAGGAGGAATCAATCCGCTCGGAACCTCTTCACTCGCTCTTGTAAGCCCGATTTCACGCCCCGATGCCAACGCATTTCGCATCCGGCGCTGGAACCCAACCAAAGAGTTCCTGGCACAGAGTGCCTCAGGCGTAGGGAATCATGCGCGCTACCTTCGCGTAGTCGCCATCTGAGACCAGCACAGTCTTGCCCAGCTTGCGCTTGGTCTTTGGCGCCTTTGACGTAAGGATGTGCCGCACCTTCGTCTGGCCACGCTTGATCTTGCCCGTGCCAGTCTTGGAAAAGCGCTTGGCCGCGCCCTTATGAGTCTTCAACTTCGGCATTGTTTTTCTTCTTTTTGTGGTTTTGGAGGGGTGGATCACCCGTCCAGGTGCAGGCAAACAGGGACTTCCCTGCCGCACAGGCACTCGAAACAGTATATCTCAACCTGAATTCTGGGCCAAATTGCGATTTTTCAGCCCGTTTGAGACTTATCAAGGCTAAAGTCGTCCCAGCAAGGAAAAGGCAGGCAGACAATGCAGAGAATCTGTTTATGGGTACTCGTCGGAGCCACCGTAACCTGCTTCTGGGTCCTGTTTGGGATGTTGGCGCATCCTCGGCCCGATTTTAGACACTGGACGATCGTCGCAGTAACTATGCCAGCGTCACTTTTCAGGCAACATAAACCGGTCACCTACTACGAGGTCATGTTCCTCAACGCAGCTATCTATGGGCTGGTTGGCCTTGCACTTGAGCCACTATTCAGACGCCGCCGCCCGGCCCCGGCCAGACCCGCTGACCTGTCCACTAGCTAACCTGCTGACCGGCAGGCGCTTATTCCGCCGGGTCTTCAGCAGTAAACGGCGAGCAACACGGCTTCTCGGTCGCGTGGAAGTTCATCACCTCGGTCCGTATCCCGTCCGGATCATACATGTTGAACTGGTACTTGCCGTCCTTGCCGATCTTCGGGGCCTGATCGTGCCTCCCCGTCAGCCGGTCGCCTGCTTGCAGCACCTTATACGCATCCGGAACCGAGACGACCCCAATCGACAGATGATCCATTACACCCAGGTGCTGTTGGGTCATGTCCGCGGGAATACCCGGCCCTCCGGGCGTCATCATGTACTCCAGCCAGTCATGCCCGTCAGGAACCTGCTGGCTTACCCAGTCCAGTTTGTTGTCCTGCATGCCGCCGTACCAGTACGGCCTAAAACCGAGCAGATCGCGGAAGAACGTATCCTCCTTTGCCCGGTCGTGCACCATGTAGCCCACATGGATGATGTGATGCCCGATCGCGTCCGGCACAACAATCTTCCCCGGATGTTTCGTCGGCTCCCGGAACTCAACCTTGTTGCCTTCAGGATCGAACACCGTAAACCACCGGCTCCCGTCCGATCCCTTCTGCACGTGTGCGGGCGCCTTCCATCCCTTCGCCGCCAGATACTTGCGCATCCCCTCAGCGTTGTCGACATTCCACGCCGTGTGATCCAGCCGGTTGATGCCAGCATCGGCGGGCAGCGGGAGCACCTCGATATATTGTGTGGCGCTCAGCATGTAGCACACGCCCTGCGGATTCTCAGGATCGCTGGCCTTTACCGCTCCCACAATCGCCGTGTAGTAATGCTCCGTGGCCGCTGCGTCTGACGTGTAAACCGCCAGGTGCGAGATCCCTGTAATCTTCGGGCGCGCCTGCCCGGCAGCGGTCACAGCAAGAGCAGCGAGAACAAGAAAGGCTAAAAATCTGGATTGCATCGGTTTTCCCCTCCCGATTTGCGGCCAGATAACGATAAATCGCTTTTGCGCGTTGCGCAATTGCCTCCAGCCTTACCGACCTGCCGGCCTGCGGGCTGGCAGACTCGGTGCTTCACCACATCGAGAGACGCCAAGCCTTGACAGTTCAGCTGCTGTGGTCTGACCATGTTGCTGCCATTCGCGAGCTATCCCAGGACTGCACGAAAAAGGCTCGCTGCGCTCACACGCAATTCAATCGGCAATCACCCATGGAGGGCTCGTCATGTCAGCACCTGAAAATAACCGCCGCGACTTTCTGAAAGCCGGGGCAGCCACACTCGCCGCCACCGCCGTCTCGTGGAACGCCAAAAGCTATGGGCAGATTCTCGGCTCCAACGATCGCGTTCGCGTCGGCATTGTCGGCTGCGGCGACCGCATGAAACAAGGCGACCTGCCAGCCTTCCAGGCCAACGCCCAGGAGATGAATTTCCAGATCGTCGCTGTCTCTGACATCTGGAACCGCCGACGCGAAGAGGGCGCTGCCTTTATTGAAAAGCTCTGCGGCAATTCCGTTGACCAGGTACGCAATAACGACGATCTCTACGCACGGAAAGACGTTGATGCCGTCATCATCGCTACTGCCGACTTTCAACATGCTTATCACGGCACGGAGGCTGTGCGCGCAGGGCGCGATGCTTACGTCGAAAAACCCATCGCGCACACCATGGCCGATGCACGCATGATTCGCGAAGCTGTGCACAAGAGCGGCAAGATCGTGCAGGTTGGCACGCAGCGGCGCTCGACACCGGCATATATAAAGGCTGCCGAGTACATCAAATCCGGCCAGTTCGGCGATATTGTGATGGTCGAGATGACCTGGAACGTGAACCAACCCGGCCGCTGGCGCCGTCCCGATGTGGTGCCGCTGCTCAAGGAAGAAGACACTGACTGGAAGCGCTACCTTATCAACCGGCCCATGGTTCCGTTCGACGCGCGCCACTACCTCGAGTTCCGGCTCTTTTGGCCATACTCATCCGGTATCCCCGATCAGTGGTTAGTCCACCAGATCGACACCGTGCACTGGTTCACCGGTCTGCCACATCCGCGCTCGTGCGTGGCCAACGGCGGCATTTATCTGTGGAAAGACGGCCGCAAGAACTGGGACACTATGACCGCAGTCTTCGACTACGGTCCGCTCGACGACCTCTCCAAGGGCTTCCAGGTGCAGTACACCTCGCGCTTCACAAACTCTGCTGGCGGAGTCAAGGAGCTCTATTACTCCAACGGCGGCATGCTCGACATGGCCAAGCAGACCGTCACGCCGACTGGCGGCATGACGGCTCGCGAAGCAGCAGAAATGAATATGAAGGCCAACCTGCTGCCCAGTTTCTCGCTGCTTGAAAAGGTTGAAGCGGTCTCGACTGATGCCAACACTAATGCGCACGGCCATGGCGACCCCGAAACCGCAGCCAACATGCGCAACTGGATGGAGTGCGTACGCTCACGCAAAACGCCCAACGCCTCCATTGAAGCGGGCTACAGCCACTCGATCGCACTGTGCATGAACGTGGCCGCAATTCAAACCGGCGAGAAGGTTACTTTCGACGACAAGACGCAGCAGGTACTGGCTGGCGGCAAGGTCTTTGCGTAGCAAGCACTCAGGTCCAGCCACCGAAATATCGGGATAACACGAAATGCCGGGCACGACGTCAGTCGTGCCCGTGCAGCATAAAAAAATCGTCGGGGCTTCAGCCCCTGAGGAATGCCCCATGATCCGAAATCAATCGCTCTCGGCTACTCTTTTCATCTCTTCCGTGCTCGCTCTTATGACGCCACTCGTATCTTTCGCAGCCACGAAAGGCGTGCAGGTCACGCCTGACCAAGCCGCACGCCGCGTTGATATCACCATCGACGGCAAGCCCTTTACTTCCTATATCTGGCCTGACACGCTGAAAAAGCCGGTGCTCTATCCCATCCTGGACTCGGACGGCGTTACGATTACTCGCGGCTGGCCCATCATGCCGCGCCCCGGAGAGCGCACCGATCATCCGCACCACGACGGGCTCTGGTTCAACTACTCCAATGTCAATGGTTTCGACTTCTGGAACAACTCCACTGCCATCCCTGATGCGCGCGCGTCCAAGATGGGCACCATCGTCTTCGACAAAATCGTTTCTGCCAAAAGCGGGGCCAACCGCGGCGAACTCACGACTAACTCCACGTGGATCACCGGCGCAGGCGACAAGATTATTGCGGAGACGTCGCACTATATCTTCGGACGCGAAGGCTCCGCACGCTCAATCGACCTCATCGTCACATTTCACGCGTTAGATAAAGTTGTATTTCACGACGACAAGGACGGCCTGCTAGGCCTCCGCGTCGCACGCTGGCTTGAGTCGCCAGAAGAGAAGGGAGGTACATTCACCGATGCGAACGGCGTAGCTACCAAGGTCTCTGCGGCGGCCAATATCCCCGGCGTCGCTCCGCCCACTGGAGAGTACCTCACCAGCGAAGGCATCAAGGGCGAAGCTGTGTGGGGTACGCGCGGCAACTGGTGCGCGCTCGCCGGCCACGACGGCACCGGCCATACGGACACCATCGCCATCTTCGACCATCCGAGAAATCCGAATTACCCCACCTACTGGCATGCCCGCGGCTACGGCCTCTTTGCTGTAAATCCGCTCGGCCAGCACATGTTCGATCCGAAAAAGCCCGAACTCGATTACACGCTGGAAAAAGGCCAGTCTGTAACCTTCCGCTATCGCATCGTCATCTATCCGCACACAGTAACGGCAGACGAATTGAACAAGGAAGCCAATGCGTTTGCAAAATAGCGAGTCAGCGATTCTTTAAATAGGGTCAAATGTCCGTGCCCCATCCTGTCAACACTTCTTTGTCGACGGGATGGAAAGGCACATACTGCATCGCGTAAATCTCCCCAACTCCGCTAACCTAGCTCGCAGCGCTAACTCCGAAGCGCGACTTGTTATCCTACCCCTATGCCTGCATTACTCGATGCCATCGACGTCAAGCGCAAAATGTACTTCGAGTTCGAGAACACTCCTTACTATTGCCTCGATGTCGAAGTCTCCACACCCACAGCGCGCGGAGGCCAGACACTTGTCCGCCTCAAAATGCGCAATCTACTCACCCGCGCCGTCTTCGACAAGACCTTCAAGGCAGGAGAAAAGTTCAAGGAGCCCGACCTCGACACCGTCGAGGCCTCGTACCTCTACTCCGACAGCGACGGCTCCTACTTCCTCGATCAGAGCACCTTTGAGACCGTTAGTCTCTCGGCTGATAAGCTCGGCGACGCGATCGATTTCCTGCTTGAAGGGGCGATCATCCAGATCGACAAGTTCAACGGCAACCCCATCGGCATTCAGCTTCCGCAGCAGGTCGAACTCGCCGTCACCTACACTGAGCCTGCTACCCGCGGCGACACGGCCCAAGGAGCCGTCACCAAACCGGCAAAGCTCGAAACCGGCCTCGAGATCCGTGTGCCCTTCTATATCAAGGAAGGCGACAAAGTAAAAGTGAACACTGAGGCACGCGAGTTTGCCGGCCGCGTCTAATCGTCACATGCCGAAATCAGCGACACCACGCACGCAGCCCACGCCGGCTTCAGCCGAAGTGAAGGAGACTCCCTTCGAGGCCGCCGCCAGTATCTGCAACGTGCTCGTAGTGGGTCTGTTCATCCTCACGTTTCTTGCGCAGAACTTCGTCATCCCCTCGGGTTCCATGGAGAATACGCTGCTGGTCGGCGACCATCTCGTCGTCGACCGCATCTCATTTGCTCCGCCATCGAAATGGATGCCGCTCGTCCACTATCGCGAGCCGCGCCGTGGAGACGTGGTTGTCTTCATCAAGCCCGCACCTGAGCCTACGCCAGAGCCTGACGGCCGGCCACGCTACGACATCCTGGTCAAGCGTCTCGTCGGTATGCCCGGCGATCATATCCACCTCAGCAACGGTACGCTTATCGTTAATGGCGTGGCGCAGCCGCTTCCCAAAGATGGTGACAACTCATCCGGCAGTCCGGCTGAAGCGCAGTACACCGACGAGTTTCCTTCCATACCTGCTGCAAATGACCCGGAGACCACCGCAACCTGGGCCGTTGAAGCACCTAATCACATTGAGAACGGCAACCTTGTTGTGCCGCCCGGCATGTACTTCATGATGGGCGACCACCGCCACTTCAGCCTCGACTCGCGCTACTGGGGCTTCGTCCCGCGCAAAAACATTATCGGCCGTCCACTCTTCAACTACTGGTCATTCATCTCACCCGATCAGGACGACGGCCAGCCGCCCATGGGCAGCAGTCTGAAGTGGACGATCCACGTCATCCTGCACTTCTTCAGCGACACGCGCTGGTCCCGAACATTTCACAAAATCAGCTGAAAGCCGTTCTCGCACCTACGCAAAAATGGGGGGGTGCAGCCTTACCCAGCCTGCAGGCTTGCCATACCTGATCCTCGCCTCCTACGATGGCCGACATGAACCGCCGCGAATTTTCCGCTCTGCTTCCGCTGCTCGCCGCCGCGTCTTCACTCGCTCCCGCCGATGCCCAGGTTGCGCAGACCACTGCGCACGCACCGCTCGAAAAGCTTGTTTCAGGTCGCTATCCGCCCATCGCACCGGAGCATCCGCACGCAGCCCAGCGCACTTCGCAGCACTTTTTATTAGGGATGCTGCCCGATAACATCCGCCTCGAAGCGCATATTACGCATCTCGAGCCTGGCTGCCCACCCGAGCCCATCGGCACACACAAACACACTGAGGTATGGTTCATCCGCGAAGGCACAGCGCGACTCATGACCGCAGGCGTCACCCGCGATCTCGTCGCCGGAGACATGGGCCTCTGCGTAGCCGGCGACCAGCACACCATCTACAACGCCAGCCAGACCGAGCCTTGCTCTTACTTCGTTCTCACTGTCGGCCAGCCAGAGTAGCGGACCTACGGCGGCAATCTCATATAATTTGGCACTGGGACTCCAAGAGGTGAGCCTGAATGACGCACGATAACGCTACAATTGTCCGCCGCTTTGCAGACGAAGTCATCACGCAAGGGGACATCGACTTGGCTGGGCAGTATGTGTGGGAAGATGTCGTCGAGCAGGTGCCCCTGCCTGGCCAGGGGCCCGGACTTGAAGGCTTGAAGGATATTCTTCGTGCGATGCGAGTTGCTTTCCCCGATCTGATTTTCTCTGTTCAAGAGCAGGTTACCGAGGGCGCTAAAGTAGCGAGCCGGTTCGAGTGGACCGGTACACACCAGGGAACATTTCTCGGAGTCCCGGCAACAGGGCGTTCTGTTCGAGTATGGGGAATGGTCATTGATCGCCTCGAGCAGGGCCGCATCAAGGATACGCGCATCATCATGGATACTCTTAGCCTGATGGTACAGCTTGGAGTGTTTCCTCCACCCGGCGCCTGATCCAGTTATCCCCAACGACCTCGGGACCGAATCTTTTCTGCGAATATCTCTCGCGTACTAGGGCTCACTTCAGATACGCGTGCACCAGGTCGATCAGGTCTTCAGCCAGTTCCGGTGCAATCTGCTCCTTGGCCCCATCCACCAAATGGAAGCGGATATGGGTCTCCAATACCTCGCCCATCAGCGCGTTTACGCCGCCGCGCACCGCCGCCAACAACATTAATTGCGCCCCGCAATCCTCGTCAGCGGTGAGCGACCGTTCCACGGCATCCAGTTGCCCACGGACCTTCCGCAACCGCTGCAACAGCTTTACCTTTTCCCGTTCCTGGTGCGACATTTTCACGACTCCTTCATTTGACAATACCAACCCGGGGTATAGTATTAACCCAGTGGGGGTATCGTCCCGCTTTCTTTATTCTATGCCTGCACGCCTCCACATCCCGTCATGGTTCGCCATAGCAGCGCTGGCGTTCTTGCTGGGAGCAGCGCCAAGGCAGTTCTCCGCGCAGTTGCCCGACGCGCCACAGTCGGGCTCTGCAGTGCAGCACACCGCATACACAACCGCACCGCTCGGCTTCCTTGCGCTCCCACCACAGTACTCAGCACAAGCCGCTCCCACCGATCCATCGCCGCAGGAACAGCCCTCGCTCACGATGTTTCCTCACTCAGAAGGCGCCCACTACTGGGTCTCGGGCCAGGTTAACAGCATCTTCCAGATGCATGGCCGCTTCCACTCGCCCTATGAAGGCGCGAACAGCCTGCGCGACACGCTCGAGTACAAGGCCTCCGAAGTCGCTACACTCTATCTCGGCTATCAACTGCATCCCAACAGCCGCTACAACACAGATCTCATCGTCGACTTCGAGAACGCCGGTGGCCGCGGCATCTCGCAGGCGCTCGGCCTAGCCGGCGCAACCAATCTCGACGTCGTCCGCAACCCAAGCTTGAGCAGCAAGCCTTATCTCGCGCGCGGCATCATTCACCAGATCATCGGCCTCGCCAGCGAGATGACCGACCAGGACCGCTCGCCCTTTGCCCTTGCCTCCAGAGTCCCCGTTCGCCGTTTCGAAATCCGTGCCGGCAAGATGAGCCTGCCCGATGTCTTCGACGTCAACTCCATTGGCACGGACAGCCATCTGCAGTTCACCAACTGGACCATCGACAACAACGGCGCATGGGACTACGCCGCCGACACCCGCGGCTACACCGTGGGCGGCATCCTAGAGTATGACGACAGAGCCTGGTCAGTGCGCTACGGTATCTTCGCCATGCCCCTCGTAGCCAACGGCATCGATCTTGACTGGGCCCTCAGCCGCGCCAACGGCCAGAACTGGGAGTTCGAGATCCGTAAGGGCCTCTTCGCACACTTCATCAATGGAAAACATCCCGGCGCAGTCCGCGTGCTCAGCTTCGTCAACCACGCGCACATGGGCAACTACCGCCAGTCCGTGCAGCAGTTCCTCTCCGGCCAAACGGAAACACCCGAGATCACTGCAACCGAGCGCAACGGCGCCGTTAAATACGGCTTCGGCTTCAACACCGAGCAGGAGATCACCGACGGCCTGCGTCTCTTCGCCCGCTTCGGCTGGAATGAGGACCAGCATGAGTCCTACGCCTATACCGAGGTAGGCCAGACCGTCGCCTTCGGCGGTGACTACAACGGCCACACCTGGCATCGGCCCAACGACAAGTTCGGCATCGCCTTCGTCTCGAACGCCATCAAACGCGACCATCAGAACTACCTGCACCACGGCGGCTATGGGTTCCTGCTCGGCGACGGCGGCCTCACCTACGCGCGTGAAGACATCCTCGAGTGGTACTACAACGCGCACCTCTGGCATGGTCTCTACGGCATGCTAGGCGGCACATTCATCGCACATCCCGGCTACAATCGCGATCGCGGCCCCGTATACGTGCCCGCCGCACGCGCACACATCGACTTCTGAGATACTTCCTGTGTCGATGGTGCTCAATTCCACATGAAACTTGAATCTTCCATTGTGATTGAACAATCACCGCAGCGCATCTGGGCCTATCTGGGCGATCCGGCGAATGTGTCCAAGTGGGACCGCGGTGTCGCCAGCGTCGAAGAGAGGTTATCAACCCCGCGCGGAGTGGGCTTTGAGTTTGAAACTATAGCGCACGCCCGACTCAACCAACCTGATCAAGGGCGCATGACTTACCGCGTCAGTGAGGTCGATCCTGAGGCAAGCCGCTGTGTCGTGGAACTGACCAGCCGCACTGGCAACGCGCGTTTCTTTCGTACGGCGGCATGGCATTTCGAGGTGCAATCTGAGGGAACAGGCTCGCGACTTGTATGCAAAGCCGTTTTCAGGCTGCGGCTACTTTACATCTTTCTCGCACCGCTTCTCTACATGAAGCGCAGCGCAATTCTGCTGGATCTCACACTGCTGAAGAATGCAATCGAAACACAGCCTGCGTAAAAATCTCTGCGTCTCAGCCTCTATTTATCTGGCTGCTGGCTTTTAGGCGCATCGGGCAGCGTATAGATCACCTCGCCCGGCTTGGCATAGTGCAGCTTCTCGCGCGCCTCGCGCTCAATCGCATCGGGATCGTTCTTCAGCCGGTCAATCTGCTGCTGCATCGCGGAGTTTTCCTGCTGCAGGTCTTTGATCTCCTGCTGCAGCTGGCGGTCTTGGATGCGCTCATGCTGCCAGACCGAGAGCCCGTGCTTGCCCTTCACCACGTGCCAAGTCATCAACAGCGCAAGCAGTACGGCCACGGCCGTTCCCGCCGGCCGCCACATCCGCTGCGCCCATCCGAGTGCACGCTCACTGATCGGCTCCGGTGCATCAGGGCCCGTGTGCGACCCGTTCTGTATCTTCTCGTCCGACATCCAACCTCAATCAGCAGTTACTCAAGAACGAACTTCTCTGCTGCAGCCTTCAGCGCTTCCATGTCCTTTTCGCTGCGCGCCTCGGTGTAGGCTCTCACCACAGGCTCGGTACCTGAAAGCCGGTAGCACACCCACGATCCGTCCTCGAGAATCAGCTTCAACCCGTCTGTTCGCACCACGCTCGTCACCTTGCGTCCGCTCAACTCAGACGGATCGGCCTTCAACTTCTCAGTGAAACGGGCCTTGACCTCCGGGGTCAAGCGGAAGTTCTCACGAACTGGATAATAGGAACCAACCTTGCCAAACATCTCCCTCAGTTGTGTACCCAGGCTCTTGCCGCGCACGGCCACCATCTCCGCCGCCAGCAGCCCCGCGATCACACCATCCTTCTCCGGCACGTGTCCCCGAATCGTCAGCCCTGCAGACTCTTCTCCACCAATCGCAATCTTGTCCTCATTGATCAGCTCGCCAATGTACTTGAACCCTACCGGCGTCTCGTAGAGCTGCACTTTGTGGTGTTCAGCCAGCGCGTTGATCAGGTTGGTGGTAGCCACGCTCTTGGCTACGCCATTCTTCCAGCCGCGCGTTTCCACCAGGTAATCGAAGAGCAGCGCGATGATGTAGTTCGGTTGCAGAAACGTCCCGTCCTCATCCACTACACCAAACCTATCCGCATCGCCGTCGGTCGCAATGCCAATCGCCGCGCCAATTTCCTTCATCTTTTTCTTGGCGTCGCCAAGCAGATGATCGTCCGGCTCTGGCGCATGGCCACCAAACAGCACATCACGATAATCGTGCACCGTCTCTACGGTCACACCTGCCCCACGTAGCAGGTCCGATGTATATCCACGCCCAGCACCCCAGAACGGGTCATACACAACCTTGATTCCGGCCTTTGCAATCGCCTTCAGGTCGACAAGCTCGGCCAACCGCTTCAAAAACTCCGGCTTCACATCGGCGGTCTCGCCGCCTGGATCGGCCTGCGGAATCGCCACGCCACTCGCCTGCAAACTCGCAATCGCTGCCTCAATCTTCCTGGTCACCTCCGGCAGTGCTGGAGCACCGTCGGGAGTCGAAAATTTGATCCCGTTGTACTCCGGCGGATTGTGCGAAGCCGTAAAGTTGATCGCGCCGCAGGTCATGAGCGTGCGCACCGCGTAGGAGATCGCAGGCGTTGGCGCAGCTTCCGTAATCACAATTGGCGTCACTCCCGCTCCGGCCAACACTCGCGCTGCTTCGTTCACAAAGCTCTCGCCCAGAAATCGCGGATCACGCCCCACCAGCACGCGGTGCGGGCTGGGAAGGGTCTTCACATACGCCGCAATGCCCGCCACCGCCAGCCGGATATTGGCAACCGTAAACTCATCGGCCACAATCGCCCGCCACCCTGAAGTGCCAAACTTGATCGCTGTCATCGTTCTTCTCCACCAGTGTTCATTTTTGCTCCAGCCGTAAGGTCCATACTGCAACACCAACCCAGATACGGCAAGCCTCCACTCGCACGCCACTTGCCCTGTTGTACAGTTCCCTTCAGGTATGCTCTCCAACTTTCACTTATTCGGCCCGACTCATCTCGCCATCCTCACCTCGGTCGTAATCCTCGGAGCCATCCTTGCTGCCATCCAGCGCAGGCTCGCCACTGGAAGCAGCTGGCTCCGTTTCACGCTTGCCTGGGCCATCCTCATAGACACAGTCATCTGGTACGCATGGATGGTTGCCCACGGCGAACACATCTTCCCCAGCAAGCTGCCTCTCGAACTCTGTGACGCCTCGCTCGGCCTGGCCATCATTGCACTGTTCACCCTCAGTCCCGTCATCTTCGATCTCGTCTACTACACCTCAGCCGCCGGTACCTCAATGGCCTTGCTCACACCCAATCTCTGGGAACCGTTTCCCTCGTTCGGCACCGTCCAGTTCTTCGTGGCCCACGGACTCACTCTCTCCGCTGTCCTTTTTCTCCTCTGGTCCGGACAGGCTCGACCGCGCCGCGGCTCGCCGTTCCGTGCAATGATCTTCGTCAATTGTTGGGCAGCTATCGCAGGCACGTTTGACTGGCTCCTCAAGACTGATTTCATGTATCTCCGCGCCAAGCCGCAAGACGCCTCGCTCCTCGATCTCCTCGGCCCATGGCCTTGGTACATCTTCTCGGCTGAGGCCGTAGCCTTCTTCCTCTTCCTCCTGCTCTATTTGCCCTTCCGCAAACCACTGGATGGTATGCACGGCCAGCAACCCAAACAGAAGTAATCCTCCGCCGCATCCCGTCTACAAAATCGGCTTTCCATTAAGGCCGTGTTTCGGAATACATTGACGTAAGGAACTTTAAATGCCTGACGCCACACCTCAAGCCCGAATAGTCCTCACCACGGCCGCCACACACGATGAGGCCGCCCGCCTCGCTGGCGCGCTCGTCGAAGAGCGCCTGGCTGCCTGCGCCACGCTCATCCCGACCGTCGAGTCCATCTACCGCTGGGAGGGCCAGGTCGAGTCCGCCACCGAAACCGTGCTGCTGCTTAAGACTGCGCCAGATCAGCTTGCCGCCCTTGAAGCCCGCCTCAAAGAACTGCACAGCTACCAGGTTCCAGAGTTCCTCGTCCTCAATATCGAGTCCGGCAGTCACGCCTACCTCGACTGGCTCTTTGCCAGCCTGAAAAAAACGGATCACCCACCCTCTGCACAAGCCCCGGCTACCACGCGCTAATCTCTCCAGAGAAGCCGTCCCCCTCTGGTATTCTTTGGGGGTTCGCCTTATGCGCTGGTTGATGATTGGACTTCTGGTTTCACTGGGAGTGCTGCTGCTTGTGGCTGCGGCAGTGGCGCGCCACATCTGGCTTCATCGCACCAATCTTCAGCAAGCGCCGGCCACCCAGGAAACCGATCTGGAACCCTGAACTTATCCCAAGCACGAGGAGAATCCCAGAGGTGCCTATGAACAAAGAGCTATCCGTATCGCTGTCCCCGGCCGCTGTTGCAGCTCCCACCCGCGCCACAGCGCTTCTTCGCGCCTTCGGCATCGTTCTTGGTGGTAGCCTGCTGGCCGCAGTCTGTGCACATGTCTCGATTCCGCTCTTTTTCACACCTGTGCCGCTTTCGCTGGCCCCCTTCGCGGTTCTGCTCCTCGGGCTCCTGCTCTCGCCTCGCTTGGCCGCGGCCACGTTTGCGGCTTATCTCATCGAAGGTGCTGCCGGCCTGCCCGTCTTTTCGCCAAGCCCAGCCATCTCCGGCTTTGCGCATCTCGTTGGCCCCACTGGAGGCTATCTGCTGGCCTACCCGCTGGCCGGCGCGCTCATTTCGTTCCTCTGGCGCCGCAGTGGACGCAATTTCTCAGCAGCGCTTCTCTGCGCTGCTGTTGGAGACGTGGCCATCCTCACCTGTGGCGCACTCTGGCTTGCCGCCATGGCGCCTTTACCGTCATTGTCGGCGCCCACACTGGCCATCTTCCCGTTTCTACCCGGCGACGCGCTCAAGATCGCCGCAGCCGCCGCCATGGCCGTCAGTCTGCGCCGCCTGCGTCGTAGCGTCCCCGAAAACGCATGAAAATGCGGCAAATACAATCCACCGTCCGAAACGCACTCCAGGCCGGTTACACTAGTCAAAAAAGGGCGCCGGGAACCTCCAGCGTTTCCACAGGCGTCTGTGTGGCATCTAAGAATTTGCTTTCGCCCTGTTCACCCGAAAGGATGTTGTCCCAGTGAGCACCCCGCACTCTGAAGCACCTGTTGCCGACGGCATAACAGATATCTCGATCGCACATAGTCCCGACTCAGACGACGCGTTCATGTTCTACGGTCTGGCCACCAACAAGATTCGTGTGCCGGGCTACCGCTTTACCCACACACTCTCTGACATCGAGACCCTCAATCGCCGCGCGCAGGAAGAAGCCTTCTACGACGTCACCGCAATCAGCTTCCACGCCTATCCTTACCTGCAGCAGTACTACACGCTCATGGGTTGCGGCGGCAGTGTAGGCGAGGGCTACGGCCCCATGGTCGTCTCCAGCCGCCCGCTCGCTCCAGCCGATCTGGACCGCATCAAAGTCGCTGTCCCCGGCACCCTGACCACGGCCTATCTTGCGCTCAAAATCTTCAACCCTGAGATCAAGACTGAAACCGTCCAGTTCGACAAGATCATTCCCTCCATCCTTGCCGGAACCTACGATGCCGGCCTCATCATCCACGAGGGTCAGCTCACCTACTCTTCCAGCGGACTCTACAAGGTCATCGACCTCGGCGTCTGGTGGCGCGAGACCACAGGCCTCGTCCTCCCGCTCGGCGGCAACGCCATTCGCCGCTCGCTTGGTACTGAGGCACACAAGGTCATCTCCAAGGCGTTGCGAGACTCTATCCGCCACGCGCTCGACTACCGCGAGCAGGCTCTCGAGTACGCCATGCAGTTCGCACGCGACCTCGACTCTCGCCTGGCCAACCGCTTCGTCAGCATGTATGTCAACGACCGCACGCTGGACTATGGCCCTGACGGTCGCGAAGCCATCCGCAAGCTCCTTGATATGGGCCACGAGCGCGGCATCATCCCTATCAAGCCGCAAGTCGATTTTGTCGACTGATTCACGTTCAAACCGAAAAAAGAAAATGTGTACCCCAGGTCCCGATTTCGGGACCTGGAAAGCGCAGAACCATACCACCTACGGCTCATACCGTGCTGACCTGCAGCCTCATTATTTAAGTTTTTCTAATTCTCGCCGATGCATCCGGCAGGGGACACCTTCGGATGCCTGATCAGCCTGCCACTATCCTGTTTGCCTCGCCGCAATCGGCCCTGCTTGCTGCTATCGAGCCGGTCCTTCTCAAAGCCGGATCTAGAGTGAAAGTCGTTCTCACCACGCCAGCAGCTCTGACTGCCATGACAGCCTCCGAGCCGCCAGTGCTGGCGCTTCTCGACACAGCCCTCCCTGGCATGCAAATCGACAACCTCCTTGCCGCCACCTTCGCTACAGAAAACGGGCGCCGCTTTCCAATTCTCCTCATCGCGGATGCTGTCGAGCCGGCCTGGCTCGAACGCCTCGCCGAAGGAGTTATCGACGACATCATCCTGCGCACTGAAGAGCCCGCCTACTGGCAGCTCCGCATTGATCTGGCGCTGCGAGCCTTCCATAGCACCCGCGAAATCGACATCCTGCGGGAAGCCGCTGCGCTCAGCGTACGCACCGACCGCCTCACCGGCGTACTTAACCGCGAAGCACTGCTCGCCGCACTCTTCCGCGAGACCGACCGTGTCCAGCGTTTCAACGGCTCCATGTGCTTTGCCATCTTCGACATCGACGACTTTGGCCATTGGAACTCGCGCCTCGGCATCGACTTCTGTGACGAGTTACTGCGCCACGTCGCCACCCGAACCATGCGGCTACTGCGCAGCTATGATCTGTTTGGACGCCTCGGCATGGACGAATTTCTTATTGCGCTGCCCGGCTGCAATGTGGCGAATGCACTTCTTCTCATCGAACGCCTCCGTACAGAGGTTTTCAGCACCCCGTTCCGGATTTCCGGCGAATCCATCCGCCTTTCAGCCTGTTGCGGTCTGGCCTCAAGCCACGGCCGCTCACCCGTCGTCGTGCTGCGCGAAGCTGAAGAGGCTCTGCACTGCGCTAAAGCCGCCGGCCCAGAGTCCATCCAAGTCTTTGGCGAAGCCGTCCGCCCCGCCCATGCCCCGGTGACGTATCTCTCCCCAACCTCTGGCGACGAACTGATTGCCTGGTAAATTCTGCAAAGCTCTATATGCTGTAAATCCACTAACTCGTTGATTAGTCGACGTGCTGACGCGATATCTCTAGAAATTCCCCAAACACCTCATTCGAAATCAGCTGTCCTCGCGCCGTCAGCCGTACAATCCCGTCGTCGCGACTTACCAGCCCATCCTGCGCCAGCCGCTCCACCACCGGCGTCGCCGCTGCAACAGTACCCGCGCCAAACTCATCCCTAAGTGCCTGCAAACTCACGCCGATATCAAGCCTCAGCCCCAGGAACCACGCCTCCTCGAACTGTTGCGCGGGATCCAACCAGGCGGTCTCTGCAACTCCCGACCTCGACAGGTACCCCTTCAGATCGTCGGTCGTCTTGGCGCGCAACAAGGCGCGCTCTGAGCCTTCAGCCTCAAACAGGGCCGAGGACGCATCCAGCCCCACTCCCAGGTACGGCCGCCGTTGCCAATAGCGCAGGTTGTGCCGCGACTCGAATCCAACCTTCGCGAAGTTCGAAATCTCATACTGCGCCAGGCCTGTTGCGCCCAGCCGCTCGATCGCCCGCCCATACATCTCGGCAATCGCATCGTCGCTCGGCACGAGTTCCGCGTAGTACCGCGCGCCTCCGCTCAACATCTCGCGCCCCAACCGGGACTCCTCATCCACCTCAAGCATGTAAACGCTCGCGTGTGGTACACCGGCAGCCAGCAGCGTATCCAGTGACTGATCCCAAGATGCGCGCGTCTGCCCAGCCAGCCCGGCAATCAGATCAACGTTCAGGTTTGTGATTCCCGCAGCACGCAGCCGCTGCAGATCCTCTTCAATGATGGCCCGCGAGTGCAGCCGCCCGCTCACCTGCGCCTCTCGGTCCACAAACGACTGCACGCCCAAGCTCACCCGATTCACGCCTGCAGCAACCATTGCCACAAGCGTGGCATCGCCAATCTGCCCCGGCGCGCACTCTACCGTAATCTCGGCATCACGGTCCACATCGAACGCTGTGCGCATTGCACCAAACAGCGCCGCAATCAGTTCCGGCTCCAGCAGGCTTGGCGTCCCACCACCGAGGTAGATGGTATCCACCCGCTGCGGAAGCTCCACATGCATATCCTCCGCCCAGGCGCGTGCACCCCGCAGGTCCTCGATCACCCGCTCCACATACCGTCCGTGCTCGCTTGCCGGATATACTCCCGAAGCGAAGTTGCAATAGGTACACTTCGACCGGCAGAACGGAATCGAAACGTAGATCCCCAGAGCATTGTCCGCCGCATGGCTCATGAAAAGATTGTTTCATGCATCGCCGCGCAGCGCAGCCGCGTCCAATCAACATAGCTGTTTATGCAATGATGAAAAGTAAGGAGATTTCCGTTTGAAAGCCTGGCCTGTCCTGGGTATCTGCTTTATCCAGGCCATCCTCCTCCTCGCGCACTGGTTCCTCTTCCACACCTGGGTTTTGTTCCTGCCTGATCCTGAGCCTTTGTCGCAAATTGTCCTGCGCCTAGCCTTCTTCGCCCTGGCGTTCCTTTTTGTTGCAGCTTCGCTGGTTAGCTTTCGCTTTACAAGCCCGGCTATCGATCTGTTCTACAGGGTGGCTGCAGTCTGGCTTGGCTTCGCGCACTTTCTCTTCCTTGCCGCATGCTTCTGCTGGCCGATCTGGTATGTAGCCCGCGCACTCTCGCCAGCTCAGGCTGTCGGTTCGCAGCACATTATCGGCCTGGTGCTCGTCCTCATTGCTCTCGCAGCCGTCATCTACGGATTCATCAACGCGCGCATTGTCCGCATTCGCCGCATCGCTATCCAATTGCCTAACCTGCCTGAATCGTGGCGAGGACGCCGCGCCGTCCTTATGAGTGACCTACATCTCGGCAGCATCAACCGCGCTGGATTTGCACGTCGCATGGTTGCTCTCGCTACCAGGTTCAATCCCCATATCGTCTTCCTACCCGGCGATGTCTTCGACGGCACACAGGCCAACCTCGACCGTCTCGTAGCACCCTTCAAAGAGTTCAAGCCGCCTTTTGGAATCTACTTTGCCAGCGGCAACCACGAGGAGTTCCACGACACCCGGCAATACATAGCTGCCATTGCCCATGCGGGCATCCACGTTCTTACCAACAAGGGTGTCACCGTTGACGGCCTTCACATCCTCGGCATCACCTACCACGAATCCTCTTTCCCGCTTCGCGTCCGCGCCACACTCGAGTCGCTTAGCCCGGGCCCCGACGCCGCCAGCATCCTGCTCAACCATGCGCCTGTACGTCTGCCCATTGTGGAAGAAGCTGGTATCAGCCTCCAGCTCTCCGGCCATACACACGGCGGACAGTTCTTCCCTTTCAATGTGCTCACACGCCGTATCTTCGGCCGTTTCACGCATGGCCTGCACCGCTTTGGCAAGCTGCAGGTATACACCAGCACCGGCTGCGGCACCTGGGGCCCTCCAATGCGCATCGGAACTGCGCCTGAAATTGTCGTTATGCAATTTGAGTAGTCAATACGGCAGTCTGCGAGTCGCCCCGGCTCAGCTCAGAAATGCTCCTGCCATCTCGGCGACCATTGTGGTCGACAGAATGTTGTAGTGGGTCGCACCCGGTATAATACCCAGCCGAGCTCCCGCGCGTAGCGAACCATCCAAACCTGCATCGTGCTTGCCGCCGCCCAGCGCTTCATAAAACGCTACAATGTGCTCCGGCCGCACCGCATCCGCATCGGCAAATACCAGCATTGCGGGCAGCATAATCTGCTTCACCGCGGCCGACCAGTCGTAATCCTGCGACTCCATCTCGGCGATCTTCCTGAACAGCGTCTCCCAGTTCACCTCGGGATACATCTGGCCCATCGACGACGCCTTGATATTCGGAGCAATTTGCGGCGCCATCGCAGCCATCTGGTCAAACGCAGCGTTCACTTCCGGATACCATCCGCTCTTCTGCATCACCTCCGACACCACCACCAGGTGATCCACCACCGCAGCATGCCGGATCGCCGTCTGCAGCGCCACGCCGCCTCCCAGTGAGTAGCCCAGCACATCGGCCTTTCCAAGCTTCAGATATCCGATCAGCCCGGACACATCGTCGGCCAGCGACTCCAATCGCAGCGGCCTGTCGATGTCCTTGGTGTGCCCATGCCCCTGCAGATGCATGACAATTACCTTACGCGTCTTCGCCAGCGCCGGCAGATTCGGTCCAAATACTTCGCTTGCCGCAACGCCGCCATGCAGCAGCACCAGCGGCCGGCCTTCGCCATGAATCTCGTAGTAGAGCTGCAGCCCATTCACCGGCGCATAACCCGAGTTGGCACTCGGCGCGGCAGCTTGCAGCAAGGATGTTGATGGTGGATGAAGCAGGCCGTGCAAACCAGCCGGCACAAGGCCGAGAAAATCCCTCCGCAGCATAGATCACCTCAGGGGCCCGTCCACAACAGCAGCACCAGTAGCCACACACCTGAGCCAGCCGTCGCGCCCAATCATCCTCGCACGCAGGTCGCGCTTCTGGCCATCGTAATCTGCACTCTAGTCTCCTTCCATCGGCACCTGCTCCAGCAGACGCTTCCATGTCTTCTGGTTTCTTCGGAATCCCTTCTTCAGATCCTCAAGAATCCGCTCGAAGTCCGCATTCGTCCGCAGATTATTCCACGCTGGATTCTTCTGGAACCAGGGATAGTTCTCGTTACCCAGGTAGATCGCCCGGCGCAGCCAGTGCAGCGCCTCGCTCGAATCACCTTCGACCGCAAAGTAGGTCGCCAGCCGGTATGCCATCTCGTTGTCGGCCTCAGCTGCAGTCAGCGTATCGTCCTTCAGTAGCGCCGCGGCACGCGCTCTGTCGCCTGCCTGCACATAGCAGAGGGCCAGCGTGGGCACCGCAATGCGCAGCGACTCGTCGTCACGAATTACACCCTCCAGAATCCCGATCGCCGCACCGAGATTGCCCATGCGCATCTGCTGATAGCCCGCCGATGTCCGCAACAGCGGATGCCGTGGCTCCAGGGCCAATCCTTTTTCGAGTTCATCACCTGCCAGCTCGATCTGGTTCTGGTAGTGATACACGCGGGCCCGATGGTTGTAGAGAATCGCCGCATTTGCGGGATTCAACTTGAGTGCGCGGCTGAACTGCGCCAGCGCATCGTCATACATACCATCGCCGCGCAGCGCCAACCCCGCCACCATGTGCACATTCCAGTCGTTGGCCGCGCTCGTCAGCAGATTTGCAATCCCGTGCCGCGCCGACTCCTTCTCACCGCGCGAAAGCAGCATGTAGATGCGGTACAGATTCGCCTCTGTCGACGACGGATCGAGCTTCAGAGCCTCGTCAAATGCACGCCGTGCACGCATCACGTGAATCTGCCCGCCAAACCCGTGACGCACATACTGCAGCTCCGCAATACCCAGTCCGCTCCATCCCGGCGCAAACTGTGCATCCGCTTCAGTCACCCGAGTAAACAGCGCATGCGCGCGATCCAGATCGGCCCGCGATCCCGTCCTCACCATGAACGAGCTGAGCAGTGCACGTCCCTGCAGATACCGCTCACTGATCGGCCCCGGTAATGAACCTTCGCGCACCGGCGCGCGCTGTGCATCAACCGGAGCCGCATCGATCCGCTGCGCCGCGTTTAACCCGTGCAGAGCTGCAAACACCTCGTTGGAAATCTCGCTCTGCACCGCTATCAGGTCCAAAGACGCCACGCGAATAGCGCCGCCAGATTTCACACTCTGCTGCGCCACATCGAGCAGCTGCCAGTTCAGGTCAAAGCCTTCGTCCGAGCGCAGAAAACTACCCGCGAGCACAAACGATACCAGCAGCTTCTGCCCCATCGCCAGCGGATCGAGGTGCGCCGTCAGCTCGGCAATCGGCAGCGACATCAGCGTGCTTGATGGACGTACCACCAACCTCAGGATCCGCGCCAGTCGCGCCGCGATCGCATCCGCCAGTGCGTATCCATACATTGGCGCAACCTCGGCGGCGCCCAGATTCGCAAACGGCAAAACCACGAGAGAATTCTGCGCCACCTGTTCGCCGGTTGACTCGCGGAACCGTTCCGCGAGCATCGATAAAAATCCAGTCGTCCGCTTCTCCGCTTCGGCCGCCATCGTCGGCAGGTTCGCCGCCGCATCGCCGGGAATGATCCCGGTCTCGATCTGCAATGCCTTCATGATCGTTTTCAGCGCCTCGCGCACCTCGGCAGCCGACGCATAGCGCGCGCTCGGATTCTTTTCAAGACACGTCCCGATCACGCTCTTCAGTTCCGGTGATATTCCCGGCACAATCGCGTTCAGATCAATCGGATCAGAGAACTGGATTGCGCGGATCGCCTGGAAATCCTCCGCATCCGGCCGCGCAAATGGATGCCGACCGCTCGCCAATTCATACAGAATCACGCCCAGCGCCCACACGTCTGACTGCACGCTCGAGTGCCCGGTGACAAACTGCTCCGGAGCCATGTAACGAATCGTTCCGCCACGCGCTGTATACGTCGCCGCCAGCGATGCATCCTTGGCCAGCCCCGGCTTTGCCGGATCGAAGTGCATGTCTTCGGCCGCAAGCCGCCGCGCCAGACCGAAGTCGAGAATCTTCACCAAGCCGCCGTCGGTGAGCATTACATTCTGCGGCTTCAGGTCGCGATGAAAGATACCCAGGATGTGGGCCGCCTGCAGCCCGTCCGCAATCTGTATGCCCACCGAAAGAACAAGCTGCGGATTCGCCGGCCCGCGCTCGATCAGCCGGTCCAGCGGCTGACCCGGCACATACTGCATAGCGATGTACGCTTCCTCGCCGCTCTCGCCCACCTCGTAGATGCCGCACACATTCGGGTGTTCGATGGCCGAAGCCAGCCGCGCCTCGCGCAGCACCGTCGTGCGCATCTGCTCCGCCGTCAGCGCACCGGGCCGCAGCATCTTCAACACCACGGGCCGCTGTAACAGCGTGTCGTCTGCCAGGTAGACAACTCCACTGCCACCGGCGCCAAGGCGTCGGATAATCTCAAAGTGTTCGACTGTCTTACGTTTCATCGCTCTCTATAAGTCTAACGGCGAGTTCGTCAAAAATCTCTAAAGCACAGGTTCTGGGCATAAATCGTTCCCATTCTGAAGGACTTAAATCCATACGGAAATCTCACATCGCAACACATGCAGCCGCTCCTGCACCTTCTGCAAATCTGTTAACGTCTTAGCTGAGCATGAACCGGCCGCGCATCGCACTCGCATCGTTTCTCATCGCAACGTGCACACTCGCTGCCACGCAATCCACTTCCGAGTCGGGTCAGAGCGCGCAAGTTCGCACCGGCACGAGCAGCGGACTCGATACCGATGCGCGCCTTCTCAACCTGCTCGCCGACCATCAGTTCTCACGCATCGCGTCGCAAATCGACCAACTGCCCGTGTCCGAAGCACAGTTCTATCGCGGCATCCTCGCCAACCGTGACAACGATCCGCAAAAATCCATTCAGTTTCTCGAGCCGCTTCTCGATCAGGTCACAGCCAGCGGCAACACAGAGCATGAAAAACTCCTCCGCAAAGCCCTCGCTGAGGACTATCTGCGCGTCGGCAACATAGCCAAAGCCGCAGCCGCATATCGGGCGCTCGAATCCCGCCTAGGCAGCAAGCTCACTCCTGATGAGCAGGAGCAGATTGAGCTACCGCTCAAGCTGCTCCCACTCGCCAAAGACAATCCAGCAATGACCGCCGATCCCTGTGACCCTTTTTCACTGCAAGTGAGCACCGATCCACTCGGCCTCATTGACATTCCCGTGTTTGTCGACGCGCGCCCACACACCTGGATGCTCGACCCCACCGCACCCTTCAACCTCATCGCGCTCTCTACCGCAGAAGAGGTCGGCCTCAAGCTTTCCGCGGAGTCAGCAACCGTTCACACGCTCACCGGCAGACCCATGCAGGTGCACGCTACCGTCATTCCGCGCTTCACCATCGGCGGCCGGCTCACGTTGCGCAACGTAACGGTCTTCGTCTACAACGATGCCGATTACAGCTTTCCGCAATCCCACTACAGCGTCGAGGGCGTACTCGGCTATCCCGCGCTCGCTGCGCTTGGCAGCCTGACAGTCACAAGCGATGACACTATCCAGGTACGCCCGGCAAGTCAAGCCGATCCGCCCTCCGCGCACGACAAACTCACTACGGGTGCACGCTTCTATCTCGATGGCGACCAGATCGTCGTCGCACTTGGCAACACGCATGCCCCCAACGACGAGCGCATGTATGCCATCGACGAAGGCAGCCAGCAGACCTACCTGACGTCGCGCTACTACGACGAGCACACGGCCAGCTTCGCCAGCCTGAAGCCGCAGCTTTACACCCCGCCCGCCGAGCCTAATTCCGTGCAACCAAGCTACGTTGCTGAGACGGTTCCCTTCGACATCGGCGATGAACGTGTGGAGCTGCATTATCTACGCGTATTAACCCAGCCGCTCGGTAATGCCGCACTCGACGACGTCTACGGCATCCTCGGCATTGACGCACTGCAGCAGCTGAAGAGCTATACCTTCGACTACAGAACGATGCGCTTTTCGGTACGCTCAGAAGAATAAAAAGGGGACCAGAGAAACCAGCTGCCCTGCAGTCTGATTTCTCTGGTCCCTGTTCCCTTCCTCTGCCTTCAGTGGCCGCGCCGTACCTGCCCCTCATCTGCCGGCTTTGTGCTCGGGGGCTCATACATCATCTTCATCTGGCTGCGCCGCCCCAGTATCAGCATGGTAATGCCGAACGCAAGCAGCACTATGCCCCACCACAGGTTTGCGTTGATCCCAAGACTCTTGGCGTACAACGCCGTATTATCGCGCGTCGCCAGTCCAAACGCCGTGAGGATAGCGCCCGTCATCGTAAACATCAGTCCCATTGGAATCCGCAGATCAAGATTCATCGCATTCTCCTCACGCAAAGAAGATATTCAGCCCAATGCACGCCACCAGGATCGCCACCGCCAGCGCCTCGGGCCGCTTCCACCATGGCAGGTGTTCGTGCGAAGGCATCTTGGTAAGAGATCGCACCAGGCCCACCAGTTCCTCATCTGGCCGCGGCTTGGTCATCAGGCTCACCAGCACCGCGATGATGAAGTTTGCACCGAAGGCCACCATGGCTCCGTAAAAGTTCTGCGCCATATCGCTCGGATAGCGATGCAGCACGGCAATCCATCCGCCATGAATGCCCGGCGTTGCCTCTATCGGCAGCGTCAGCCCATGGTGCACCATCGCTGCTACTGTTCCTGTTACCAGCCCGCTGAATGCACCATGCCCCGTTGTTCGCTTCCAGAACATACCGAGCAGGAACGTCGCAAACAGCGGCGCATTCACAAAGCTGAACACCAGTTGCAACGTATCCATAATGTTGTTGAAGTTGATTGCCGCATACGCCGTTGCGATGGACAGCAGGATGCCTCCCACGGTCGCCCATCGGCCCACAGCGAGGTAGTGCTTGTCCGGCGCGCCCTTGTGAATGTACGACTGATAGAGGTCATAGGTAAACACCGTATTGAACGCTGTCACGTTGCCCGCCATGCCGCTCATAAAGCTCGCCAGCAAGGCCGTCAGCCCAAGCCCCAGAATTCCGGTGGGGAAAAAGTGCAACAGCATATTCGGAGTCGCCATGTCGTAATCGAGCAGAGGCTTGCCGCTCGCATCCAGCATCACCTTGCCGGTCACCGGATTCACCTTGGCGGGAATCAGCCCCTTACCTTGCGCTGCTGTTTGCGGCACAACATTGATCTCGTGATAGATCACGCCGTTTTCGTTACGCACCACCTCGGTGGTATGCGGCGTTGCCACCGCAATCGCAATCAGCCCAGGCAGAATCACCAGGAACGGAAACACCATCTTTGGAACAGCCGCAATCAGCGGCACCCTGCGCGCCGCCTCCATGTTCTCCGAGGCCATCGCCGTCTGGATCACCAGAAAATCCGTGCACCAGTAGCCCGCGCTCAGCACGAACCCAAGCCCCATGCCGATCCCGATGATATCCACGCCCATCGGATTCGTGCTCGCATGCATCATGCCGCGCCACTCGTGCATATACGCGACGGGCAGTGTAGCCTTCAGTCCCTGCCATCCACCCACGTTCTTCAGCCCCAGCAGCACCAGCGGCAGAAATCCGGCCACGATCAGGAAAAACTGCAGCACTTCGTTGTAAATTGCGCTTGTCAGTCCGCCGAGAAAGATATAAAGCAGCACGATTACTGCGGACAACACAATCGAGAAGGTGAATATCCAGTCCTGCGGCCAGCCCAGCGAGCGAAACAGCCCATCGAACACATGCAACGCCTGAATCAGCCGCGCCATGGCATACATCGAGATTCCCGAGCTGAACACAGTCATCACCGCAAACGAGCAGGCATTGAGCGCGCGCGTCTTTTCATCGAACCGAAGCCGCAGAAACTCAGGTACGCTGCGCGCCTTTGACCCGTAATAAAACGGCATCATGAAGATGCCCACAAAGATCATCGCCGGAATGGCGCCAATACCGTAAAAGTGCGCTGTCTCCAGGCCATATTTCGCGCCAGAGGCGCCCATCCCGATCACTTCCTGCGCACCCAGGTTGGCGCTGATGAACGCCAGTCCGCAAATCCACGCCGGCAACGCCCGGCCCGCCTGAAAGAAATCCTTGCTCGTCTTCATGTAGCGCTTGAGGGCAAACCCGATCCCAAGCACAAAGAAGAAATAGAGCAGCATGATCAGCCAATCGACAGACGTCAGTTGCAAGTTGGCTCCTTATTCGGCCTGCATTCTTATCGAAATCGCAGTAGAATCCCGTGACCTCGCCGTGCGGCAAAAATCCCAACCACCCGCACAGCCCGATTCCACCCATTTAGACGCAAGCTACCGGAATCACTCTACGCACCCGACCGGGGCCTAGTCCAGCGGAAAATGAAAATGTTTTCATAGGCTGTGCGCGAATCTGTATGGCCACACGCCAGTATGGCTTCCGTGCATGAGCAGCGTGCCATTTGCCGCACCCCCCTGGTTCGAGTGTCACACAGCTACCGATAGCTGGACTCGGCCGCGCGAGCTAAGACGGCAAATGTCTGTGCCGCACCGTATCGCCTTCCGCGCATCACTCGCTTTTATGCAGCCGCAGCATGGCGACGCCATGTACCGGCACGTTGACGGAGAAGCTCTCAGACGAACGGCCAAGATCGGCGTGCGCCCAGAGATCGCGGGCTGTGTAGGATCCACTTAGCCCCAGCTGCGACAGCGATAGAGACACGTGCACAGCCTCGCTCCCCGGGTTGAAAGCCGCGACAGCAATATCTCCTGAAGCGAGAGGCTTGCTCCAAACGTTGACAACTCCTTCGCTGTAGCTCTCTTTACCACCCGCACCTAAAGCGTCCTGATCGACGGCAATCACTTCCCTGTTTGTCAGAATGTCCTTAATATCGGGCACCATATTGCGCAGATCGTTGCCCGCAATCAACGGAGCGGCGACCATAGCCCACAGACTGAAGTGGGTTTTGTACTCATCAGGAGTCATCCCCCCATTACCGATTTCGAGCATGTCCGGGTCATTCCAATGGCCCGGCCCGGCGAATTGCGATAGTCCGCTCTGTGCAAAGCCTATGTTTATCATCGAATCGTAGCGATCCCGAATGTCGGCCGTGGTCCGCCAGAGATTGGCCCCGACCTGCGGTCCCCAGGTTTGCACTTCGGCTCTTCCGTACTGGCAAAGCGCATACACTATCGGGCGGCCCGTCTTGTGGAGCGCTTCGCCCATCTTTTGATACACCGCCTGCATGTCGGTGTCTTTCCATACTCTGGAAGCGCTGCACCAGTCGTATTTCAGGTAGTCCATACCCCAGGATGCGTACATCGCGGCATCCTGCTCTTCGTGTCCGTAGCTGCCTTCGAATCCCCCGCATGTTCGCGGCCCCGGAGACGAGTAAATGCCAATCTTCAGACCCTTAGAATGCACATAATCGGCCAGCGCCTTCATGTCAGGAAAGTTGGGGTTGGGAGATAACCTTCCCTGGCTGTCGCGCGATCCCTGCCATCCGTCGTCGATGATGACGTACTGGTATCCAACGTCCTTCATGCCGCTCGCTACCATTGCATCGGCAATTCCACGAACTGCAGCGTCGTCGATGTGGGTGCGAAATTTGTTCCAGCTATTCCAGCCCATCGGGGGTGTGGCCGCCAGTCCATTCGAAGGAAGAGCTCGAAGCATGGGCAGTTCAATCTTGGGCAGAGTGGAATAGTCGACGGAAGGCGCTCGATACGACGGCGTGGGAGTTCCTCTGCGCGCCGTCACTTCGCCGATCTGAAATCGCCGAAATCCTCCTGACCCTCCTGGGCCCCCAGGACCTGCGCTCGCATCGGGCCCGCTGGGCGGACCTGACGGAGGTGCTCCCATGCCTCCGGGCCCTGCCCCGTTCGGCCGGCCGGGAAACGCAGGCGTGAGCACAATCGTGTCACCGACGATTTTGCCCTTCACCTCGCGCTTCGTCACATTACCGAAAGATTCCAACGCAACAGTGAACTGAAATGTGTCGCCGGAAACAGTACCATCCACAATCGGCGAATCGCCGAAGGGCAGGATTTGCCTTCCGGTAATGTGTCCATCTTTCACTTTCAGTTCATAGTCAATCTCTATCTCGCCCATCGGCCCCTGGGCCTTCGCAACCCAGGTACCAGACAGATCAGTCGTCTGTTGTCCGCTCGCCGGAGCATTTTGCGCCGCCGCTTCAATCGAGGAGGAAACTGCGCAGGTGACTGCCGCAATTGCTGTAGAGCAAAACAGGCAAATTGTGTAAATGGAAAAGCGCTTCAAAACCATCTCTCCTTCGATCCTCGACGAGCTTCCTTTTCACGCCGATTGATTCGCAGCGGAAATTATGCAGGGCGCGGGCATACATTGAACGTAAAGATTTGTAACAGCGTTCAAGAAGCCCGCCTGGTAAGTGTGTGTTGAAAATGGGTGCCGGGGATAAGAAGCATACCGGACGGAAAAGCGTGGGAACTGTTCGGCACGACGAGATTCAATCCCACCATTTACACTAAGAGAGCATGATCCCTACCCTCACCTGGACCTCCGAAGGCGTTCGCTTCATTGACCAGACCAAGCTTCCTCTCGAGGAGAGCTACGTCATGGCCACCAGCTACGAGCAGGTGGCCGACATCATCGTCACCATGGTCGTGCGCGGCGCACCGGCCATCGGCGTCTCCGCGGCCTATGGCATCGCTCTCGGCGCGCAGGGCACCTCTGCGAAAACCGCGCAGGAATTTGCACCCGAGTTTGAGAAAATCTGCAAGCGCCTGGCCGGAACCCGCCCTACAGCGGTCAATCTCTTCTGGGCCATCGACCGCATGAAGGCGCTTTTTGCCAAGTTGTTAAGCTCCGGCGTGCCCCTCGCGCAGATCCAGGAAAAAATCCTCGCCGAAGCACACGCCATGTATGAGGAAGACATTGCCGCCTGCAAGACCATGGGCTCATTCGGCGGCACGCTGCTGCCTGAAGAGGGTGGCGTGCTGACCCATTGCAATGCAGGCGCACTCGCTACCTGCGGCTACGGCACGGCGCTCGGTGTCATCCGCGCCGCAGTCGAACAGGGCAAGCGCATCCACGTCTACGCCGACGAGACACGCCCCTTCTTGCAGGGCGCGCGCCTTACGGCATGGGAACTGATGGCTGACGGCATTCCGACAACCGTCATCTGCGACAACATGGCTGCCAGCCTCATGCGCGCCGGAAAAATCAAGGCCGTTGTCGTGGGCGCAGATCGCATCGCCGCCAACGGCGACACCGCCAACAAGATCGGCACCTACAACGTCGGCATCCTGGCCAAAGAGCACGGTATCCCGTTCTATGTCGCCGCACCATGGTCTACTATCGACCTCGCCACACCTACCGGCGATGCCATCCCTATCGAAGAGCGGCCACAGGTTGAAGTCACGCATCATGCCGGCAAGCAGCTTACCCCGCACGGTGTGGGCATCTGCAACCCGGCCTTCGATGTGACGCCGGCAATGTACGTTACGGCCATCATCACCGAGCGTGGCGTGCTGCGCGCTCCCTACATCGAATCACTTCGCGAGATGGAACCCATCGCCAGCTAAGCCCAGCGTTCTACAGTTGTATGTGTTGTGCTTCCCCGTTTGCACATCTTCAGCCTGCGGCATAAGTCGCTGGCGCGCGCTGTACTGCTCACCATGGGTGCATTCGCAGCCAGTCTCCGGCTCGCCGGCTTCCCTGACGTCGAGCATCTGCACCGCTCGTCCTGGCAGTACGTGGCCCTGCTGGCCGCCATCTGCGGCACGGCTGAAACCGCGCGCTGCCTGCGTAGCAAGTGGAGCCTTTACCATGCTGGCGTTCTCATCATCCTCTACTCCGACCTCATCGTTTTGGCGGCTATCGTCGCTCTCATCGTCCTGGCCTGAGCCCTCGATAAATCTGTCTCTGTGATTTTCCTCATAGCGCGCGTAACGCGCACCGTGTAGCATGGGCAAAACACGCGCCCCCTGTGACTCGCGCGTGACGGAGGAAGCCAATGCTCAAGGGATTTCGTGATTTCATTCTGCGTGGCAATGTGGTCGACCTGGCCGTAGCCGTCATCCTCGGCGCGGCGTTTAACGGGATTGTCAATTCGCTAGTCGGAGACGTGCTCAACCCGCTCATCGCTGCTACCATCGGCAAGCCCGACTTCAGTTCCGTCATCCTCCACGTCGGCGGAGGCGCTATCAAGGTGGGCAACTTCCTCAACGCCGCCGTATCGTTCATCATCGTAGCTGCTGTAGTCTACTTCTTCATCGTGTTGCCCATGAACACGCTGCTCAACCGCCTCAAGAAGCCCGTGCCTGAAGCGCTGCCCAGCACCAAAACCTGCCCCGAGTGCCTGAGCGAAATCCCGCTGGCCGCAAAGCGTTGCGCACACTGCGCACAACCAGTCCCTGCTTCCTGATCCGCTACAGAACAGAGGGCCGGGAAAAATCGTCCTGGCTCTCTGTTGTGCAGCCTCGCTACATTGCTGCTCTGCTAATCCAGTTCCCTCAGCGCCGGCGATACCGAATAGATCACTACAAAGCACACCACTGCGGTTCCGGCCATCATTGCCAGCGCGTGGCCCGTAGCAATATGTCGTGAAAGCTCGCCGGCCAGCAGCGCGCCCAGAGGTGGCAGGCCCAGAAAGCTCGTCGTGTAGATACTCATGATCCGCCCGCGCATCTCGTCTGACGACAAGTGCTGAATGCTGACGTTAAAGCAGGAGATCATCAGGATTCCGCTCGCCCCTTCGCAAAATGCCAGGCAGGCGGACAGCGCAAAGATGTGCGAGTAGCTGAAACCGATGATCGCCAGAAAGAAGCCCACGCCGCACGCCGTCAGCAGTTGCCCTCTGCGACGGATCACTCCAGCCGCTGCCACCGTTACCGCACCCAGCACTGCGCCAAGGCCCGAGCAGGCCATCAGAAAGCCCAGCCCTGTCTCGCCGGCATGAAGTTGATCCTTAGCGAAATAAGGAATGAAGGTCAGGTAAGGAATGCCCAGCAGGCTTACCACCGCCGTCATCCACATGAGGACTAGCATCTGCCGCTCGCTCCGCAGGTAAACGAAGCCTGCACGCAAACTGCACCAGATGCTCTCCCGCTTGGCTTGCGCCCCCTCCGGATAGCGGATACGCACCAATGCCCATAACACGGCCAGAAAGCTTAGCCCATTCAGAAAGAAGTTACCCGCCACGCCCACCAGCGCCATCGCGTATCCACCCAGTGACGGCCCGACAATTCGCGACATATTGAACTGTGCCGAGTTCAGCGCCAGAGCATTGGTCAGGTCTTCGCGCCTCACCAGCTTGGGAACCATCGCCTGGTAGCTCGGTGCATTCATTGACATTGCCACGCCGTTCAGAAACGCAATTGCCGCCACCCACCACACGCTGTTCAGGTGCAGCAGCCTCGCCCACGCATGGCTGCTGTTGTGAAAGAACGCCACGCCTGCCAGCAAAAAGGCCAGCACCATCATCGCCGTCTGCGTCACCATCAGCAGCCTGCGCTTGTCTACGCGATCGGCCACCACCCCGCCGAACAACGAGACGAAGAGGAACGGAATAGACCCGGCAAAGCCGATCACGCCCAGCCAGAATGCCGAGTTGGTAAGCACCAGTACAAACCAACCCTGTGCCACGTTTTGCATCCATGTGCCGATATTGGAAAGAAAATTTCCACCCCAGAAAAGCCTGAAGTTCGGGTTCTCAAGCGCACGGATCACCTGAGGCAGCCGGTCGGCCTTCTCCCGGGCCAGCGCCTGTTCCACACGCAACACATCGATCGGGACCTCGGGTTCGGGTTCTCCCTGCAACTGTTCTTCGACGTTCAGAACCGGCTCCTTAGAGCTTTAGTGTAAGCGCAAGCATTCCCGCCGGCCCCGCCCGGCATGCGTTCTGTTACGATCAATTCCCAAAGCGCGGGCGCTTTTCGTGCCCGTCACGGGGTACAGCCGATGAACCGGAGCAAGGCGCTCGCCATTCTCTCGCTGCTCGTGTTAGTTGCATTGTCTGCAGACCACGGCGTATTGCCCGCACAATCCTCTGAACCGCAATCCGTCTTCGGCTACTCGAGCTTCGCCGCCGAGTCCAAAATCGAAGAAAGATTCCTCGCCGTGCCCGACGCAAAGCTCGCCGGCCTCGACCTCAAGGTGCTCACCGCTGAACCGCACATGGCGGCTACCCCGAGCGACCACCGCACTGCCTACTACATGGCAGAGAAATTTCGCGCCGCAGGCCTCGCAACTGAGATCGTCCCCTACCGCGTCCTGATGAACCAGCCCAAAGAGGTTCGCGTCGAGGCCTACGACCCCTCCGGCAAGCTGCTCATGTCCGGCCCTACCCGCGAACACGTAGACGGTGACCCTTATCAGGATGACCCGCGTGTGGTCATGCCCTTTAATGGCTCCTCGAGCTCCGGCGACGTTACCGCTGAAGTGGTCTACGCCAACTACGGCCGCCTCGAAGATTTCGATGAGCTGGCCAGGCAGCATATTGATCTGCATGGCAAGATAGTCATCTGCCGCTATGGCAACAACTTCCGGGGCGTCAAGGTCTACATTGCAGAGCAGCGTGGCGCCGCCGGCGTGCTCATCTACTCTGATCCGCAAGACGACGGTTATTACAAAGGCGATCCCTGGCCCACCGGTCCCTGGCGACCCGACACCGGAGTCCAGCGCGGCTCCGTGCAATATCTCTTCAAGTACCCTGGAGACCCCGAAACACCAGGTGTCCCCGCTACGCCTGACCTGCCTGACTCCGCGCGCATCTCGCCCGAAGGCAACCAGCCGCACATCATCTCCATTCCCATCAGCTACCACGATGCTGCACCCATCCTGCAAGCCCTCAAAGGCCCCGGCGTGCCGCAGGGATGGCAGGGCGCACTTCCCTTCCGCTATCACCTTGGCCCCGGCGGCGTGCGCGTGCACCTCGTCTCGCAGCAGGACTACCAACGCCGCATCATCTGGGACGTCATCGGCACCATCAAGGGCTCCGAATACCCCGACAACTGGGTGGTGGTCGGCAACCATCGCGACGCCTGGGTTTACGGCGCAGTCGATCCCAGCAGCGGCACCGCCGCCATGCTTGAAGCTGTGCGCGGAATCGGCACGCTCCTCCGCGGGGGCTGGCGTCCCAAACGTACCATAGCCTTCTGCAGTTGGGACGCCGAGGAAGAAGGCCTGATCGGCTCAACAGAATGGGCCGAGCAATACGCCACCACTCTCCAGAACGCCGTCCTCTACTCCAATGTCGACGTCGCCGTTTCCGGCCCCAACTTCTCCGCGTCCGCCGTTCCTTCGCTGAAGGAATTCCTCCGCCAGATCGCGCACTCCGTGCCCAGTCCTGCAGGCGGAACCGTCTTCGATCAATGGCGCGTCTACCAGGCCGGTGACCAGTTCCACCGCGAAAATAATGCCGAGCCCTCCATTCCCGGCGAGGTCCGCGTCGGCGACCTCGGCTCCGGTTCCGACTACACGCCTTTCCTGCAGCATCTCGGCGTCCCGTCAACTGACGTTGGCTCAGATGGTCCCTACGGCGTCTATCACTCCACTTTCGACGACTACGCCTGGTACATCCAGAATGCCGATCCGCACTTCTTCTACTTGCAGGAGATGGCTCGCGTCTTTGGCCTCGAGGCTATCCGCATGGCAGACGCCGACGTCCTCCCCTACGACTACGTCGCCTACGCCCACGAGATCACACAGTACCTGGATGCCGCAAAAACCAAGGCTCGCAAAAACGATCTCGATAACGTCGACTTCGCCGCCGTAGACGCTGCCGCATCCCGCTTCGCTGCCGCCGCGCAGAAGGCGCATCAGTTCCAGTCCGCGCCCGCTGGCAACCTTGCCCGCATCAACACAACACTCCGCCAGGTTGAAGCCGACCTGCTCTCACCCGCCGGCCTGCCCAACCGTCCCTGGTATAAGCACACCATCTACGCACCCGGCGAATACACTGGCTACGCCGCCATTGTTATACCTGGCGTCAACGAATCCCTGGACGCAAAGAACGCATCCCTCGCCACTCAGCAACTAATTGTGCTTGCACAAGCGCTGGACCGCGCTGCTCAGACTCTGGACTCCGTACACTGACAGGTCCATCAATGGATGGCCGGGTTGCCCCGTCTTCACGCTCACACAGCCGGGGTGTTCTATTTTCTCTACGATGGACAACTCGACCGCCTTCTGCGAATCTTTCGCCGTCCGAAGCGGTCCAGCCACACTATTTGCAGAACATCGCACGACTGTTTATGGTTATGCCGATTCCATCCTTGACTTCGGCTCATACTTTCAGTTCAAGATCGATGCGCCGTATCCGCCACTGAAAAATTCAAGCGCCTTGCGCGCCACAACACTTTTTGTACTTCTTCCCGCTTCCACAAGGACACTTATCATTGGGAGCAGTTTTGCTTCTATTCGACATTACTCGAGATGGGCGTTCGCCCTCCCCTCCTAAAAAATGCATGATATTCGCTGGCGCACGTCTTGCTCTCAGCTCATTCGCCATAAAGCGCATGTAAGGGTCAATATGCGTGAAGAAATGTTTATAGCCTGCACAGAGATAGCTCAGTCCCTGCTCGCCGTCCGGCGTTTTTAGAAAGCGATGCTTTGGACACTCGCCATGGCAGGCAAAGCGGACCGCGCACTCGCGGCACATTCTGGGCAGCGCAGTGAATTTGTTTCGACCGAATGCAGTCTGCTGCGGTGCAGTAACCAACTGCTCAAAACCTTGTTCCGTGATGTTGCCTAGCTTATATCCGGGATATACAAAGTGATCGCATGAATACAGATCGCCCGTATGTTCCATAGCCATCGCAGCCCCACAGGTTCTGCGAAAAACACACAGGCTCGCGTCCATGCCTAACCAGTTTTCCAGCGCGACATCGAAGTGCTGAACATAGTGGCGGCCGACATCGTTCCTCACCCACTCGTCAAAGATCCGAGTAAGAAAGCAGCCATAGGCAAGTGGTTCCACAGACCAATCGGCTACCTCAGCCGGACCTTTAAAGGAAGGCTGAATGAGCACCAGGCCTTCTGCTGAGGGCAAACCCGCCATCCGCTCCACAACTGGAATGAACTGGATGAACCCGCTTCCAATCTCTTTGAGGAAGTGGTAGACATCAAGCGGAAAGGCTGAATTTTTGCGGCTAACAACGGTCAGCGTGTTGAAGTCTACGCTGTGGTCCTTGAGCTTGGAGATGCCCTGCATCACTCGATCAAAAGTGGGAGCACCTCCCTTGTCTACGCGATAGTGGTCATGAAGCTCGCGTGGGCCATCGATCGAGACTCCTACAAGAAACTGGTTCTCATGCAGAAAGTCTCCCCATTCGTCGTTGATGAGTGTGCCATTAGTCTGGAGCGCATTCTGTATCGTTTTTCCATCAGCGTAGTGCTTCTGCAGAGCAACCACTTTGCGGAAGAATGCCAGTCCGAGCAGTGTCGGCTCGCCGCCTTGCCAGGCGAAATTTACCACTTGCAACGGGTTTGCCTGGATGAATTGCCGAATGAAACGCTCAAGAACCTCATCCGACATCGCCCATTTTTTCGAATCGGGATAGAGATTTTCCTTTTCGAGATAAAAACAATACTTGCAGTCAAGGTTGCAGATGGGCCCTGTAGGCTTGGTCATCACATGAGATGGCGTGGAGAGTGACATTTAATTTCCGGCTGGCTAATCGAACATCTTCGCCCAATAAAGCGCGTCAGCAGTTACCAAGAATTACAGTTTTGCTCGCCTGATCCATCAGTGTGCTATCAGATAGACACTTCTCGTATAGTTCGAGGCTCTTCGCCACTTCCTGTCTGTGCAATCGTAGTCATGCCGGACGTGGTCTCAGTTCCGATGCGCATCATCGGGTAATTGTCCACGATCAGAATCCGGATTTTTGCCGCTTCTTTCACGCTGTTCTGCTCTTCCATTGTATTCTCCAGCTTGCGCCATCTTGAGCCCGAGTCGGAAATGCAAGATTATCGGCCAGCACTGAGGACGAGCTGATACTCGGGCACGGCCCTTACACTTTCCAGCTCGGAGACCTGTCCGCTGAGAGGAAACAACAGTTCCTGTGGTAGCTCGAAATATACGGGTGCATCGCTGCGCAACGGTAACACACTCAGCTTGAAGTTGCCGCCATCCCGCGCATCAAGAAAGCTGTTAAGACCGATGGACCACGGCAAACCGTTGTAGAAGTCGTCGTCCAGAAGCCTGTGATTGGTATAGAACCGCGCCAGATCGCCAAGATATCGAATCTCGAGAAATACATTGCTCAGCCCGTTCATTGATCCTGGCGGGATGGTGATAGACCACTGCGCCGCTTGTGGCAGTTCGGTCTCAGCAGGCGCTTGTGCAACGCCATTCGGCCGCCAGTTCGGCATCGGCCCGATTTTGACTGAGGGGACTTTACCTGCAGGCTGCATTTTTTGCACACCTATGTGAATATCTCGTGTGGACGCATCCGCGGTGAAACGCTCGATACGGTCGTTTTTGGCAACACGCCTGAGCGGCAGGCTGGTATTAAGAGGTGCAGAAAGCGGCGGCGTAAGGGCAAACTCGAAATGCGTTGATCCACGTGACTGCAGCCAGATCCGTGAGCTGCCGCTACTCGAGCCGGCAAAGAAGTCCGCATCGGTAAACAGCAGGTGTTCCGCACCGTCGATCCTGATCTTCCATGCGTTTTCTGCTTCGCGCGCTGTGAGCACAACGATGCGAATAGACCTGCCTTCATGCGCAACAAGATCAATTGAAGATTCCGCACCCAGTGCGAGGCCCTTCAGGTAAAGCACACCGCTGCTTATCTCCTGCTCGCCGCTTGACGCGTGCATTGATTTGACACTCGCCGCCTCAAATGCAAACTCGACGGGAATGCCGGAAATAGCTTCGAAGTAAAGCGTAGGTTTGTCAGCATCATCAAGGCGTGTAAAGAGCTGGGCGGTGCTATAGCGAATTGTTATGCCGTCCACGCGCAGATTGAAGGGCCAGATGAAGTACGCGCCAGAAGGAATATCTACCGGATGTTGTGGAACAGCGAGTGTGCGCTCGTTGTGACCGGCTTCAGCAGGAAGGCGAATCAGGAACTGGGTCGCGGGCCGCGCAGGCATTGCATAGTTGCGCACATAGTTGTTCAAGAAAATGAATCCGGCATCGCCTTTGGATCGCACAGAAGCTCGTGGCACGGAGAGATCCTCAGCGTTTTTCGGTGTCTGGTCCGGCGCATGCACCATCATTGGCGCAAGATCCGCTCCAAAGTCGTTGACGAAGTACTCAAAAACCTTGAGCTTACGAAAGGATTCTCTTTCCTGGCCGAACTCTCCCAGCGGCGCCTGAAAATCATAGGACTTGATCGGCAGATCGTTTGGGTAACCGGTGGCCTGCGACTCCTGCAAAGTTGTCAGCTTTCCATCAGGGTTTTGGCCACCCTGGAACATATAGGTCCCGTAGAGATTGACGCCTGAACCGAGCATCACCGGAAACATCGCTCCAATGTCGTCGGGACGGATCACAGGGCGGCGATGATAGGTGTCCTCGACGCCTCCACCGGTTTCGGCTGTGAGATAAGGAAGATCGTCCCAGGGGTGGGATTGCTTTATTGCTGCTCCCACATCGCCCACATTCACGTTTGCCGTTACTCTGTTCTGATAACGGAATGCATACACCTCGCCAGGCGGCAGTTTGTGAATCGAGCCGTCCCAAGGTGCGTCAGGGTAACCACCGCCGTAAATCGGGATCACGGCTCCACGAGGAACAACGGCATTGTCCCACCCGGTGACAAAGTAGAGAGGTACATCGAGGCCGCTCTCGATGGCAGTCTTTTTCAGCTCAAGAATATGGGCCTCGCCTGCATTAGGACCGCGCTTGGAATACTCGTTCTCAAGCTGAATGCCGATGACAGGCCCGCCGTCTTTCCACAGCAATCCTTTCAATTGTTCGGCGATTTGCCCGTACCATACACGCACCGATTTGAGATAGGCTGGATCGTTCTCGCGCGTGGGCCCCTGTTTAATCACCCAGTCGGGCAAGCCGCCATTGCGCACTTCGGCATGATCCCAGGGGCCGATGCGCGGCTCCACGTACAGTCCATGTTGGGCACACAACTGCACAAATGCACGCAGGTCGCGCTGCCCACTCCAGTCGAACTGGTCCTCAATCTCTTCGTGATGAATCCAGATCACGTAGGTGGCCACGATGTTCACGCCCGCAGCCTTCATCTTGAGAATTTCGTTTTCCCATTGCGCGCGGGGGTAGCGCGAAAAGTGAAACTCACCCATGACCGGCAGCCACGGCTTGCCGTTGAGCATGAGATATCGGCTATTTACGCCCAGTGTGAGTCCGCCAGGCGATGTTGCTGTGCCTTCCTGATACGCTGCAGGACCCGGCTCCACAAAGGGCTGGCTGGCATCGATATGAATCGGCGCGACCGTCTGCCCGGATAGCATCAATACCGCGCCAGCGCACACAACCAGGATTGCGCCTGAAAAAATAAAACGACTTCGACATAAGAGTCTTGCCGCTTGCCGAATTGACAATAAGAAAAAAGACATTCCTAATTACTCCATGTCTGTCGATTCTGCTTGAAGATACACAGAGATGATAGTTCGAGAGCAAGGAATACTCTAATCCGATTGCCAGTTTTTTGAATCCTTCTAAAGTCGGATCGGGACACGAACGCCGACTACACAGCCGATGGATTTTCCGTATCTTGAGGGCCGTCGTGGAAAGACTTGCGAGGTCCGCCGTCCGGCTAGTGTTCTGCACAACGGGTAGCGTACCATTCGTCTCGTACGAGAGGCAGTTGGCTCATGCCTCGGTCAAGACGGCTCAACAGAATCTGGTGGATTGCGATGTGGCCTCTCTGAAAGGCTGCAGCAGATCCGGCTGTGTACAAAAGCCAGATGCGATATGTGGTTTCGGGGACGATCTTCAGTAGTGCGCTCTTGTTCCGTTGCAAGCCGTCGACCCAGTTGCGCAGGGTTAGTTCGTAATGCTCCCGCAGGTTCTCAACGTCTCGCACTTCGAATCCTGCACGCTCTGCTGCATTGATCGCTTCGGTAATAGTAACCAGCCTGCCATCTGGAAAGACGTATCGATCAATGAAAGAACCCTTGCGCGAAGGTGATGACTGAGATCGAGCGATGCCGTGGTTAAGAAATGTACCGCCTGGCTTGAGGAACTCGTACACAGAGGCGAAGTACATCGGCAGATTGCATAGCCCGACGTGCTCAAACATCCCAACACTCGCAATCTTGTCGAATGAGCCACGAAGCTCTGCGCAATGTCTATAGTCGCGGTGTTCGACTGCGCACAAATCCATGAGCCCGGCATCGCGGATTCTCTGGGTCGCAACGTCTGCCTGCACTCGGCTAAGTGTGATTCCGTAAGCCTGCGCACGATGCTCGGAGGCAGCATGCAAGACAAGACTCCCCCATCCGCAACCGACGTCGAGAAAGCGCTCGTGCGGTTTCAGACGCAGTTTCTGGCAGATCAGCTCAAGTTTTTGCCTTTGTGCCTGGTCGAGGCAATCATCGGCACTGCGAAAATATGCGCACGAGTACGCAAGCGTTGCGCCCAGCCATGGACGGTAAAAGTCGACCGGCAAATCATAGTGATATGAGATCGATGTCAGGTCTCTGCTTTTCGAGTGTTTCGGCCCGTGTTTGAACCAGCGACTGAGACTCACGACATCGGACAAAATACTTTCCACGGCTCTCTGGCGCAGGCTGCGAGGACGGCTCATCAGATGTTCTGCAGCGGAGAATGCAGAGAAAAGATCACCCTCAACATCGAACTCTTTGCGAACAAATGCCCCTCCCAGCGTGACCTCATCGGCCTTGCTGGCGAGAGATGCGAGCACATCTGGCGAGTGAATAACCAGCGTGCATGCGATCTTGTCCGGTACCGAATTCCACTGCCACCCATTCCAAAGGCGTATCGAGAATCCTGGGCCGTCATATCCATTGAATAGGCTGGCCAGTTGCCCGCCAAGCTGCTTCTCACTGGATTTCAACGTCTCGCTGCGCATAATCGTACTCGATGAAATGGATCATAAGGCGATGTTCACGCATCTGCTTTCAACCAGTGCCGGCAGCATTCTCCGATAAGACCGAAACGCCAATTTTGCTGGCGTTCAGAGCCGCAGCACCTCAGATAACAGACTGGCCGGGACATGCACGGTTTATTCGCTGTCATTATCCTCCCAACCTGCAGAATTTGCACTGTCCGGTATCACGGCACTGAATTCGCGACTTGGGGAACGGGTTTCAGGCAGGCATACTACTTGCAAATCCGAGGCGAACAAGGCATTCACCACCAGACAGGTCTAAATTATTGAAGATGATCTGATTTGAGATAGCGCGGGGAGGTAACTGCATGAAGCGGGAAACAGGCTTGGATCGGCGTGACTTTCTGAAGCGTGCCGCTGGTGCAGTTGGCGCCGCGACCCAGCTTCCAAACCTGAGTGCCGAAGCTCGGGCAACGGTTTCCGGCACCACAACCCCACCAGCCACAAACTACAGAGGCATGGGTTACCCGCGGCGTTTCCAGGGACCACAACTGAAAATGATCTCTTTCCCGCTCGGCGGCGTTGCCGCTGGAAGCATCGGCCTGGGCGGCCGCGGACAACTGATCAACTGGGAGATATTCAACCGGCCCAATAAGGGCCATCGGCCGCTTTACGCGTTCCCCGCAGTCTGGGTACAGGCCGCTAGCGACAAGCCGATAGCTCGCGTTCTGGAGTCACGCATTCTGCCTCCGTACGAGGGCGAATCCGGCCTGGGCGCAGATAACGCTCCGGGTCTCAGCCGGTTGGAGTCAGCCATCTTCACGGGAGAATATCCTCTGGCGCACATCGCCTTTCAGGACCGGAGCCTGCCGGTTCGAGTCGAGCTCGATGCCTTCTCACCGTTCATCCCCCACGAGCCCGATGACTCCGGCCTGCCCGTGGCGATCCTCCGCTATCGCGTGACGAATCCCGGCTTGACGCCTGCTCGAGTCGGGATCGCGTTTTCTATCGACAACCCCGTGCGCACAACGGAGGACAACCGCGGAGCTGCGGCGCAAAGAAGTAATGGCGGCCGGGAGAACGAATACCGTACGGCTGGTTCACTCAGAGGCCTATTGATGACCAACTCGAGTTTGGCCGCGGACGACCCAATGGCTGGAGAATTCGTACTGGCGGCAATGCCGGATGAAGCTACAACAGTTTCCCACTGGATAGGGTGGCAGGCGGGCCGATGGTGGAATTCTCCACTTCATTTCTGGGACCAGTTTTCTCAGTTTGGAGAGCTTGGACCTGAGCCCGTGCAGTCAAACGCTGTGGGTGTGCTCTGTCTGAACCGTACCGTTCCCGCGGGTCAGTCGGCCAACTTTCAGTTTCTGCTGGGCTGGCGCTTTCCGAATCGAACGCCGGAATGGTGCGGGTGGTCTTCGCCGCCAGGCGAGGGACAGACCATGATCGGCAATGCTTATGCGATGCGCTTTGCAAGCGCCTGGGATGCTGTGGCATACACGGCCGAACATCTTAACTCTCTTGAAGAGCGCACGCGCCAGTTTGCACAGGCGCTCAGTAGAAGCACGCTGCCGGATGAGGTTAAAGAAGCGGCCAGCGCAAATCTATCTACACTAGCAACTACTACCTGCTTTCGCACAGCAGACGGCGAGTTTCATGGCTTTGAAGGCAGTAACGATAAAGCTGGATGCTGCTTTGGCAACTGCACCCACGTGTGGAACTACGAGACCACAACACCGTTTCTCTTTCCGACGTTTGCGCGCTCTCTGCGCCGCTCAGCCTTTGGCTACTCTATGGACGATGCAGGCGCAATTCACTTTCGCCAGATGCTGCCCGATGGCAAGGCTCGCTCAGGCTTTGCTGCGGCCGACGGGCAGATGGGGCAGATAATGCACGCGTGGCTCGACTGGAAGATCTCGGGCGACGACAAACTGCTGCATAGCACCTGGCCCTTGGCCAAAAAAACTCTCGAGTTTGCCTGGGTGCCAGGCGGATGGGATGCCAATCGTGACGGCGTAATGGAGGGTGTGCAACACAACACCTACGATGTGGAGTTCTACGGACCCAATCCAATGTGCGGCATCTACTATCTGGGCGCGCTGCGAGCGGGAGAAGAAATGGCACGCGCTGCCGGCGACCTGGCTTCTGCCCGTGCATACCACCAGCTTTTTGAACAAGGCAGCCGATGGATTGATACCAATCTGTTCAACGGCGAATTCTATGTGCAACAGATTCGGGGCTTTAGAAAAGATGAGATCGCGACGAATCTGCGCAGCGATATGGGATCAGAGAATACGGAGGCACCGGAATATCAGGTAGGTGATGGCTGCCTGGTGGATCAGCTTGTGGGCCAATACCTTGCTGATATTGCGGGACTCGGTCCACTCGTCGCACCTGCGAATATCCGCGCAACGCTGGGCTCGATCTATAGTCACAACTACAAGCGCAGTCTCACCACCCACGACAATACCGAGCGCACGTTTGCATTAAACGATGAGGCTTCGATGGTCATCTGCGACTATGGCAAAGCCGGACGTCCGAAGATTCCCTTCCCCTATTTCGCTGAGACCATGACCGGCTTCGAGTACACGGCCGCCGTGTTGATGATGAACTGGGGCATGGTAGACGAGGGTGTGGAATGCGTACGCAACATCCGTGCACGCTACGATGGTGTGAAGCGCAATCCCTGGGACGAAGCCGAGTGTGGCCACCATTACGCGCGTGCCATGGCAGCGTGGTCTGCAGTGCTTTCGCTCAGCGGCTTTCAATATGACGCGGCGCAGGCTGCAGTCATCGCGGTTCCACGCATTGAATCATCTGATTTTCAGTGTTTCTGGTCGACGGCCAATGGCTGGGGGACATTTCGACTGCGCAAGCAGGCCGCTACAGCAGTCCTGACCATCAGAGTGCTGGCAGGCATGCTCTCGCTCCGCTCCACCGAGATTATGGCATCAGGCACAAAGGCAGACGTACGAACCGGCAACCAGACAGTCGCTGCTAGTGTCGACCGGCGCGAGGACCGCGCTGTGGTCGCGTTGAGCGAAACCATCCAGATTGCTATCGGTCAAGAATTTCGGGTTGAGGTAAGCGCATGATCCTGAATGGCTCATCGCAACGTCCGTGGATCGTAGTCATCGGAGGTTTTCTCGGCGCAGGCAAAACATGCCTTATTCATGCGGCAGCACAGCACCTGCAACAGCGTGGCATGCGTGCGGTGGCCATCCTGAATGATCAGGGTGAGGAACTCGTTGATACGCGCATGACCTGGCAATACGGATTTGTCGCTCGCGAGGTAACAGGAGGATGTTTTTGCTGCCGCTATTCGGCTTTGCTGTCAGCCATTGAAGAAGCACATGCTCTCGAACCCGACGTTATCTTTGCTGAGCCTGTGGGCAGTTGCACAGACATCTCGGCCACGGTCTTGAATCCGCTGCGCGAAGAACTCCACCGCTACCGTCTGGCGCCTTACACTGTGCTCATCGATCCTGATCGCTATCGCGAATTACTGCGCGCTGATGCCGATCAGGACATGGCCTACCTCTTTCACAATCAAGTGAGGGAAGCCGACCTCATCTGCTACAGCAAGTCCGATCTTTACCCTGAGATAACGGAAATTGCAGGTACGGCAGCGCGCCAGCTAAGCTCCAGGACTGGCCAAGGTGTAACTGAGTGGCTTGATGAAATATTGAGCGGCACGCTCGAAACTGGACGTACGACGCTCGTGATCGACTATGCCCGCTATGCACAAGCCGAGGCTTCTCTTGCCTGGATGAATGCGAGCTTTGTGTTCGAACCGCAGTCTCCGCTTTCCACGGCACAAGTTGTAGGCCCGCTGCTGGACGTGCTCGACGATGCGCTGAGCAAAGCAGATATTGGCATTGTGCACCTCAAGATATTCGACAGTACGTCGCAGGGCTGGCTTAAAGCGGCTTTATGCAAGAATCACGAAGAACCTCAAATCGAGGGTGATCTTATTGGCTCGCCTGCCTCTCGTCACGAGTTGTTGCTGAATCTTCGCGCAAAAGGCGAGCCTATGCTTGTACAACAGATCATGGCATCTCATATTCGGGAGCTAAAGGGAGATGTCTCTGGGCTGCACATCCATTGTTTCAGCCCTGCGCCGCCACAGCCAGAGCGCCGTATTCAACGTGCACCATCCCTGTGATTTGCCCCTGGCTTGGATTACACAGAGCAGTCATAGCTAAAAACACACGATTCGCCCACTCGCTGAGAGTGCAAGAACACTGTACGGTCGGTCATCATTCCGAAAGACGAAGTGTGCTGATCAATGCAGCAAGAGCGGCGGGCTGATTCCGACGGCTTGGGTAATAAAGGAAGTAGCCAGGAAATGTTGGACACCAGTCTTTGAGAACCTGGATTAAGCGCCCCTTGGCAATCAACCCAGCAAGAGACTTTTCCATTGCCGTTCCGATTCCGACACCGTTCAATACAGCCTGAATCACTAAATCCGGGTCATCGAATGTTGCAGGCCCCTGTGGATTGACGGTCATTGCCCTGCGGCCTTTCTCGAACTCCCATCTGTAGATGCCGTTGCTGAACCGAAACCCGATACAGGCATGATCTTTCAGATCGCGAGGCGTTCGTGGAATCTTGTGCGACCTGAAGTAATCGGGTGAGCCGACAACTGCAAGCTGCATATCCTTGCTGACTCGAACTGCAATCATGTCGCGCTGAATGAATTCACCGATCTGAACGCCGGCATCATAGTTCCCCGCGACAAGATCAACAGGGTCGTTCGATGAGGTAACCTCCAGAACGATCTCCGGGTAGGCGCGCGCGAAGTGTGCCAGTTTCGGCAGCAAGATCAGATAAGTAGCGGTTCGTGGAATGATCAGCCGAATGCGGCCCGCCGGGCGCTCCCTCCGCTTTTGTGCTTCAGCAAGCGACCACTCGATTCGTTCCAGAGCAGGCATCAGGTCTTCGAGCAGCGCACTGCCTACTGCGGTAGGTGAAACACTTCGCGTTGTCCGGGCAAGCAGTTGCAGGCCCAGCCGCTTCTCCAACCCTCGAACGGTATGGCTTAGAGCAGACTGTGAAACACCAAGCCGTGCGGCTGCACGGGTAAAACTTTTCTCTTCGGCAACAGCAGCGAATACGGCAAGTTCACCAAGATCGTTTCTCATGATTAATGAATTCTATTCATGAAAGCATGCAATGCCAACCATCTAGTCTCATAAGCTTTTAGGTCCTAGACTGGCTTCATTGCCACCCTGTACGCGTTGCGACAGGTGCGCCGAAATTTGGCCAGATACCTTTTGCCGGCGTTTGTTGTTTGCACATGTGTTGGCAGAATGTCGCTTCGGAAAGGAACTCATCATGAAAAAGCGCATATTGGGAAAAGGCGGCCTTGAGGTTTCAGAGCTCGGTTTTGGCTGCATGGGTCTGAGCTTTAGCTACGGACCCGCAACGGAGAAAGAGGAGGCCATCAAAGTCATCCGCATGGCCGTCGAACGCGGCGTCACTTTCTTCGACACGGCTGAAGTCTACGGGCCGTTTGTTAACGAGGAACTTGTGGGCGAGGCACTTGCTCCGTTCCCCGGACAGGTAGTGATTGCCACCAAATTTGGCTGGACGGCGAATGCCGCTGACGGTGGCAAGTGGAATGCGCTCGACAGCCGCCCAAAGCACATCCGGGAGGTTGCCGAAGCGTCACTCAAGCGTCTCAAGGTGGATGCAATTGATCTGTTCTATCAACATCGTGTCGATCTGAACGTGCCGATCGAAGACGTTGCCGGCACAGTCAAGGACCTCATTCTGGAAGGCAAGGTCAAGCACTTCGGCCTTTCTGAAGCGGGAGCCAAGACTATCCGCCGCGCACATGCGGTTCAGCCAGTCGCTGCTTTGCAGAGCGAGTACTCATTGTGGTGGCGTGAACCTGAGCAAGAGATTATTCCAACGCTCGAGGAACTTGGAATTGGGTTTGTCCCGTTCAGCCCGCTCGGCAAGGGTTTTCTGACCGGCGCGATTAACGAAAACACTACTTTTGCAGGTGGCGACTTCCGAAACAGCGTTCCGCGCTTTAACTCCGAGGCGAGAAAGGCGAATCAGCAAGTGGTTGACGCACTCGGCAAGATCGCGAATCAGAAGAAGGCCACGAGGGCACAGATTGCTTTAGCCTGGCTGCTCGCGCAGAAGCCTTGGATTGTGCCGATCCCAGGTACCACCAAGCTTTATCGTCTCGAAGAGAATCTTCGAGCGGTGGAAGTGGAACTGAACAGCGAAGATCTCAAAGAAATCGAGAACGCTTTCTCCAAGATCAAAGTGCAGGGAGAACGGTATCCCGAGGCGATGCAGAAACTGGTCGGTCGATAGACCTGGTATAGAGCAGGCGTGCTGCGCGCCCGGGACGCTTTTGAATGATCCGGGCGCGCAATTGTGTGCGGATTAGTGAAGAGGTATGCAAAGAATCGTGCAGGTGGTACTGATCGTGAAGTTATAGAGCGTAGACAGATTACCAGTAGTCTCCTGAACAACGACCGGTCCTGTTTTGGCTCCCGCTGGGACTGTGACCGTCATGTAATTGTCGCTCCAGATAATGACTTTGAACTTGACCCATGGCGCAGCTGTTCCACCGAACGTAATCCCGGTTGCATTCAGGAACCCCTGCCCAATAATCCCAATCTGGTCGCCGACCTTGGCGGAGCGCCGGCCGATAATCGAGATGAACGGACTGAGCCCTGCGTTGTAGCTGAAAAACTCGCCGGCATCGTCATAGGCTCCCTGGCCGGTATACACCCCCGCCGAGTTGTATCCATAGGTAGTGCTGAACCCGCCAACGCGAGTCAGTCCATAGATAGTGCCGTTGGTGTGCAGTGTGGGCGTCGATTCCGGATCAACACCCGGCCCCAGGTTGAATGGACTGGATATGCCGAAAAACGGGACCAGTACAGTTAAGTTTGTTCCCGCCGTTGAGACTTTGAACAGGGTGCCGCCAGAAGAAGTCTTGTATTGCGTTTGAGACCCAAGCGGGTTTGGCGGACCCTGTTTGGTCGTAAGCCCGTAAAGATATCCGTCGCTGCCCTGTACCAGTCCTCCGTGCGGGGCTGTCCCTTCGGCAGATTGGAAGTTGTGGATGACGGTGTATCCAGTACCGTTGATTGCGATCTTGAAGATCACGCCACCCGCGGTAGCATTGGTGCCGCCGCCACTGGCAGTGCCATAGAGATAGCCGTCGGCAGCCTGCATCACGCCTCCCTGTGGGTTGCTGCCATCGCCGCTGGAGCTGTTGTTCGACGAAAACGGGTTCAGGTTGTAATACCACTTGATATTACCCGCAGGCGTGATCTGGAAGACGCCCCCATAACCGTTCGGGCTGGGAACCACAACGCCTGAGCTATTGGTTGAGAAGCTGCCGTTCGAGTAGGTGCCATAGAAGTTGCCGTCGCTGCCCACCATGAGAGGTGCAAGAGAGCCCGAAGGCAACTGATGAACCCATCCAAGCATGCCCGTGCCAGTGGTTGTGTTCATCACGATCTGGTAGACGTAGCCGCTGTTGCCATAATCGCTGGTTACGCCATAGAGATTCATATCGGTGCCCTGAATGGGAGGCGCTTTGGGAAATGTGCCGTTGGTGCCGCCCGTGAACTGGTACACGATACTTGGCGTGCCTCCCGTTGACACCAATCTGATCACGGCACCGAGGTCGAGTCCGTTCACATGGGATACGGCGCCATAAAGATTGCCGTCGAGCCCAAGCATGAACCCGCTCTCTGCATCGGACAATCCCGTGTTCGTGTTTACATGAACTCCGTCACCGCCGAAGTTGGTCAGCAATGGCAAACCGCTCATGTTGTACTGCAGCCACGATCCGGCATTGCCAGTGCCGCCCTGTGGCAGGGTTCCATGAAGGTATCCATCCGTGCCCTGCGCAAGGATTGCCGGTTGACTAGGGACGTCGCCTTCCACGTTACCGTTGAATGTGTAGATGCCGTTGTACTGTGCCCGCGCCAGCGCCGGCAACGCGCTCAGCAGCAGGACGGGGATCAGGGAGCGATACAGTTTACGGTTGTTCATAGCTTTTCTCCTTTAGCGTTACGAATCTCCGCGGAGAGGAGCGCGACCACCGGCGCTGAATCAGAATCTGGGCCGTGCGCTTACCCGTCGGGGAAATCAGGGCAACCAGACCAGCATTTCCACGGCAGGCCTGTCGTCCCATCTATCAGCTACTGCGAAAACCAGTCGCCGATTTGGCTCATGAAGAGGAAAATTATTTTCTGGTGCCTGCAGAACTCTTCTTAATCCCGGGAATTTCCTTGACTAAGCCCTGGAGCGTGAGTATTCTGCCCACAATTCGGAGTTGACTTCGGGATGCCGTAACCGGAGCCGGTCCTTTGCACGACCCCACCGCGACCCCGGTTACTGTGCTGCTCGGCCGATGGCGTTCCGGCGACAATGAGGCGCTGCAGGCGCTAATTCCGCTCGTCTACGATGAAATGCGCCGCCTGGCGCATCGCTATCTTCGCCGCGAGCGGCCTGGCCACACCCTTCAGAGCACTGCGCTCGTCCATGAGGCCTTTGTGCGGCTCACGGGCAATACGCCGCCACAATGGGAAGACCGTGCACACTTCTTCGGGATTACAGCGCATCTGATGCGGCAGATTTTGGTCGAATATGCACGAAACCGTAATGCGGGCAAACGAGGTGGCGCGGCTGTGAAGCTGTCAATCGACAGTGTGGAGGAATGCGCGATAAAGCCCGATCTGGACATTGTGGCTCTTGACGATGCTCTCAAGGATCTCGCCAAGATTGATCCACAGCAGAGCCGCGTAGTGGAGTTACGATTCTTCTCGGGCTTGTCCATCGAAGACACTGCCGAAGTGATGGGAATTTCGGTATCGACTGTGAAACGCGACTGGAATACGGCCAGAGTATGGTTGTTTCGCGAACTGGATCGGACGGCCACACATGAAGCCTGAACGCTGGAAACAGATTCGCGCCGTTTTCGAAGAGGCTGAACTGCTTACGCTGGCAGAGCGGGCACAATATCTCGATCGTGCGTGCGCGGGAGATTCGGAACTGCGCATTGAGGTGGAATCGCTGCTGCACGCACAGTCGCAGGCCGGAAGTGAATTTATGGGCCGCCCAGTCGCCGACCTGGTGAGCGCCACAGACAACGAGACACTAATCTCTTCGCGGATCGGGCGCACGCTCGGACCCTATCAGATTGTCGCGGAGATCGGTCATGGCGGCATGGGCGAGGTCTACCGCGCCGTTCGTATCGATGGACAGTTCGAACAACAGGTGGCCATCAAGCTCGTGCGCGTAGGCCTGGGATCGCCATTCATCGTGCAGCGTTTTCTGCATGAACGGCAGATCTTGGCGACGCTGAACCACCCCAATATCGCGCGTCTTCTGGACGGTGGCACAACCGAAGATGGCGTGCCATATCTGGTTATGGAGTTGATTGAAGGCGATCGCATCGATGTGTACTGCCAGACACACAGGCTTTCGGTCACGGAGCGCTTGCAGCTCTTCTTGCAGGTGTGCGCAGCCGTCGAGTATGCGCATCAGCGTCTGGTGGTGCATCGCGACCTTAAGCCGGGAAATATTCTCGTCACCAAAGACGGAACACCCGAACTGCTGGACTTCGGGATCGCGAAGATTCTCGATACCTCAGGCGATTCTGAAACCACGATGGCGCGTCCGATGACGCCCGAATACGCCAGCCCTGAGCAGATTCGCGGAGACCCCATCACGACGGCTACGGATGTGTATTCTCTGGGCGTGGTTCTTTACCACTTGCTGACCGGACGATCTCCGTATCTCGTCTCAGCCAGAATCCCTTCACGTCTTTCCCATGCCATTATCGAGACGGAGCCGCAGCGACCCAGCAGCGCCGTAACAACCTCAATGCGCGCCAAAGAAGATGAGGCTGCACCCCCCGTGCACACAGAGACAGTGTTGAGCGAGAGGGAGCCGACCCCTGCCTTGCTCCGGCGGCGCCTGTCCGGTGACCTTGACAGTATTCTCCTTATGGCCTTGCGCAAAGAGCCGGAACTGCGCTACGGATCGGTACAGCAGTTCGCAGCGGATATCACGCGTCACCTGAATGGCCTCACGGTTACAGCGAGCAGGGGCTCCTGGAGCTACACCGCCGGCAAGTTTGTTGCTCGTCATCGCACGGCGGTATTCGCTGCTTCCCTGGTGATGGTCGCGCTGGTGGCTGGAATCGCTGCAACTGAGCATCAGGCCCGCATCGCGCGCATGGAACGAGCAAAAGCACAAAAACGCTTCGATGATGTTCGCCAGTTCTCTAATTCGCTCATCTTTGATATTCACGATACTCTCGAGGACATACCAGGAACCACAGCGGCACGCAATCTTCTCCTCAATCGCGCCGTGCAATATCTGGATCGTGTGGCAAAAGATGCAGACGGCGACCCGGATCTGCAGCGGGAACTGGCCCTGGGGTATCAGCGGCTGGCTACGGTGCAGGGTGACGCGACTGTCTCGAATCTGGGTCAGGTGAGCGCCTCGGAAGCAAGTTCGCAAAAGGCGACTGCACTATTTGAAGCGGTCGCAAGAGCGAATCCTACGAATACAACCGATCAGCTCAATGTGGCTATGATTCATCGCCGCAAGGCTATATCCGATGTGTATTACCCGGATGGACGGCCTGAAATCGAGAGAGCTCTGGCGATTACCGATCCCTTGATGAAAACAGACGGGAAGAATCCTAAGGTGCTGATCGAGAGAGCCATCGAATTGCAGGTACTTGCAACCTCTTTTGACCTCTCGGGAGAACGTGAACAGTCGGCTGACTTATTTCGCCAGAGCCTGGAACTGGTCCAGGCAGTCGCACAGTTAGATCCGGGATACAGCAATATCCAGGAAAGAATTGCCAAGACATACGTGCTGCTCGGGTTTCAACTCGCGCATACACAGGCTCTCGATGAGAGCCAGAAACAGATCGAGGCCGGCATTGCGGGGTACGCCGCCTTAATTCAAAACGGTGGACGTCCAGACACAGCACGCGACCTTGCTCAATCGAGGCTTCGTCTTGGGTTTGTTCAGGCGATGCGCGGCGACTTGGATGGCGCGAGCAGGAACTATTATCTGGCGCGCGATGCTATGGTTCCGCTTGCCAAGGCGGACCCGCACAACATCATGTTTCGAGTGGACCTTTTGAGTGCCGATTTCGAACTGGCGCGGCTCCTCGTTCTCAGGGGACGGTTTCGCGATGCAGAAACCGCTCTCAGCAACAATATCACCGCATTTGAAGACATGAACTCGGAAGAAGACGTCGGACCTGGAATGGGCGTGCTTCATGCATGGCTTGGAGAAGCGCAGCTCGAATCAGGCGAGTTCGATCAGGCTGCGAAATCGTTCAAGAAATCTGCTGACGAACTCGAAGGCGATGTTCAGTATGATGATGGCCGGTGCGGTATCGTCACAGATTACGTGAAAATAGGCGATGCTCTTTTTAAAGAGCGGCACTTTTCCGAGGCTGAATCGGCTTATCAAGCAGCACTTTCAAAATCCGATATGAGTTTTGCGAAGCAGCACTCAGATCTGCCCGCTCTACTCCCGATCTCAGCCGCCCACTTTGGTCTTGGCGATCTGCATTTTGTGGCTGCATCCCTGGAACGGAATCCGGTGAAACAAGAGCATCTGCACGGTGAAGCGTGTGACGAATACTTCGCTGGTCAAGAGATCAGCAATACTGCTATTGCTCCGCCTCTAGCGCTCAGTTCCAGCAATTTCCCAGCTTTCCATCTGAAAGCTACTGCTACTGCGCAGGCGTGCAGCCCGTCTTCGCTACGCTGAGCCTCCAACTCCTCCAAACGCTGGCTCGGCATAATTGAGATCACATTTTCGTTGATCACTAACGCTGCATTGCAGCAAAGACGCAGACAATTAGTGGTCCTGCTGTCGAAACCCAATCAATTCCAAAAAGACAAGCATACTTACATATTCTTTCGTGAACCTTTTTGCACGCCCATGTGCGATGGCAATACTATTCGCACCCTCGGCCTGGGACGTGGCGGACCTGGTATGGGAGTTGGCTTGGCCGGAAACGAGGGCATACCGAAAGTGGGAAACAGATCCGTCGAGCCCCAGTTCTGCTCTGAGGCGGCAACCAGCAGATCGTCGCCAAACTGGAACCATGCTGGGCCGGACGGCGTCATTCCGTTCCAGCAAATCACCGTTGCGATGCCATTGATCTCAAACTGTATGCCGTTCTGGCTGGTTGACAGACTTCCGCCCTTTTCTCCGAAAAACTCGTTCGTGGTTGTGTCCAATTGCACACTGTCAAAACCATGAAAACCATGCACTTCGTTGGGATCGGGTCCGGTGAGTGTCGACGTAGCATTGGCTGCATTAGTGAGCCAGCCTTGCAGCGTATTGTTGCCCATCATCGGATTCATATAAGTAGAGCTCAGTGCAGCCACGACTCGCGCCACGTCAGTAGCCGCAGCAGAAAGTCCGCCGCCTCCGCCACAGTTCTCGAGGTTCCAGCCACCATAGCCCAGCGCGCACAAAGGCTGCCCCGTCACCATGACTGAAGGCTCGGTCGCAAGCGGTCGTGAATGATACCGCGCTTCGTCGGCGAGTTGCGCCGAAGTCACCGAAACCGCCGACCGGACGCGAGTAATATTCAGTCGGTTCAAAAAGGTCGAGAGCCCTTGCACATAACTCGATACACCACGCGTTCGTGCCACCACCAGCCCAAGCAGCATGTATCCTGCGTTGCTGTAGACTGCCTGCGTCTTGTCGCCGGGGTCGTTGGCCAGCTTCTGCCGGTACAGAAATTCAGCCATGGCCTGCGCGCTTATCGGAAGAGTGGAAGATACGGAAGGATCGCTGCCCAGGATGCTAGTGGTGACTCCGCTGGTCATTTCGAGCAGGTGACGCAGTGTGATGTGAAACCAGCGTGGATCGGGTGTGCCATTGGCGATGTTCGGCAGTGCGTCGATCAGAGCCGTATCCAGCGTGAGCAGAGTGTTGGTGCCCGGCAGCTTCGCACCCTCGTCAATTAACTGATAGAGCGCTGCCGCCGTGAAGAGCTTCGATACGCTCGCCTGCCTGAAAAAAGTGGTGGGCTGCACGTCCGGATAGCCCGGCTCCGCAAACGTGTATCCGCGCGTGTACACCAGCCGGGTTCCGCTCACAATTGCCAGCGACGCGCCACGGATCATGTTTGCCTTCATCACGGCCTCCATGGCTGCATCCACGGCTGGCACGGCCGCGGACCCACTCGGTCCGTTGATACGTAGCGTGCGTGCGTCGGCGTCTTCGCGCCCGGCAAAGATCACGCTGAAGCGCGCGTTGCTCCCCGTTCCTTTAGCACTGACGCGCACCGGGCGAAGTCCCTGCGGATAAAGCGTATTGAACTTTGCCTGATAGTCCGCGCTTGTCATGCCCGCCCAAGACTGCCAGTTGGGCATCTCGCTGTCATCGTAGAGTGCCAGATTCCCGCCCTTCGGCGTGGATACAGAGTGGACTGGCCTCGCAAACCCCGATACTAGCGCATTGAACCGCGCCTGCATCGTTGCATAAACGTCGTCAAAGCCGTCGCAGTTCCATGCACGATTGTCGGTGTTTGTTGTCCATATGCCGATGTAGCGTTCATTATTGGGATCGCCGTACACGTCAGCCCATCGCAGGATGAGGCTGCCTGCAATCTGCGTCTGGTTGAGTGAATTGAATTCAGCGCCAGTAATACCGAAGCGCGTGAACGGGATTGCGCTCACTGGAGCAAACACCGCAGCAAACAGCGGATTATTTGTTGGGCCTGTCCCACTGATAATGAGTGGGCCCCAGCCCTGGGCCGCCATCGTGTTGAACGTGGACTGCAGTGTGACACCGCTAAGGTTGAGGAACTCCTGTTCCGGCCCCTGTGTCGCGCGTTTCACCATAGCCGCCGCGTAGAGCGGAGCGCTCGGATCTCCATACACACACAGCGAAATTGTGCTATATCCCGCCGTGCGTGCATTGTTCATCTGTGTCTGGTGATCTGCGGTAGTGCGGTCGTGCCATGCCACTATATCTAGGGCCATTGGGTACCGTCCTTCTTACAGCCCAGATTTTTGCTTCACCTTGAGAAGAGCCCGTCTGCACGCCTTGCCGTCTATCCTATGCGTGCTCGTGTTAAACCCGTCAAGCAAAAAATCGATTCAACCCAAATCCCGGTGTCGCAGAGGCTCGCAAACAACACGCTTATTGCCGGTCAGGGTGAGTAATTCCCTTAGAGCAGTGACCCTGCCGATAGAAGCGAGCATGAAGCAATTTGTTGACGGCATGCGTTTCCATCGACTAGCGTTTTCGTGAAGCACAGATTCTCTCTGACCAATCTCAGAATCGATCAATTCCATGCTGATGAGCAACCGTTTTCTCGCCGTACTCCTGCTTGCCGCCACACCTCTGGCTTGCGCCGCTCAGAACGGGTCAACGCCCAACGCCACGCTGACTGTTGATACAACCAAGCGTGTGGCAAACGTGAGCCCAACCCTTTACGGCATCATGACCGAGGAGATCAACCATTCCTACGATGGTGGCCTGTACGCAGAACTCGTCAGCAACCGCACCTTCCAGACCAATCGCGGCCTCAGCATGGAAAACTGGACGCTCATTCAGAACGGCACATCGCAAGCCTCGATCGAGATCGACAGAGATACCGGCCCCAGTGTTGCCATCACCCATAGCCTCAAGCTTGTAGCTAAATCTGCCGGCCCGCAAGCCGAGGTAGGTTTCTACAACACCGGCTACTGGGGCATGGCCATTCGCCCTGCAACGCTCTACCGCGGCTCGTTCTATGCCAAAACAGATAGCCCCGCAATCGGATCAATAGTCATACGCCTCGTCAACGACAGAACAGGTGCTATTACTACTTCGACGACCGTGCCTTCTCTCGGCAGTTCATGGCAGCGCTACGAATACATGCTGAAGACCGGCACGCTCACGCCCAGCAAGGAAAACCATCTCGAATTTCTTGTGCAGCACCCGGGAACCGCGTGGTTCTCCCTCATTTCGCTCTTCCCGCCTACTTACAAAGATGAGCCAAACGGTAAGCGCATTGACCTGATGGAAAAACTCGCTGCGCTGCATCCGGCCTTCCTGCGCTTTCCCGGCGGCAACTACCTTGAAGGTGATCACCTCAATGAGCACTACGAGTGGAAGAAGACCATTGGCCCGCTCGTCGACCGTCCTACACACATGACACCGTGGACCTATCGTTCTTCCGACGGCATCGGTCTTCTCGAGTTCCTCACCTGGTGCGAGGACCTGCACATGGAGCCGTTGCTTGCCGTCTTCTCCGGTTACTCACTACTGCAGGAGCACATCACGCCCGGCTCCGATCTCGAACCCTACGTCCAGGATGCGCTTGACGAGATTGAGTACGTTACTGGCGACACATCAACCAAGTGGGGGGCCATACGCGCCAAAGGCGGCCATCCAGTGCCTTTCCATCTCAAATATGTTGAGATCGGCAATGAGGAGTACCACGACCCTTCCGGCACATACGATGCCCGTTTTGCGCAGTTCTACACGGCCATCAAGAAAGTGCATCCTGAGTTGCAGATTGTCGCTTCGGCTCCCGTCCAGTCTGTACGTCCAGATGTCCTCGACGACAACGACCATACTCTACACACGCACTTCTATCGCACCGCGCAGCAGTTCTTTCAGGATGTTCACCACTACGACAACTACGACCGCAGCGGCCCTAAGATCCTTGTCGGCGAGTGGGCCACGCGCGAAGGTTCTCCCACCACCAATCTCGGCGCGGCACTGGGCGACGCTGCATGGATGACCGGTCTTGAGCGGAACAGCGATATAGTGATTATGGCCTCGTACGCGCCGCTCTTCGTCAACGTCGATCCAGGCGGCATGCAATGGCCAAGCGATCTTATCGGGTACGACGCGCTCTCAAGCTATGGATCGCCCAGTTACTATGCGCAGGTGATGTTCAGCACACACCTTGGCAACCAGATCATGGATTCGAAGCTGGACACGAACAATCCGCGCCTCTTCCAATCTGCTACCTACAATTCGAAGACACATCACCTCTTCATCAAGCTGGTGAATGGTTCTTCCCTGCCAGAATCAGTCACAATCAAACTTGCCGGAACAACGCATGTCCAAAACAGAGCCACGGTTACAACCCTTAGCGGAAAAACCACGCAGGAAACCAACTCCATTGCCGAACCAACTAGGATCGTTCCGGTCACCAGCACGATTACAGACGCAGCACCCGCCTTCAGCTACCTTCTGCCCAAGTACTCCATTCAGGTTTTGGATATTGTGCTGGAATAAAGGCGCACGACTCATCGCCGGATTATTTGTTGATTTGCATCGGCTCGCAGTGGTTTGCGGTATCTCATGGAAGCCTCAAAAAAACACGGAGATGGCTTGCTTTGCTTCTGCAGTCCCGGTAGCTGATGTAAAGTAGTCTTGCCGAGTGCGCGATGAGTATTCCCTTGCCAAAACTAATCGAGGTCACCCAGACCTATCCTCCTTCCAAAAGACTCGACTTTCACAAACTCCTTGCCGAACATTTCGACAAAGAGGGGCTTAGCAGCAAGATCTCGCCCGGCATGCGGATTGCCGTGGGCGTTGGCAGCCGCGGCATCGCAAATCTCAAAGAGATTGTGGAAGGTGCGTTGCGCGTGCTGATTGCCGCAGGCGCGAAACCATTTGTGATACCAGCGATGGGCAGTCATGGCGGCGCAACGCCGGATGGACAACGAAAAGTGCTCGCCGAATATGGCATTACTGAAGAGAGCCTCGGCGTTCCTATCGAAGCTAGCATGGACGTCGAAAAGATCGGCACGGCTCTCGGCGAACGGGATGTCGTTTTCAGCTCTCCCGCGCTTCGGGCGGATGGCATCGTCGTCATCAATCGCGTCAAACCGCATACCGACTTTCGCGGCACCCTCGGCAGCGGCATTCAAAAGATGTTGACTATCGGTTTCGGCAAGCAGATTGGTGCTGCCAATGCTCATCGCGCTGCGGCTCACATAGGTCACGAGACGACGATTCGTGAGTTTGCTAAGGTCATTCTTGAAAATGTTCGTGTTCTTTGCGGCATTGCCATACTCGAAGATCAGCATCATGAGACGGCCGAACTCACGGTTTTGCGGCCTGATGTCATTGTCAGTGAAGAACAGCTGCTTCTTGAGCGAGCGCGAGCACTGATGCCGCGCCTACCCTTGGATGAGATCGACCTGCTGATCGTAGATCAGATTGGCAAAGAGATCAGCGGCACTGGAATGGATACGAACATCATCGGCCGGGATATCGCAGGATACTCCACATCTTTGCATCACTCGACTGGAGTCAAACCGCACATCTCCCGCATCTTTGTTCGCGATTTGTCGCACACTACCAATGGGAACGGAATCGGTATCGGCCTGGCCGACTTCACGACCGATCGCGCAGTGAAGGCGCTCGATCTCCGTTATATGTACATCAACGCAACCACGTCGATCGGGTTGCATCCGGCGAAGATACCGATTCACTTCCCGACTGACCGCGAGGCAATTCACGAAGCGCTGGCAACGCTTGCCTCCCAGCATCCCGAGAATGCTCGTATCGTACGCATCGCGAACACACTCAGTCTGGAACGCATCCTCGTCTCAGAGTGCTGCTCTAAGATCCTTGAAGAATTGCCGGGAGTGAGCTTCGCCGGGCAAGCGCGCGAGATGCAATTTGATCAGGATGGAAACCTGCTGCCTTTCTGAGGCTCGATCGCGGAAGTGAGCCAGATCGCTATCTGACCAATATCCGAGCGCGACGCACGATGATCCGCTTGGTGCTGACGCAGCACGCGATCAGATAGAACGCTTCAGCAGACCGCTGCTCGATAGACCTGACGCATGAAGTCAGTGTGCCTCACGGCGAGCAGTGCGCTTTGTGGACGGACGCTTGCGGACCGAAGGGATCGTGGCAAGATGATCACGGAGCTTGCGCGATTTGTCCTCACGTGCATTGTGAAGAAGGAGTTCGCGGGCATCGACGAGGTGGTCGGACATCAGACGAGATGCCAGCTCAGGGTCACGCTTTTCGATTGCCACCATGATCGGGCGATGAAACTGAAGAGTATGTTCGAGATCCACAAGCTGCGAAGTTACCATGATCATGTTCAGCATGGCGCGGTGAATGGTGTGAAAGAGCCGCTCAGCAAGACGATTGCCCGATGCCTGGAAGATGGCGCGATGGAAGAGCAGGTCAGACGCAACGAGACGCATGTGATCGCGCCGGCTGTTTTCAAAGTCGGCTATCGATTGCTTGAGCAGCGCGATATCTTGTGCGTTCGCCCGCTCTGCGGCTTTGGCTGCAAGCGCAGGTTCGATCATGAGACGCATCTCGGTGAGTTCCTGCGGGGAAATATCGTCAAGAAGAAACAAAAACTCCATTGGTACAGCCAGGACCGACGACGCGTCCTGGTTCAGATAGCTTCCATCACCCACCTTCTGTGTGATGACCCCCATGATCTCAAGAACCTTGAGAGCCGGCCTCAGCGATGAGCGCGCAATGCCGAAATGCGCCGCGAGCTCACGCTCCGGTGGGAGCCTTGTGCCGGGTGCGAGCAGTCCTTCGCTGAGCAATTGCTGGAAACGCAGGATGAGCAGGTGAGTTACATCGTCGCGGTCTGCCAGCACATGCCCGGCTGCAACGGCTTGAGATTTTCCCTCTTTCTTCATTACCGAATACTGGGCCATGAGAAGACTAATGTCAATCGTTTCCCTTCAACGCTAACGACTGATTGAGCAAAAATTGGTCGCTCCTATCGCTTCGTAGGATTTGCTGCTTCCCACGGCGGGCCAGCTTAATGCAGAGGCCCTTGCATCTCCATATTCAGGATAACCTATTCTCTTTGTTTTATTTGAATCAATTACGTTTTCGAGCACAGGTCATAAACTTTATAGAAAACGATTTCTGTGCCTTTTTTCAACGCGCATATAACGAATTTTTTCGCTTGACAGGCGTTTCTTATTGGTACTACCTTTGCTTCGCTCTCGATAAACAGTATCGAGCGAAAGCTCAGGCATTTGCTTCTTCCCCTACTTTCAGGCAAACACAGCCTCTCGGTGGATTGGCAGGGCCACTAATTGCAGTGGAGGTCACTATGCAAGTTACTTCTTGGATGAAAGCACTCAGGATTGCCGCAGCAGCAGGGATTCTCGCGCTGCTGGTACTTTTCGCCATGTTTGCGCAGGCGCAAGTGGAAACGGGCCGATTTGTCGGACACGTGACAGACGCACAAGGCGCAGTAGTTGAGCATGCGCAGGTAAAGCTACTAACGTGAACACCAATATCATTCAGACAGCGGAGACGAATTCAACCGGTGAGTACGTCATCACACCTGTCGTTGCCGGAGTGTACAGGCTGAGCGTGAGCGCAGCTGGTTTTCAGACGGCGACAACGGGGCAAATCGAAGTGCAGGTTGGACAAATCGCCCGTGAAGACCTTGTGCTGAAGGTTGGCGCATCGACCACGACGATCGAAGTAACAACTGAGGCTCCGCTGCTAAGCACTGATTCAGCCACAATGGGCACTGTAGTCTCAAACCGGCAGCTTACTGATCTGCCGCTGAATGGGCGCGGGTTCTACCAGTTGGCAGAGTTGACTCCAGGCGCAGCTCTGCTACCGGCGACAGGCAACTCGCTGGCGATTCGGCCGGAGATCGTGAATGGAAACACGATCAGCGGTGTTCATGGCTTTGCCACATCGTTCTTGCTGGATGGAGTGGATGTAAGCGAGCAACACCAGGGTGGAACCTTCATGCAGACGTCGATCGATGCGCTGCAGGAGTTTAACCTACAGCAGAATGCCTATTCAGCTGAATACAATCGCGGTGGCCCGGCCTTCAACTCAACAACCAAATCAGGAACCAATACCTTTCATGGCGGGATTTTCGAATATATCCGTAACGACAAGCTGGATGCACGCAACTTTTTCTCGCGCAGACGGGCCATCTTAAAGCGCAACCAGTTCGGCGGCGACCTGGGCGGACCAATCCTTTTCCCGCATATTTACAACGGGCGGGATCGGAGTTTCTTCTTCATCGATTACGAGGCGCAGCGTTTGCGCCAAGGGCTGGTGGAAAGCGGAGTCGTGCCGACGGCTGCGCAGCGCGGCGGCGATTTCAACGCTCCCGGACTCAACGTTATCTACGACCCGATGACGACAACTACGACCAACGGCGTGACCACGCGGCAACAGATAAACTGCAATGGTGTGTTGAATGTAATCTGCCCATCGCGCATTGTGCGGCAGGCCACTGCAGTGCTGGCCTACTATCCGACTGGGAATGCCAGCGCAACAAGTTTTCAGGCGGTTCCATCACAGGCAATCGACTGGGACCAGTTCGTCATCAGAGCCGATCATCAATTGAATTCGAAGAGCAGGCTATTTTTCCGCTGGGCATATATCAACCAGCGTGAGACCGATCCTAACTTCGCACCGCTGCTGAAAACAGCTTCACTGACCTCAAACGCTCAGGATATTGCGGTCGGATTGATCACGAATATCGGCAACAACATGGTGCAGGACTTCAGAATTCACGGACTGCCAAGCCATGTGCGACTTTCTGCGTTCCTGGAGGGAACCGACTTCAACACAGCCAACAATATTCAGGGTTTTACTGGGCTGGCGCGGCCTGCCGGTGCCGGCTACCCAGGGAGTTCTTTCCCAGACTACTCCTGGAGCGGTTATGCGCCACTGCAGGGGTCAACCTTCGATCAGCGGCCCAAGTCGCAGGACCGGCGCGTGCTGGAGGCCGTGGATAACTTCACCATCCTGAAAGGACGCCAGTCGCTCAAGTTCGGAGCCCTCCTGCGCTACTATCAGTGGCTTGGATATGACAGCGCAACCTACGCGGGCCTGTTCGGCTTCACTGGAGCGGAGACGCAAAACCCGGGCGGCTCGACCAAAGGAGGGGACGCATTCGCCGACTTCTTGCTTGGATTTCCGGCATCGGTGCAACGTGCGTATCCCGGCGCGAATTTTGGCGGACAGGGATGGTACAAGCAATTCTATGGACAAGACGACATTCGTGTGAATGGCAGGCTAACCGTGAATATTGGCTTGCGCTATGAATACACTCCGTGGCTAGAGGGATATCTCGGACAGCTCGGCACATTCGATCCAACCAAGTCCAAGCCGATCATCGTCGCCAGCCACAACAGCCAGGTGAATACTTCGTCGCAGTTCGCTACGCCTGCCGCGATGCAATTCTTTGGGCAATATATTCAGACAACTGCAGACGCCGGGCTTCCGTATAACCTGACCTATACGGACAAACTACAATTCGGGCCACGCGTTGGATTCTCATGGCAACCGATTTCCAAAACAGTCGTCCGCGGCGGCTTTGGAATGTACTACGAACCCGAAGGAACGAGTGGGCGCATAAATCGTAACATCCTTCCCTTCCTGCTTTCTGAAACGGTGAACCAGACGGCCAACGTGGTTCCCACGCGAACGTTTGCCGATTTCTTCCTTGGCGCGCCACTCGGCTCGGCCCTTGCGAACCCCAGCATGAATCAAACACCAACGCATTTGAAGATGGGCGAAAACGATCACTACAGCCTGGCTTTGGAGCGCCAGATTTCGGGCAAGACACTCTTTGAGGTCGCGTATGTGGCTAATCATGGAGTCCACCTTCAGGGCTCGGACGACTTCAACGATCCCACACCTGGCCCCGGGTCGGTGCAGAGCCGCAGGCCCCATCAGCCCTGGGGTACCATCTCCATGCAGTCTCAGGACCAGAGCACGACTTACAATTCTTTGCAGACGAAGTTTCAACACCATATGGGGAATGGCTTGGCCGTGCTCATTTCCTATACGTGGTCGAAATACCTACAGGAGGCACAGACGCCACAAGTGGGTGGAAACCTGGGGTTTGAGCACACCTATTCTCCATACGATGTTCCGCAGAACCTTGCTATCAGCGGCACCTACATGCTGCCGTTTGGAAGAAAAAGGCAGTTCCTGCCGAACGCAAACGGGGTCACAGATGCGATTGTTGGCGGCTGGCAGTTGCAGACCATCACGATTCTGCGCAGTGGCACTCCGTATACGCCGGTTGTCGGTTCAGACGTGGCGAATACCAGTGTGGGATCTCAGCGGCCGAATCTAAACCCTGCAGGCGGATCGTCAACTTTCAAGAGAACGCGATCTCTCTGGTTTGACAAGACTCGCTATGTGCAGGCGCCGCAGTACACCTATGGCGCTGTGCGCGCCAATACGCTGCGCGCCGACATGCGCCGGCAGTTTGATGCTTCACTCTTCAAGAACTTCAGCATGCCACACGAGTCTGTACTTTCGTTCCGTGCTGAGGCCTTCAACATCTCCAACACCACCAGCTTCAACGCACCAGGCGCTACGGTTACCTCGTCCACTTGTTGCGCGGTTACGTCTACTTCCGTTCCATCGCGCGATATCCAGTTCGCGCTCAAATACGATTTCTAACCAACGAAGGGCCTTTGGAATGCGCTACCTTGCTTTGATCTTTGCCTGCGCCGCATCAACTTTTGCTGTAGCGCAAAGCTCATCTTCCGCGCCGGTCTCGATTCAGGTGGATCTTGCGAAGCCGCAAGGCGCCTTCACACCGATTTACCGTTGGTTTGGATACGACGAATCAAACTACACAACCATGAAATACGGCAAGCAACTACTCGGCGAGCTGCACGACCTGAGCCCCGAGCCGGTTTATATCCGTGCGCATCACCTGCTCACTTCAGGCAATGGCGTGGCTGAGCTCAAGTGGAGTTCGTCGAACGTCTTTTCTCTCGATGCGAATGGTAAACCTGTTTACGACTTCACCATCACAGACCAGACTTTTGACGAGTACAAAAAAGCCGGCGTGAGGCCTTATGTCGAACTGGGATTCATGCCCAAAGATCTGGCCTCTACAGTTCCCGGCATCACCGAATACCAGCTTCATTATCCGAAGCCCACCATGGGTGGATCAGTGAACAATCCGCCGAAAGACTACGCAATGTGGGGTGAACTGGTGCGAAAGTTTACCGAGCATCTTGTGGAGCGCTACGGACGAGAAGAGGTGGCTACATGGTATTTCGAAGTGTGGAACGAACCGGACATTTCGTACTGGCACGGCACTGAGGCCGACTACTTCAAGCTTTACGACTACGCAGTAGCTGGAGTACGTGCCGCGCTGCCAAATGCAAAGGTTGGCGGGCCGGCAAGTACGGGTCCGTCGAACGAAAAAGCCGAGGCTTTTCTCGATACCTTCCTGAAGCATTGCCTCAACGATAAGAGTGCGGCAAACGGCAAGGCGATTCCGCTTGACTTCATCTCTTTTCATCCCAAGGGCCGGCCTATAGTAGTGGACGGGCATGTGCGCATGGGGCTCGCGAATGAGTTGAAGGCTGCAGACGCAGGTTTTCGCATCGTGGCGAAGTATCCACAGCTGCGCAAGCTACCCCTTGTTCTGAGCGAGGCTGATCCTGAAGGCTGCGCGGCCTGCTCGATGAAGGTAAATCCGGCAAATGCGTATCGTAACGGGCCGCTCTATGCCAGCTACACGGCCGCGGCCCTCAAGGGACTGTTTGATCTGCAGGATCGCGAGAAGGTAAACCTGGCCGCCATGATCAGCTGGTCATTCGAGTTTGAGGGCAAGGACTATTTTGAAGGATTCCGTACACTGGCAACAAACGGAATCGACAAGCCTATACTTAACGTCTTTCGCATGGCAGGGCTGATGTCTGGTCAACGTGTCATGACGACCAGTACAGAGAGTGTTCCGCTGGATACAATTCTCAGCAGCGGAGTGCGGCAGACGCCGGATGTAGATGCGCTCGCTACGAAAGCCAATCGCGAAGCTGCGGTCATGGTTTGGAACTACCATGACGATGATGTACCTGCAGAAGGCTCAGATGTGCAGGTAATTGTAGGAGGCATTCCCGCAGGCGTGAATAAAGTACTACTGCAACACTATCGCATCGACGAAACGCACAGCAATTCGTACACTGTGTGGAAGGCCATGGGGTCTCCGCAATCTCCAACGAGTGAACAGTATGCGCAACTGCGGGCGGCAGGGCAATTGCAGCTTTTGAGTTCCCCAAAGTGGCTGGATGTGCGTGACGGTAAGGTAACTATTGATACGAATCTTCCGCGGCAAGCGACTTCGCTGATGCATTTGACATGGTGATCCGGTGGCAACGCTCTTGAGAGAGGCCCAACAAACCAGTCTGCCTAACCCGGTTGAAGTGCAGTGGCACTTTGTCGCTCTCGTAACTGCGGCCATTGCCATCAGCTATTTCGACCGGCAGACGCTGCCTGTGGCCATCTCTTCCATTGAGAAAACGATTCCGCTTAGCGATCAGCAGTTCTCATGGCTGCAGTTTGCTTTCCTGATTCCCTATGCCGTGCTATACGCCGCAGGCGGCCGACTACTGGATACGATCGGCACACGCCGTGGCTTTTTCCTCATCATGCTGTGGTGGTCGGCAGCATGCGCGCTGCATGGACTGGCGATGAACTTCGTGTTCCTGCTGGTGGTGCGGTGTCTGCTTGGCATAGGGGAGGGCGGGGGATTTCCCGCGGCCACTCGCGTAGTGGCTGAGTGGGTTCCGCTGCACAAACGCTCGACGGCAATGGGGATCATCAATGCAGGAACTGCTGTGGGCTCCGTGCTGGCGCCTCCGCTGATCGGCATTGTGCTTTTGACGAGCGGTTGGAGGGCGGTGTTCTTTGCCTCAGGGGCAGTAGGGTTGGCATGGGTGGTGTGGTGGTATTGGAGCTATCAGGGAAGCAACGGCCCTTCAATCGCCACACTCGATGCACGCACTGCTGCACACCAACTCTCTCTGCTCGACCTTTTAAGCATGAGAAAAGTACAGGTACTGGTTTTTGCCAAGTTCATGAGCGACTCGGCATGGTACTTCTACCTGCTTTGGCTTCCCAAGTATCTCTATGATGCGCGCGGCTTCGACATCAAACAGGTGAGCCTTTATGCATGGATTCCGTACGCGGCATCGGGGATCGGAAGTTTTCTGGGAGGGTGGCTGTCGAGCGCATTGCTCGCACGGCAGCATTCGCTCGATTTCGCCCGCAAGTTTGTTCTTGGACTCAGTGCTGTGTGCATGCCGGTTGTGATGCTGGTACCGCATGTGCCGGTGGGGTGGGCGCTTGGATTATTCAGCATCGCATTTTTCTGCCAGCAGTCGTGGTCAGGGCTAATCATGACTCTACCCGCAGATATCTTTCCTCTTACCGCAGTCGGAACTGTAGCTGGCATGATTGGATTTGGAGGGGCGATCGGAGGAGCCATCTTTGGCGTGATCGCAGGACTTTTACTGAGCCATGGATTTGGATACGAAACACTTTTTCTTGTTGTAGGAACCTTTCACTTCATTGGCTTTTTGACAATTCTGCTCTTTGGTGGCCAAATTCAGCCGCTTAAGAGCACAGACCTGTTATTCAAAGCGAGCCCATCATGAAGATCACAGAAGTACGTACGCGTGTTGTTCAATGGGAAGGCGAGACGGTCCCTCTGCCTCCTCACTTTTGCACTAATCCGATGGACCTGGTTATGTTCCGCGAGGCCTCCATGGGCAATTTTGCGTTCCATGGATGGGTATTAGTGGAGGTCTTCACTGATGCCGGCCTGGTGGGTCTTGGTAACGCAGCGCTGGCGCCTCTGGTGACCAAGTCGTGCATCGACCACTATCTCAAGCCGCTTCTGATCGGTGCCGATCCTTGGGACATCGAATTTCTCTGGCAACAGATGTACCGGCGCACCATGGCCTTTGGGCGCAAAGGCATTGGCATGACAGCGATCAGCGCTGTAGACATTGCTTTGTGGGATCTGCTGGGAAAGTCGGCGAAGCAGCCTGTGTATCGACTGCTAGGTGGACGCACGAAGAAGCGCATTCCAGTTTACGCGAGCCGCCTTTACAGCCTTCCGCTGGATGAATTGCGGCAGGAGGCTCAGCGATATCTCGATCAGGGGTACAAAGCAATGAAGCTGCGCTTCGGCTGGGGCCCGGTAGACGGCGCAGAGGGTATGCAGCGCAATGTCGAGTTGGTGCGCACAGTGCGCGAGCTTGTGGGAGATGGCATTGACCTGATGGCTGATGCATACATGGGCTGGACGCTGGACTACGCGAAGCGCATGCTGCCACTGCTTGAGCCATTTCATCTTCGCTGGCTCGAGGAGCCGGTGATTCCAGATGACACGCGCGGCTATCGCGAGCTGAAATCGGCTAGTCATGTACCCATCTCAGGCGGAGAGCACGAGTTTACGATTTTTGGATTCCGCGATCTGCTTGAGGCCAACGCACTGGATTATATCCAGTTCGATACGAACCGCGTGGGCGGCATCAGCCAGGCACGCAAGATCTCAGCGATGGCTGAGGCGTATCAGGTTCCGGTGATTCCACATGCAGGACAGATGCATAACTTCCATGTGGTGATGGCCAGCCTGAACTCTCCGATGGCTGAGTTCTTCCCGAAGGTCGACGTGGAGGTTGGTAACGAGCTGTTCTGGTATATCTTTGACGGCGAACCGGAGCCTGTGGACGGCTACATCGATCTCGACGAGAACACGCTGGGCCTTGGCCTCACCGTCAACGAAGAGTCGCTGAAGCGATTCAAGATCATCGAGTAAAGGGAAGAACTGGAATGACTCGCCTGGTTCAAGTTAGCAACGGCCATTCGCGGCGTGTTGCGGTGGTGGAAGAGCCGTATCTTCGCTGTCTAAGAGAAGTTCAGAGTGTGTACGAGTTGGCGCTGCGGTGCCTGAGGAATGGCCGCAAACTCGGCGAAGATATCAGCACACTTGCTCTCGGTAAGATGCTGGATTACAACGATGTCTATAATGGGGCTACCGAGTGGCATTTGCTTGCGCCCATCGATGTTCCGGGAGCCCCGTCGCGACTGACGATTTCAGGAACCGGCCTTACACATCTGGGAAGCGCGAAAGATCGCCAAACCATGCATGCTGCCGGTGCAAAGAAGGCAGAGGAAACAGCGGAGGCAATCACCGACAGCATGAGGATGTTTCGCTCGGGTGTGGAGGGTGGACGTCCTCAAATAGGCGAAATCGGAATCGCCCCGGAGTGGTTTTACAAAGGGAGCGGTTTGGCGCTGCGAGGTCCTTTTGAGCCTCTTCCGGTACCAGCCTATGCAGAAGATGGCGGCGAAGAAGCCGAGATTGCCGGCATCTATATAGTTGCCGATGATGGCGTTCCTTATCGAATTGGTATGGCAGCGGGCAACGAGTTCTCCGATCATCTGTTTGAGAGACGCAACTATCTGAATTTAGCCGGATCGAAGCTGCGCGCGTGTAGCGTCGGCCCAGAGATAGCGATCGACGCAGAGTTTCATGCCGTCATGGGGGAAGTGCGCATCCTGCGCGGATCACAAACCGTGTGGTCAAAAGACATTGAGACAGGCGAGGAGAACATGTGCCACAGCCTGGCCAATATCGAACACCATCATTTCAAATTTGAGGGGCATCGACAGGCAGGTGATGTGCACGTGCATTTTTATGGTGCGCACTCGCTCAGTTTTGGAAGCAACATCGCACTCCAGGATGGGGACTGGATGGAAGTGCGCTTTGACGGGTTCGGGCGTGCACTGCGCAATCCCCTTCATATCGAGCCGAAAGAAACAAACCACCTGGTGCGGGTACGATCACTCGCCTGACAGGTGCAAGAGAGGAATTCTCAAATGAATGGCAACGTCACTCTGCTCGGGCTGGGCACCATGGGTTCCGGCATGGCAATAAATCTGCTCAAAGCCGGATTCAAGCTAACTGCCTATAACCGAACGGAGGCAAAAGCTCAGCCTCTTGTAGCTGCAGGCGCGCGGTATGCGGCTACGCCGGCTGAAGCAGCACGAAACGCGTCAATTGTGATTGGAATGCTTGCGGACGATGCGGCATCGCGTGAGGTCTGGACAAGCAAAGATGGTGCACTGAGCAGCATTGGCAAAGACACGATTGTGATTGAGTCGAGCACGGTAAGCCCGGCATGGATTGCCGAGCTTGCAGCATTGGTGGCATCGCATGGCGCTGAGTTTCTGGACGCTCCTGTGACCGGCAGCAGGACGCAGGCCGCTGACGGACAGCTCACATTTCTTGTAGGCGGAAGTACAAACGCGCTTGAAGCAGCTACTCCAGTGCTCAAAGCAATGAGCAAGGATATTGTGCATTTGGGACCTTCGGGCAGCGGTGCGCGAATGAAGCTCATCAACAACTTCCTCTGCGGGGTGCAGGCGGCGTCTCTCGCGGAAGGTCTCGTGTGGATTGAGCGCAGCGGCCTCGATCCGCAAAAAGCACTTTCGCTCCTGAATGCCGGCGCTCCAGGAAGCCCTCTGTTAAAGGCACTCGGCGAGCGCATGCTCCATCGAAATTACTCGGTGAATTTTCTGCTCAAATTGCTTGCAAAAGACATAAACTATGCGCAAGCCGAGGCGGCAACATGTCAATTGAGTTTGCAGACAGCAGAAGGTGCGCAAAGGCTTTTTGAAAATGCGATCGCTGCTGGGCACGGCGAGCAAGATATGGCGTCGGTAGTCGAACTACTGCGCGATCGATAAATATCCTCTTTCCCGGATAAGAAACGATAAGTTCCTTGGAAAGGTGAAAACCATGAGGAAATCTGCGTCTATTGTCGGTGGCCTTCTGCTTTGCTTGTGCGGTGCATACGCACAGAACGCAGAACACCCGGTCTATCTCGATCCTTCAAAACCGACCGATCAGAGGATTGCCGACCTGATTTCGCGCATGACTCTCGAATAAAAGGCGCAACAGTTAAATCAACTTAATACCGGCATTCCACGACTGAATGTTCCCGCATGGGGCGGGTGGAACCAGACACTGCGTGGAGTGTGGTCCAAACAGCCAACGACGCTATTTCCCGCACCCATCGCGATGGGTGCTACATGGGATCCAGACCTTGTACTCATGATCACCAGCGCAATGTCAGACGAAGCGCGGGCACTTTATAACATCGGCGCGCAGGGGCCGCGCTCCAAGCACGGCCTGGTCTTTCGTTCGCCGGTCATCAATGTGAGCCGCGATCCACGTTGGGGGCGAATTCAAGAGGTATTCAGTGAAGACCCTTATCTGACAGGCCGCATGGGGGTCGCATATATCCAAGGCGATGATCCGCATTATCTGAAGGTCGCCGCGACGACAGTATAATCGACTATGCATTTACCAAGGATTTGTACCGATTGGCTGATAGTGGACCCAGTCGAAGTCGACTGCACCTGCAGCAGTTAACTGGGTTGTGTAAGCGAAGAGCGCTGGGCGCGAACCCTTCCACCAGCTGAAATGGATTTGCGCTGTTTCTCCGAGCTCGCGGAACGTGTGTCCATCATCAATGCTGTAGGAGTAACTGGCCTGGTCACCATCAATGTGGACCCGGAGTTCGATAGTGTTTTGCGTGATCTCTGGTCCAGATACGCGGTCCGTTAGGTGAAAGAAGCTTAGGCGACGCATACTGTCAGTCTGCGCAACTTCAAGGCCGCTGGCTGATCTCTCAAACATAGCAAGGCCGGTATGCGTACCGTTCTTCATGCGTGAGAGGTCAAGACGAGTGGTGAAATCGAACGCGTTGTCCTGCATGCACTGGGTAAGCGTATTCCGAGCGGAAAGCAAGTCGTCCGCATGAGTTGGCGTGAGGCGCAGGTAGCCGGGCCGCGCACTCAGCGACCATTTAGCATCGTCGGGATTGTGATTCCACTCCCATTGCGGTCCGAGTTGGGTGTTGTTGAACTCATCGGATGTTTGTGGACGCTGCTCAGACACCAAACGCGGATTACCGGGGACAGGCCCCGACGGAACCGGTTCGCCGATGATCTCCTCAGGTGGATCCGCACCGATGATTGGCCAGCCGTTCTGCCAGCGAACGGGTTCGAGATGCACAATTCGGCCATGAGCACCGTCTGACTGGAAGTGGACAAACCAACCTTCTGCATCGGGGGTTTCTACATATGCGCCCTGATGTGGGCCGTTGATTTTGGTTGAGCCCTGCGCAAGCACCACACGATGGTCGTAAGGCCCATAGATGTTACGCGAGCGCAGCACGACCTGTGAGCCCACGCCAACACCGCCAAACGGTGCAAAGATGTAGTAGTAGCCGTTACGCTTGTAAAGCTTCGGGCCTTCGAGCACTGGGAGATTCTTAGGGTCCTGCACAATTACTTCGCCATCGTCGAGTACACGTTTCCCGTCTGCGGACATCCGATGCAGAATGAGCGGCCCTGCACCGGTATGTGAGTGAATCAGGTAGGCCTGTCCGTCATCGTCCCAGAAGGGGCATGGGTCCTCAAGACCCGCGCCGGCTATGACTGCCGATGGAGTGCTCCATGGGCCGGTGATCTGTGATGCGGTGCTGACGAATATGCCTTCATCCGGAGTGGGGAAGTAAACGTAGAAGAGACCGTGATGTTTGCGGATCGATGGGGCCCACACGCCTTCACCATAACGGTTGCCGCCAATCATGCTGTAGCGTGGGTCTATGTCGAGGCGCTGCACAACGTGGCCAAGGATCGTCCAATGTACGAGGTCAGTGGATTGCAGGATCGGTATGCCCGGAACGAAATGGAAGGTGGAGGCGATGAGATAGTAGTTGGCGCCATCGCGGATCACATCGGGATCAGAATAATCGGCAAAAAGAATCGGATTGCGATATGTAGCCTTTACAGACGAGGAACTGGACTCTGCATTTGACTGGAAGAGTACGGCTGAAATGCAGGTAGCCGCGATAAGTCTCAGGCTAGGCCTGCGTAATCCATTTTGAATCGCCTTGTTCATTTAATCATCTCTGTGAAGCAATCATTCCAAGGCACAGTTACCGTTCCAGCCGCATAATCGGCGAGGAATCAAGCAATGAATTGCGCGTACAGCCCAGGACTGAAGCACGTAGTGCGAGTTTGCCGTGGCAAAAGGCAGCGCAGCTAAGAGACTGCGCTGCCCCGGGTGCCTTAGAAGATCAGTTTCAAGGATAGCTGCGCGATTCTCGGATCGTTCTGTGGCGCAGTTCCAGCCCAGTTTTGCGGACTCGTGCTCTTGATCTGGCCGAATATGGACGAGCCCACCGTAGTTCCGGGATCGCCAAGATTGGTGTGATTGAGCAGGTTAAAGTAGTCCGCTGCAAAACGAAGTGTGGCACGCTCAGTGATGGGAAACTTACGGGCCAGGCTGCCATCCCAGTCAACGTAGTGGGGACCCACAAACGACCCCTTCACCACTGTACCGAAGGTACCCACAGTGTTGTTCGTAAAGCTAGCTGGATTCAGATAGGAGCGGCAGTTGGTCGCTCCGTTGCAGGCATTGCCGCCACGCGCTGTGCCGACCTGGACTGCACGATCGCGATTCTGCCCTGTGCCGGAGTTATTGCTCTGCCCTGAAAAAACAGTCAACGGATCGCCACTGCGGTATTGGAAGAGGCCGCTGGTATCCCAGTTGTTGACAATATAGCGTATGACTCCCGGAGCGTCATTGAGGAACTTCGGAATGGAGTACACGTAAGACAGTGCAACGATGTTGCGGTGATCAAAGTCAGCCGGGCCGTAGTCAAGACGCTTGAAGTTCGGCGAAGTAATTGGATAAACGAAGGAGTTGTTTGCTCCGATAGACGTCGCGGCCTGATTCCATGGCATATTGTTGAGGGCTTTCGACCATGTGTAGTTGAAGAGCATTGTCACACCGTAGCGCATGCGATGCTCGGCAGAAATCTGCATCGAATTGAAATTGGTGTTGCCGCCGGTGTTGGCCGCCGTGATTGGGTTCGCAAAGCAACTGTTATTGGCCGAGCAACCCGGCTGATTGTAAATGCGGGTTCCGTTGGCGAAGGGATTCAGCTCCAGATTTTGCCACTGATGACTACTGTGGCTTGCAACGTAGGCTACGCGGAGCAAGAGGCTCGGCGACAACTGCTGCTCGACAGCCATGTTCCAGTCATAGGTGATTGGGTCTTGAAATCCTTTGAACGGATCGTACGTGAGCCAGTTCTGCACAGGAATAGGCGTAGTGGACAGCGGCGGTTGAGGCGCCGGAAAAGGATTGGCGATGCCATAACTGCCGTACGGATCGGCAAATGTGATCTTCGTTCCGGCTGCTGTATTGTTAAAACTCACAGCTGTCACGAATGGCGATCCATTGGAGTAGATATTAAACAGCGTGCTGTTAATGCGGCTGTCAAAGAACATGCCGGCACCGCCGCGCAGACTTGTCTTGCCTGTACCGAAGACATCCCACGCAAAGCCGAGCCTAGGCATGAAATGGTTATAGGCAGACTTAACGCCGTTCGAGTTGAAGCCCTGATCGCCTGCGAAGAGCAAACCGGCAGGCGCCAGCGGATACTTGGTTGAGTGCGTACCTGCAGCCCACAGCGACGGGAAGAATCCGCCCATGCGCCCCTGCAACTCGTGCCAAGGCATGAACGGCTCGTAGCGCACGCCATAGTTAAGTGTAAGACGACGGTTCATCTTCCAACTGTCTTGCACGTAGGCTCCCTGGAACTTGCCGCGCGGATTGAAGAACTGGCCGGAGGCTTGAGCAAAGGTTTGCACATACCCAAACAGGAAGCTTGCTGCTGCGTCGCCTGTGTTGTTGGCGTTGAATGTGAACTGCCCCGGCTGCTGAAACAGGTTGTTGACATCCACCTTTGATACCTCGCCGTGATAGCCGAAGTCGATACTGTGCCTTCCGAGCAGGAGGTGCATGTCGTCGGTCAGCGTATAGTTTGCACGACGGAAGAAAGCCTGAGGATTGTCGCCGATGGTGAAGTAGTTGGTAACCGCAATCTGGTTGATCTGCTTGAAGGCAGGCTGCCAGATGTTTACGCCAAGATCCGCAACGTCAATGCTGTTGGAAATGGGCCCGCGGCCATCGTTGTCGAGTTGATAGCTGATGATGAAGTTGTTGACGATGTGATCGCTGAAGGTATGCGTCTCAGAGATGAGCGAGTTGTAGTAGTGATTCGAAGCACCATCCGCGTAGGTAAGCAAGTTCCGGGGGTCAAGCACGCCCTGCAGAATATACGCGTCAGAGAAGTAGCGCACGGTGAGCTTGTCTTTGGGCGTGAGCTCTTGATCCACGCGAGCGGTGATCTCTGCCTGACCGTAGAAGTTCGGCTTCTGAATCGTGACTCCGCCACCCGTAGTGAGAGATGGTAGATACTTGAGTAGATTGACAGACACCTGGCTTAGAGCAGATGGACTCACGGTAGTTGTGTATGTGCTTCCATTCTGTACACAAGAGAGGATAGCCGAGGGCATCAACGGATCTGAGATGCAACTCTTTTCGCCCGAGAATACAAGATTAGTTGAGCCTGGCGTTCCGCCAGCCAGAGTCTCACCTGCCTGCGCGAGAGTAGGCAGAATAGTGGATGAGAAGTTCGCTGCACCGTGGTCGATCGTCTTTTGATAACCAAAAAAGAAGAACGACTTGTTGCTCTGGAATAGATGCGGTATTTCAAGCGGGCCACCGATGGTGCCACCAAATTGGTTGCGCTTGAGCGGATCGACAACCTTGTGGCCGAGGCTACTGCTATAAGTGAAGTAATTTGCAGCATTTAAATTACCGTTACGCACATATTCGAACAGGTCGCCATGATATTTGTTGGTGCCGCTCTTGGTGATGATGTTAACGACACCGCCAGCATTCTGGCCGTACTCTGCGTTGTAGTTATTGGTTTCTATGCTGAACTCCTGCAAGGCATCAGGCATCGGGAACGGCATGTTGACATTGGTGTACTCATCGACGTTGTTGCCACCGTCAAGCATGTAGTTGGTCTGTCCCACGAAGGTTCCGTTGGCTGAGATGGTGATGGCCATGGGAAAGGTCTTGGTGTTGCCCTGATCGGCTTGCGCCGGCGGCGCAAGCGTGATGCCGGCCACCTCCTCTGTGAGCTGTGCTGCGTTTCTGCCGTTGAGCGGCAGATCGTTAACCTGCGAGGTGCCGATCACCTGTTGTAAAGTTCCGGTGGTAGTGTCCACCTGTGCGGCTTCGGCGCTCACAGTGACGGTCTCAGAGGTGCTGCCCGCCTTCAGGGTGATATTGACGGCAAGAGCATTGTCGGCTCGCACCTGCAGCGCACTCACTTTGTAGGTCTGGAATCCGGCATGGCTAACCGAGATGTCATAGACGGAAGGGGCTAGCGCGGGAAAGACATAGGTGCCTGCACCAGATGTGGAGGTCCTGAGTTGCAAGCCGGTTCCTGCTTGAGTCGCAGTGAGTTCAGCGTCTGGAATCACAGCGCCGGTAGCGTCTGAGACAGTGCCGGTGATGCTTCCGTATCCCTGTGCCCTGGCTTGAGCACTGAGTATTGCAAGAACCATGCAGATCAGTGTGCTTATGCCAATTATTTTCTTCAGATGAGTTTTCATGGCTCGCCTCCTAAAACGGTCATTCCACACTCTCTCCTGTAATCAAGCGGTAACTCATCGACGGCCCCGGCCATTTGGCAGAGGTCTCCAATGATCAGACCAACAGCGTTGTAGCGGAATAGGGAGAGAACAGCGTAGACACAGACCGTCTCTGACTGTCAGAACTTTAGATATCTTTAATCTTTCAAGTGACTTACACGATCTGAGAGGACGGGTCAGGCTTTAGGTAGCTGAGGACTGCGTGGCTACTCCGCGGAGACGGTCAGCACCCTTGGGGGGCCAGGAACCCCATCGGTTACGGTGGTCCCAATGACGATCTGGAGATTCTGGTCAGTCTTGCGCAGATTCACCATGCGGGCGACCTGCAGCATGTAGCTCGGGTCGCTGAGGAATTCGCTGGCGGCGAGGGTCCCGTATGTGTAAAGACCGCCGATGACGACTACCACGTGGCCAGTGCCGGGGTCGCGAAGCCGGGAGATAAGCGCGAAGTCCTGAACGCGGGGCGAGTTGGCTCCGGTAGCCAGTTCACGCGACTGATTGGTAGCCCAGTTCCAATTGCGAGAGGATGGATTCCCGGCATCCTTTATATAAATCAGGTGCCGCTCCGGATCCAGGTCGAGGCTGTAACGCAGCTGACGCGTAAGGCGCAGGCTCCACTCATTGTTGAATGCACCAATCAGCACGACAGCGCCCTCACGCAGATCAGAGAACGTGCTGGACGTACCTCTGCGGATAAGAACCTGCTTGTTGCGCGATTCCAGTGCACCGACAACTCGGGCTATGGTGACCGTGTCTGCGAAGGGAACGGTCTGAGACGAGTCGGAGCCGGGAATCGGAGTGGGAGAACTTCCATTATCAGTCGATTCGGGAAGCGTAGGCGGACCGTTCGGGTGGTCACCGACCGCGAGCAGCACGGGGCCCGGGGTGTCGAGGACCGGCTTCCAGAAGAGATCCTGCGGGCTTGGGCGATTGAGCCATCCGTAGATGAAACAGGCCACGGCAATGGCGGCGACTCCGGCAATCCACGGCCAGCGCACCGTGCTGCGGATTGCAGGGGCAACACTATCGCCTGATAAGGCGACAGGGCCAATGTGCATGTGTGCGCTATGCGTGACTGCAGTGTGGGTGAGCATCTCAGCATCGGTATCGCGATCCACGGCGACGTGGCCCGGTACACTCGGAAGAGCAAACCGTGGAATATAAGAGCCTGGAACGAGTGCAATACGCAGCTCTGCACGGTGCTTTTCGTCGGCGTAGTAGGTGATGAGGCGCTTGCGCAGTTCGGTAGCGGCGGTGCGTACGATGTGGTCGAGATTTGTATCGTAGGAGGGGTCTCGCCCAAAGACCTCAGCCCCGATGGTACGCTCCTTGATCTGGTCGGTCAGGCCGTTGAGGGTCTGCTCTACGATAAAGCGGAGAAAGGCAATGGACCGCTTGCTGAAGCGAAAGCTGTCGTCGCGCACAAGCAAGTCGAGTTGCGCACGCACCATCTCAGCGCTCAGCTCCGGCGTGGTGCCGTATTCGACTCCGATGTCGATCATGTTTCGCCTAGTGACAGCGATTCTAGCACGGTGATTCTTGCTCTGGAGAGCAGCATCGCGCGGTGAAATTGCAGGCTTTGATCTTCTACATACGGCTATTGCTCGGATTCGCGAGGTGAACCATCTTCAGCGCTCATAGAAGGTGGAGCATCCTCTGGAGCGCTACCCCAGGCGGTGTTCGGGCGACTGCCCATCTCCAAAATCAGGGTGCCACCACCGACGATTTCAGCGTGACGAAACCACGGCCGATTGAGAGGCTTGCCGTTAAGCTCTGCCGACTGAATATATTTGTTTTGCGCTGAGACGTGGTTGGCGACGATAGTGAATTGCCCGCCGCTGCCAAGTTTGACGATGGTCTTGGCAAAGATGGGGCTGCCAATTTCGTAGACTGGACTGCCAGGACAGACCGGATAAAATCCGATGGCGCTCAACACATACCACGAGGATGTCGCGCCACCATCGTCGTCCCCAGGGATGCCGAGCGGACCATCGGTGTACCACACATCCATGAGCTGCCGTACTCGCCGTTGGGTCTTCCATGGCTGACCTGAGAAGTCATAGAGATAAGGGATGTGGAAGCTCGGCTCGTTGCCCTGGGCATAGAGGCCAACCAGACCGGTTGCGTCGGGAAACTGGCCGAGGAAGCTATATTTCGACGTTCCGTACTGCTCGACGAAGAGGCGATCGAGCTTTGCGTTGAAGGCCTCACGGCCGCCCATTAGATGTATGAGCCCTGCAACGTCATGTTGCACGTTGAAGGTGTAGATCCAGGAGTCGACCTCAGTGAAGTAATCGCGGCCTCCCTGGCCACCGCCGAGCTTTGGATCGAAATGGGCGACCCAGTTACCATCCGCGCTCTTGGGAGCCATGAAATTGATCGCTGGATTAAACACATTCTGGTAGTTATGCGCTAGTTTGGTGAAGTACACTTCATCGTCGTGCTTGCCCAGGGCTCGCGCAAGCTGTGCAACGCACCAATCATCGTAACTATTTTCGAGCGTTACCGAAACGGCCTGCCTGCGCTCGCCTGTTACCTCAGGCACAGTCTCCTTTTCACCCCAGACCAGCGCAGGAAAAAAGCCTTTGTCAAAATAGACACGATCGAGACTCGTGAGCGGACCTCGGCGCCACGGCAGCATAGTTGCCTCGGTTGCATTCTTGCGCATAGCCTCATAGGCCTTCTCTGCGTCGAAGTTGCGATAGCCCTTTTCGTATAAATCAAGAATGAACTCAGCGGCGTGATGTCCAATCATGACAGCCTGTTCACCGGCAGCCGATGGAAATGACGGCATCCAGCCGCTCTGCTCGTACATGCGGACGTACGACTCCGCCATGTCTTCCTGCCGATGCGGATCGAGCAGAAGCTGCAGGGGGTGAAGCGAGCGGTAGGTATCCCAGAGTCCGTCGTCGACGTAGAAGTCGTGGCCTTCGGCATTGTGCACCGCGTGATCGTATCCGCTCAAGTAATGGCCATCTTCTGTTATATCGGTCATGCGACCGAGCGAGCGGTAGAGCGCAGTGTAGAAGATGGTGCGCTGACGCTCAGTTCCGCCGATGGTGTGAATTGCATCGAGAGCATGACTCCAGACGGTACGGGCCTGCGATTTGATCTGCGTGAAGTTCCATGCGGGGATCTCGCGCTCAAGATTGCGCCGGGCCTGATCTGTGCTGATGTAAGAGATGCCGACTTTTACTTCGATAGCATCGTTTGCGGCGGTTGGGAAGTCGGAGACAAATCCGATCTGGTCACCGGTTTGGGCTGCCGGACGGCCTAATACGACTCCATGCCACGTATGATAAGAGCGCATGGGCGCAGAAAACTCGGCGTAGAAGTACTGTCTGGTTGGTTTTGCGGTGCTTCCGGTTGCCGTGATTGGTCCGCTGATTCGCTGGCTGCCCGCAATCGCATTGTCTCCCAGCACGACCAACTCAGCATCGTCGCCAAGGCTCAGAGACAGATGCGCATGTGCGTTGGCCGGGAATAGAAAACGGTAATACGCGGAGTGTTGTGTGGCAGTGAGCTCGGCCTTGATGTTCCAGGTCTCGAGGCCCACTGCGTAGTAATACGGGGTGGCAGTCTCAAAATCGTGATCGAAACCGGAGGCGTAGTCTGATGCATGGGTGCTCGGATCGCCCGTTGAGGCCATCAGGATTGCGGGGCCGGCAGGAAAGCCGTAGATTTTGTCCGCAAGATAGCGATCTGTAATGCCCGGTGTGGTGATGGGATAGAGCCGAGTCATTCCGTATGGGTATTGCACATATGGAATGGTTGCTGTGAGCAGTTGCCCGATGCCGCCGATGTTCGGTGCGACATAATCGACGGCTTCTTTGGAGATTTGCGCCTGAGATGCAGGGGCACAGACTGCAAAAACTGCAGATGCAAGGAAGAGAGCTGCAGATTTTGTCTTCATCGCGTCCTTCTGATTCTGCTTTCGTGTAGATGATGTGTCGGATTCCTAGACGGGCGAATTAAAAATAATGGACGAGGCGGCGCGGTGGCAACGCTGGCGGCACAGCTCAATCCGTGCAGATGCTAGACTTGGCATGCTGCTGCCAAAGTCAGGCGGCGGGCGGTGGTTAATCGGGGACCAGCCTCGCCAACGCTCATAGAGACTGGCAGGTCTACTCATAGTTGCTTCCGTGGCGAGTACTCAGCTCGGCGAACACTCATAGACGGCGTAGACCATGGTTGAGCTTCTGTAAACAACATGATTACGGGGTGTCCAACTGCCTCTGGCGACTGTCCACTCCGTATAAGACCATCGCGACCAGTCATGACAACAACATCAAAAGCTGAAAATGCTGCCGCGAAACCGGAGAGGAAACATCGTTTAATCGAGAACCCATTCAAAAGCAAAATGCTTTTTTTCAATTAGATGGATCGAGCTACCGTATGCTCACGGTAAATTCACTTGTCAATAGAATTCGTGGCGGAATTTGATAGCCAAGGCTCGCGACAAAAAGATACTGTGCCGCGCTGTTTGAAGCGGTTCCGAAGTTGCCCACAGCAACACACGTGATTTTTCTGTTCAAGGACCGGCGCGAATGGACGCGCCTGGATATTTTCCGCCTTGATTTGTAGATGGCGGGGTGGTTGGCAATGCTTTCTTCGTCATCGTGAATTCCTGGCGGATTGCACGACTTGTCTCCCAGAGCAATGGACTAGACTCACGCGATTGTTTACATGGTGCGATCGCACCCTCAACGGAATTTTATGGAGGCTTTAGATGCCGTTGTTCGTTTCCAAGGACCATCCACCTTTTGCAGCACCCTCGCTATCCGCCCGTCTGCGGGCCGGATTGATGCTGCTGCTGGCGTTGCTGCTCTCAGCAGCCGGTTCTCTCATGGCTCAGACGGTTTCCGGCACGGTCACAGGTACAGCTACCGACCCGAGCGGCGCTGTCATCCCCGGGGTGTCTGTAAAGGTCATCAATAACAATACCAGCGAGGTGCGCACCACGGTTTCAAACTCGGCAGGCCTGTTTTCGATTCCAGCTCTGCCACCGGGTCCTTATACGGTAGAGGCCACGGCCAAAGGATTTCAGGAAGTAACCTCGAATATCACTTTGTCGGTGGGCCAGGTACTCAACGTCAATCTGCATCTACCGGTGGGCGCTACCAGTCAGAAGGTTGAAGTGGTCGCGAACGAGTCACTTGGGCTGCAGACTCAGAGCCATGAGCTTACTACGGTAATGGATGCGAAGACCGTGGAAAACCTGCCGGAGACGTCAAGCTACCGGAATGCCGCGCTCTATGCACAAACCACCCAGGTCGGCGTTCAGCCTGGTTCGCAGCTGGGAGATAACAATATCGGCTCGAACGTGAGCCAGTACAACATGCAGAGCAATCAGCTGTTCATCGCCGGGCAGGGTTTCTGGTCGACGAGCTATCTGCTGGATGGTGTCGTGGATATGAGCTACTTTGACCAGACAGCCACGGTACAGACTCCCTCAGAAGCCACCGAGCAGGTCGAGATTATCCGCAGCAGCGCAAACGCCCGCTACGATGGCGCCAATGCAGTGAATGCGCTTACCAAGAGCGGCACCGAGACTTTCCACGGCAGGGCTTATGAGTACCTTGAAAACGATGCATTCAACGCACGCGGCTACAACGCTGGCCCTCTGAGCGAGTTGCGCTACAACATGTTCGGTGCCAATGCCGGCTGGGTTGTTCCCTTTACCCATAAAAAAGTATTCTTCTTTGTCGACTATCAGGGTTTTCGGCAGGTTCAAGCGGCATTCAAGCAGGCCTACGTACCCACGGCAGCGGAGCGTAATGGAGACTTTAGTGCCGACCTGGTAGCAAACTCCGGAACCAAACAACCGGCAACCGTTATCTACGATCCCACCACATTCAATCCGGTTGCTACGCCCAACGGAGGCGCCAACGCTTTGCAGCCCTTTTCCTATGGCGGACAGGAAAATGTAATCAATCCAGCACTGATCAGCCCACTGGCCAAGGCGTATCTAAACATGGTTTATCCACTGCCAAACGGACTGAACACCAGCGCTGGCAACAATTACGGTAGCCAGCACAGCAAAACTCTGTTCAACCACGACGATTATCTGTACCGTGGCGACTACAACATCAGCAGTAACGACCACCTTTGGGGCGCCTACGACACCAACAACCCGCAGATCGTCAGACCGGAGGATTGGGATAACGGCCCGAATGATCCAGCGCTCATTGACACCAGCGAACACAACCAGCTCTTCGGCACGGATATCTACATTGAAGAGAGCCACGTCTTCAGTCCGGCGATTGTAAACACGGCCCGGATTGGCTATGCGCGTTCGGTGATGGGCCAGCAGTTCGAGATGATCAACAACGGGACTAACTACTTTTCGAAATTTGGATTGACGGGACTCAATCCGCCTCCCTCGGTGTGGGGTCTGCCGCAGATCGGTCCAAGCGGCTATTCCAGCGTCAGCGGCTCGCCGCTAGGCGCAACGCAGAATATGTATGAGTATAGCGATGAGGTGAACTGGGTACGCGGCAAGCACTCGTTCTTTGCGGGCGCTGAGATTGACGACATCGACTACAACGCCTTCTGGTACACCGGCAGCCCGAACGGCGCACTGACCGCAAACGGCGAGTACACATATAACGGATCGAACGCTGCGGCCTGGCAACGACCCGGACAGTGGCTGTTGGGTAGCGTAGGCAAAATGCCGGCTGCCAACCAGCTGGCTGACTACTTGCTCGGAGACTACAGCTCAACCAATGCAACGGCAGGTAGCGAGGTGGGATATTTCCATCAGCATAACTTTATGCCGTACTTCCAGGACGACTGGCGTGTGACACATAAGCTCACTGTCAACCTCGGCATGCGCTATGACTACTACTCGCCGCCTATGGAGCAGTACGGGCACGCGGGTTACCTCAACCCTGCGACCGGCAAATTTACCGAGGCTCCCTATCTACCCAAGAAGTACAACTTCAGTCCGCGCCTCGGTTTTGCCTATGCACTCAATGACAAAACCGCAATTCATGCCGGGGGCGGCATCTACTACTATCAGTTCAGCTATTTTGACCTGCAGGGAATGATGGCCGATCCGCTCTTCAACACCGGTCTCAATTCGACGCAGTCGCAGACCAACCCGGTCATCTGGCCCGCCTCCAACGCTGCGAATAACCCCGATACGGGTGCCACGCCGGGACAGCAGGAGTTCTTCACACTGGCCGATGCTGAGGCAATTTGGGCGCAGATGCCGGCGCCAAACGGGGTATTTGTGCCTGGCAGTCTAACCTTTGCTCAAAAGATGCCGACCAGCTACTCAGAGCAGTGGAACCTGGCGGTGCAGAGAACCTTCGGTCAGGATTGGCTGCTGACTGTGGACTACGTCGGAAGCTCAAACCATCACATCTTCAACTACAGCAACATCAACCAGGCCTCACTGCCTGGGCCAAACGATCCGAATCCCGGCAGCACTGCCGATATCAACTCGCGCAGGCCTTATCCGGCTGTTCCAGGCAACATCATGCAGCAGCATATGTGGGGAGCGTCGCACTATAACGGCCTTGAGGTGCAATTGCAGAAACGCTTCACCAACGGCCTTTCGCTCAACACCAACTACGTGTGGGGCAAGTCGATGGACTTTCAGGACAACGACCACAAGGCAACAGGCGAGATGGGCAACAATCCGCAGATCGACTATGGCCGTTCCGACTTCATGCAGAAGTACGTCTATAAGGCGTCGGGGATTTATGAACTTCCCTTCGGCAAAGGCCGCAGGTTCCTGAACAGCGGCAAATGGTGGCAGAACCAGCTTGGCGGATGGCGGATGAGCGGAATGCTCACGGTTGAAGGCGGCTTTCCGTTCAATGTAAACGCGTCTGACAACTCCAATACAGGCGGCGGTATTCAGATGCGCGCACAGGAATCGTGCAACGGAGACAAGGGGCCGCATACTGTTGCGAAATGGTTTAACACCTCCTGCTACACCAACCCGGCAGTCAGCACTTTTGGCAACGAGCGCCGCAACAACTTGACCGGACCGCGGAACACAAACCTGGACTTGTCCGCCTTCAAGGAATTTCCAATCTGGGAGAACCTGACATTCCAGTTCCGCACGGACGCCTTCAGTGCGCTGAATCATCCGTTACCCGACCAGCCACAAAATACCTGCTGCACCGGCACATTCGGAGAGATCACAGGATGGGGAGGGGCACGCAGCCTTCAACTCAGCACAAAGCTTCTCTGGTAAAACTCTAGACCGCAGTTTGCGTTGCCGGCAGCTGGCAAATCGTCCGCTGCCGGCATCTTTGCTTTGCGCGTTACTGTGCGTCGCGTTCTGTCTGCCGGACGATGATACGGATCAATTCGTTGTCTTGCGGTGGAAGACGCACTGACAGGTGAACAAGATCGAGTGCTTCACCGGCGAGAATCGCTACTCCGCTTATTGGATCTTCGTTCTGTTGAAGATGGGAATTTGTGCCGAGCCCCATGGTGTTGGCAGGAGTCACGTATTCGACGATCTCTTTGCTTCGATAGGTCAGCTTGTCGGTTGGATACGGGCCGGAAGGAAATGCGCTAGCAGGCTCAATGCCCTCGGCAATCACATTCTGCACAAAGTCTCTATGCGCCGGATAGACTCGCGCAATGAACCGTGCGACTTCAAACCGACCCGAAGTATCACCCTCGATGCTGGAGATTTGAATCGCTGATCCGGCGAAGCCTCTCCAACGATTCGAAAACAGATCGGCTCTGTGAATCGGATCAGGGCTCACGTAGAGGCTGCTGCCATTCGAGCCATAAGTTCCGAAGCAATGCCACCCGCGTGGGGCAAGAACACCTATGCCATCCTTCGCTTTATAGTATGCGAGCTTTCGCGCTGCCTCTTTAGGGATGTCTACAGCTTTGCTTCTGCGGGATGGCGCGCTCTGTGGGCCTGTTTCGCCATCGGAATTGCAGCCCACGAAAGGAATAAGCGCTGTTGCGCCGTGCGCTTGCAAAAGAACTTTTTGAGCAATCAATGACTGCTGCAAACCAAGTGCATATAGAGCGATCACAACACCGATTGACACCCAGTGGCATCTGCACTGCCTCTCTGAGATTTGCTTATGCATCGTTCATCCGCCCGGTTGATCCGCTGATGTCTCCCATAAGATCATAAACAGGAGCCGATGTAACTATGGATGTGCGGGCACAGCGCTCAAAGTGTGTGTCGCATAAATGGTAATCTCAGTGAGCAGGCCAGAAGGCAACAGCGGTGAATTGCTCTCATAGTTATCTATATTTGTGGTTGCGTAATGCTTTGCGCCAGGTTGGCTGTCACCGATGAGACGATTCGGCCACAGGTTGGACACCTCAATCTCGACTGAGTTATCGCCAACATGAAGAGCCTGATCTATGCGAACGCGAAATGGAGGATGCCACAAAGTCGCCACAGGCTTGCCGTCGATGAGCACCGTCGCCACTTCGCGCACCTCACCAAGATCGAGCCACAGCTGATTGTCCTGTTTGAGAGAGGAGCCGGGTACCTGCAGGGTAGCTCTGTACGTTGCTGTTCCAGAAAAGTAGCGGATACCTGGATCGGGCGACTCGGTCCATGACACAAATTTGCTGATGCGCATAGATGCAGGCGCACCCCAGTTTGGAGGAAACGCAAGCGTCCACGTGGAACCAAATTTCGGCAATCCTGCAGCCTCGGAAACGGTGTATTGATGCGAAGAGCCGTCAGAAAAGCGCAGCCTGTATGTGCCTGGATCAGTTGCAATGATCTTTGCGTCTGTACTGGAAACGAGCCCGCTGCCCGGAAGAATAGAAGGAAAGACTTCAACGCCATCTCGCTCGACTCGGACAGCATGTACTGGCGACGCGTGCTCGAAGACAATAAAGACCGAACCATAGGCAGGAAATGAAAGGGGAATCTCTGTACGTCTGCCATTTTCACGATAAACGGGCGCCGCGGCCATTGCGCCGCTGTCGATCTGCCACAACGCAGGCGCACGACCATGAATGCGAAAGTTGAGAATGGCCTGCGCCGGAACATTCTGCTTGTTTCTTACAAAATAGATATCTGCGTCAGATGTCTGACGATGAACGAAGTCGAGTTGCGCTGGACCTTCAACTTCGAGATCTGGCTGCACGCCAAAAGCCTCGAGAGCAGCATGCGCATCGAGCGTGCAATAGATGCGGCCGGCGCCATATAAGGCAATGGATACGCCTTTGCAGCCGCTCCACATGCGATCGGCAATTGCCTTGTATTGTTTCTCCTCCGATACTGAGAGCAGACCGAGTGCACGCGTAGGCTGTGGCCCAACCAGCAATCCACCTTCACGCACATACTTTTCGATCCAGATCAGACTCGCCAGCGATAGAAATCCCGAACGCGGCAAAGCAAGCACGCGATAGGAAAGACCCTCCGGCGTTTTCACTCCACCGGATACGGGAATCATGCGGTGCAACAGTGCATCTTGCGAGGTAACGTCGTAGTCGTAACCGGGTAGCACATGTGCCGGATCATCCGATTTGAGCCGCGCGAATTCAGGAATCTGCTCACCGGCATAGTAGAGCAGATCAGAGACCGGGCGGCCTTGCTGCATAAGGAACTGCGCACGATTCATCGCCAAAAGTACAGGCCCGGCCTGTCTCCACCAGGTTGTATTCGGATTAAGGTGGGTTCCAGCGAAGTATTCCCTCCCCGGAAGGCCGAACTCCTGCGGCTCGGAGGTGAACTCGTGCCAGTAAAGACGATTGAGCCCTTCAGTCAACGCCTGATCGAATGTGGGTTTCAAGTTCAGGCCCGGCGACTCAGACCAGGGAAGGCCCAAACTCGTGAACCCCTCAGCTGCGACGAAAGGCTTGCCATAGATATGCGCGGCGCTCGACGCTTCCTTTACAAAGAAGCGCTCTTCATCAGTAACGCGATGGCGGTCTGACATTGCCCAGAACTCCGTCTGCGGAAAGGACGAATTGCGAAAGGTTTCGAGCGCGTCGATTGGCACTCCGTGTGGACCGCCAGACTCGGAATGGGTTCCAAGTCCGACGTGCGCGGCAAGTTGTGCAAAATAGTCATAGTGATTTTCGGCTACGAGGTCGGCGACGGTTCTACGCAGATCATAAAGGAAGCGATTCGTTGTTGCGCGGTCATTGACAATACGACCTGCAAGTGTGGGCAGATAGGGCAGCGGATCGTAGCCGCGTCGCTTGCGGAACTCGTCACGAAAACCTTCGGTCCAGTTCTCGCCGCCGAGTTCTTCCCAACTGTCTTCGACCAGATAGCACAGGCTGCTACCGATGTATGGTTTCGCATCGACAATCAGGGGCATGAGGACCTGATTCCAGTAGTGATCGAACGCTGTGCGGCTCATGTAGTCCATCATGAGTCCTTGCCATGCACCGCTGCTTGTGGAGACGAGTGAGCCGGAGTCCGTGTAGCCAACGCGCAATACTTCCCATGTGCCAAAGGGAAAGCTCCAATCGAGCTTCGCACCGTCTGCAGTGAATGCGGTCACGTCAACTACGTCACTCGTGCGCATGTCTTCTTCGCCGCTCACAGACGGTAACTCACGCAGGGTCTTTGAGGAGAGTTGCATGGACAGACCAGTGTCTTTCTCAGTCGTCTTGTGATCGAGGTCGAGAATTGCACGGCGGCTGCTTGCTGGCTCGCCCGGCAGTGGTGTACCGTGCCGCAATGGATAGGCCAGGACTGCTATCTGGCGATAAAATCCGTTCTTCATGGGCGGTGCCGCCAACTGTATCGATCGCTGGCTGCCTCCGATGACAATTGTGCGCGAAAAGGTGAGGACTTTCGCTGCATCCTCGGGACGCACGCCCGGCCCACCCAGATTCCATCCACTAGTTGCGTTGAGGCTGATTTCAAGACCGAGCTTTTTCGATGTGCTAAGCGCATAGAGAAATAGCTTGACCCACTGTGGACTACCGAAGAGCGGACCAGAGGGAACACTGTGATTCCCACCCTGATCTGCCCCATTGGCATCCACAAGAATCGCGCCGCCATAGCCCTTCGCTTTCATCTCGGTCAGGTCGCGGAGGATTGCGGCTTCTGTGGTGTTTCCGTTGAGCCACCACCAGTAGCAACGCAGTTTGGCGCTCTGCGGCGGAGCCTCAAAACCATTACGGAGAGCAACAGAAGATTGCGACGAAAGTGTGCTGATGAAATACCCCAGCACAAGAAAGATGCTTACACGACGCAGCAAGCGAATCAATTTCATCCCTTTCCAGGCAGGCCTTTGCATACTTTGCTGACGCGCTCTCGCAATCACTGGTGCGACGGTTGTAGATTGTCAGAACGGCTATGTGGAGTTGTAAAAAGGCCAAGGTCAATACCGTTGGCCATAGCCGCATAACCCTCGTCATTGGGATGAACGGAGTCGCCCGAGTCATATCGCGGCAAAAGCTGCGAAGGGTGATCTGGATCTCGCGTAATCCGATCAAAATCTATGACTCCATCGAATAGTCTGGAAGCGCGAATCCATTCGTTCAGAGTGTTTCGAGTGGCTTCACCCTCAGCTGAGGCGCAGTGCGGGTTGCGGCAGTCAGGCATCTGTGTAGCGCCGTAGACCCGGATTCCACGCTCATGTGCGAGATGCACCATCTGTGACAGCGCCCACTCGAGTTGGGCATTGAGGTCGGTGTAGGGCTGATGCTGTCGAGTCACTGCTTCGATGTCGTTGATGCCTTCGAACAGAATCAGATACCGGACACCGCTACGACTGAGGACATCGCGCTCGAAGCGGGATAGTGCATTGGGTCCGGTGCCATCGAGCAGCACACGGTTCCCGCTGATACCGCTGTCGACCACGGCCAGCACGCCAGCTTGGCGCGCTTTTGGATCCGCCTGCAGGCGAGCGGCAAGAACGTCAGGCCAGCGGCGATTAGCGTTCGGCGTGGAGTGGTTGCCGTCTGTAATTGAATCGCCCAATGCAACAACCGCCGAATTGCCGGGCGCGTAGACATCTACGCCGCTTAGAACGTACCAGGTCCGTTCGGACCAGGAACTGCCTGAGAGAGTGGATGCGCCGGTCGCATTGCCTAAGGCCGCGAAAGAAAGCTGCTGTGTCACGGAATGAACTGTTGACAGCCGGGTGTGCTCAGGAAAGTAGAGGCTAATAGCGAGATCGGAGAGCGGCGGCACATCGAGCGCTACGGGGTCGCTGACGATGGTGGCTCCTGGAGGAATCGTGACCGATTCGCGAACGTTAAATTTCAGAGCACGGTCTGTTTCTGAGCGTACTGCGCTCCCATCGGTAGCGGCCAGCGGGTCGGTATAGGCACATACCGCAATGTGCGCCGCGTCAATGCGGAGCGGCACGGCTCCGAATTGGTTGGAGAGCCAGATGCGCACTTTAGGTCCTCCAAGAGTAGTGTGAATAATGAGGCGCAGTGTCTGGCCTGAGACGTCTGGTGCACCCTCGCCGGTACTCATCATCGAAGCGCCCCAGGTTGCCACCCATGGCGACTGCTCGGCCTGCACTTCATTGGAATCGCGCCCAGCAGCGAATGAGACATCGGCCATAAGTAACAAAGAGGCCATGAGTGCACACATTATTCGTACTGTCCCAGGGGGAAATATGGCCAAAACCCGTCCTCACTTTCCAGAATGTGGAGAGTATCGACTCGACAGCCACCCGACAGCAAGTGAGTTTACGGTAAGCCTACGGTGAAGTGCTTTGCTCCCTCTTATAAATGCTCGTGATTTGCTGTAGTAAATCAAAGATCAACAATTTTCGATGATATGCTGGCTGGGGTTTTCTGAAGACTGTTGTAGCAGTGACTTTCAACAACTGACACGAGAAGACCAATCCAAGTTATGGAGTGGAAACAAGTAGACGTGCGAATGGGACCAAGAGTTATTGGATCAACGATTGCCCTGCTCTTTACGCTGATGCCGGGTGCAACTCAGGGACAGCACAAGACTGTGGACGGAAAACTGCAATATGAAGAGACTATCGGGAATGCACGCTATCCGGAGCTGGTGTACTGGTTCGTTACCCCAGAGGTCCTTTCTCCTAAGCGATACTCTGACGATATCCATCACATCGCCACGGATACAGTCTTTGACTTCCCTTTTTTGACTGCGCGGAATGGTGTTCACTTTTTCGACAGCCCGGAGGCGCACCAGGCAGTCGCCGGAATTGTTCAGAAGGCGCATCGCAATGGACTGCGCATCGGAGCGACTCTGCCCGTAGATGAAGTCGATTCGCTCAGGAAGATTCCTCTGGATGACTCACAGACTGCTGTATCGGACTCAGAGACGACACTGGACGCAAACGGGCATGCGACGTTTCAGTCCAGCATTCGGCTGCGATCTGCGAAGGCTGAAAAGACTGAGCTGTCGCGAGTGTTTCTATTTCGCAAAGCGGGACCTGGCCAATACGACCCTGCGACATTGATCGATGCCACGAATCAGGCGAAGAGTCAGGTCGTGTCACCAGGAACGATCGAGATTACGCTCAATCTTGGTTCACAATTTGCAGGTTATACTGCATTTGCGTTGGCCACTACCTGGGTAAATGCGCTTGATCTCTACAGCGATGCCTACACACGCTGGATACACGAAGCTATCGATCAGTACCGCGACATCCCGCTGGATGGCACGGCTTTGGATGAGTTTGGCTACATGCGCATTCAACCGAATCCCGCTACGCCGTGGCGCGGACACTTTGCCGGCCGGGCCTTCGCTGCACGGTTCGAGCAGACCACTGGCAGGCAGTTGTATCAAACACTGTTTGAAAGTCGCTATGCCCCGTCGAAGCATCCAGAAGTGCGTATTCGTGCCATCGATCAGTACTGGGAGTTCTTTCGCGCCGGACCGCTGCGGGTCGAGCAGGAGTTCTACAACTACTCGCGGCAAGTGTTCGGAGCCAAGAACTTTGCCGGAATTCACAACACGTATCACAACCACCTGACCAACGACGAAGTATGGGCAACCGGCATCAACTGGTGGACGATTCCGCGCGAATATGGCATGAGCGACGAGGATCTCTCGCTGCCCCTGCGTATGGGCCTTTTGGTGTCGCATCCGGGCAAGATCATGTATGACCAGTTTTACGGCTTCGACATCAATCGTTTCGCGGCGAAAGCGCTGAGTGATGCGCGCTTCAACGGACGGCTGCATTATCACGGTTATAACGATACGGGCCGCTGGGGGGCAGATCTTTCTACCGATACATTTCTCTCGAAGCAAAACCCTGTGGAGCAAAAGATACGACTTCTGAATCGGTTCGATCCGGCTGCACCGCAGCTACCGCTGCTGATCGTCTTTGGGATGCCGGCGCTCCTCAACTGGTACCCGGATGAGTCAGCTCGAAACGAGTTCGACATCAATGGATCGCTGCAGATCGAAGAGAAGGCCAACGCTGTGTGGGATGCGGGCTATCGGTGCGCCGTTGTGCCGAGCGACCTCATCGATAACGGCTCGCTCAAGCTGAATGCGAAGAACCAGCCCGTCTTGAATGGTCACACATTTCAGGCATTGATTTATCTATACCCACAGTACGCAAAGCAGAGCACGCTTGCTTTCCTTGATAACTACACGCGTCGTGGAGGAACACTCATGCTGGAGGGTAATGCAACCCGAGACTTCGATGGCAATCTGATTGCAGGTCAGTTTTCGCAGATTGCAGCACACGCCCGGGTGAGAGGTTTCAGCGTGGATCAGATTTCAAAGTTAGGCGTGGAGAAATCTCCGCTGCGCGGTGTCGGTGGTGAACTCGAGGATGGAAGCATCGTACTAACCGACCTCGATTCGCTCAGTACCGGCCAGTCGAAGACATTTTCTGTAGAAGTGAGCGGCCGCAGGTTCGCCGGTTCTTATGTTGGCGTCTTCGCCATCAAAGTGGATGCGGACGGCCACATCGAGAAACTGGCCTGCGGGAAGTGCGGCGTGCTTTCTCGAGATGGGCATCCGATTCTGGAGCTCAAGCAGCCAGCCGACCTGCTTCTGACACGCAACAATACCGGCGCGTATGAGGTTCTGGTGGAAGGGCGTGAGGGCAGCAACGCGGTCACACTGCAACCGTGACCCGCAAAGAATTGTTGCCGGGGCTTTTCACGAATAAGATTTATGTTGCTTACCGTATGGCTACGGTAAATTCTCTTGCGAGCACCCTGGTCTGAACATGACACTGCTCTAGTTAGGGGTATCACTCTCACAAAATCTTCATGCTGCGCCGAACACGATATACGAGAGCTCATATTCGGCAGGATTTTCGGATGGACATGCGTTCAGGCTGCGCAGCCTGAGTGAAAGAAAAAGGAACCGTGGATCGCAGATCATTTTGTCTTGGCGTTCTTTCCCTTCCGGCTGCGGCATCGGCGGCCCAGTTTCGTACACATAATTCGCTGCTCTCCACGGCGATATGCAATGAGCATCGCGAAGTCCGGCTTGTGCTCGAGGACCTTCTGGAACACCCCTTTTACTGGTGGCCGCGAACTTTGCTCAGCTATCCCATCGAGTTTTGCACACCGGTCGATCTCGGCCGCATGATACTGACGCGCGTCGATACGGGAGACAGGATTCCGATCCAGTTTTCAGGAATTCAGCGCGACGCAGCGGGCGTGAAGGCAGCCACACTGCATTTTTTCTCCGATCTGCCCAGCGGCACCAAACGGGAGTTTGTTTTGTCTTCCGCTGGAACTACATCAACCGATCAACCGCAGGTGAAGGAGTCACGCGAGGGTAACACGATTGTGCTTGACTCAGGACTCGTGCGGGTACGCATCCCGACATCGCAGACTGTGACCGGCGATGCGCCGGGCCCTATTCTGCAGGTTTCGCGTGGAAGCGCGTGGATCGGCTCATCTACTCTGAGCATCGCAGACGACAAAATCACGCGCATCACGGCAACGCGCGTCGCTGACGGGCCTTTGTTCATCGCCTACGAACTCGTCTACGAGACGCAAGCCGGGTCGCGCTACATAGCGACGGTGCAGTGCGAGAGCGGGCTGGATTTTGTCCGCTTCAAAGAGAACATGGAAGGAATGAAGCCCAACGCGCAGGGTCTGTTTGCTTCCACATGGTCAGAATTCGGAGTTACGCATCGGCAGGCGCCGAATCATCCCTATCCAACCTCAGGCAAGATACGCGACTATGACGAGTACCCATGGGAGACAATCGATGAGCCGTGGCCGATGTATCCTGAGCCCCTTGCGAATGGGGAGTTGCCTTTCGATCTTGGCATCTACGAGACCTGGACGGCGTTTCGTACAGGAACCTTTGCCAACTTCTGGGACAGGCACTCGGACGACGCCTTGGGTGTGTTCATCGACAAAGCCGGCGAATGGCAGGATCACCAGTATACCAACCATGTTGAGTCTCCCATGCTGCGCGTGCGTTACTTCTACCGCGATGGAAAGCTTTCCTGGGAGTGGCCCATCGCGCGCGGCAGCCGATCGACGTGCATTGCTTTTTACGATCATCAGAAAGACAAAGAGGCGATGCACCAAGTGGAGAAAGCCGCACTGGGCGTAAAGCAGGATGGGTTGATCTACGCAGTCGGTCTCATCTATGTATCACATGTGCATTTTCTGCAGAATCGCTACGGAACACTTGACCTGAACTGCGTCAAGGACTGGGTCCTCGCGTACTCAGAGAATGCAAAAAGGCCCCCTGTTCTCTTCTTGACAGGACAGATAAAGGATGTCGATGAACTGGAAGAGCGTGTGATTGCGGGGCCTTTTGCATGTACGCTACCCATAAACGGCACGCGACAAAATGGCGGAGCAAAAGTGGACAGTGGCGCACTTTCTATGCCGGGCCGCAGCATTGTAAGCTTCAGCCCAGTGCCGAGCCGTCAGGTGCAGGCGTGGTGGGTGGATGGCTTCAACCGGTTCGCTTCAAGCATGAACACGAATCAGCGCAAACGGCTAACCGCGATGTATTTGTTCATGGCGTATGTGCACGCGGGGGAGGAATTCATGCCCCTTGTGCCGATGCTAAGTGGACATCCGAATTTTCTGGCTGATGTAAAGGCCGTTCCTGCAGCCATGTCGTTCCTGTTTCCTGAGCATCCGATGGCTGCGGCATGGGCAGACCTGTGGCAGAAATATGTTGAGATCAATACGCGCTACAACACACGGCCCGATGTTCACACGTGGAATGCGCATGGCGGCCGATGGACCGAGAACCTGGGTACGTACGTATGGGCTTTCTTGCGGCCGTCTGTCCGCAGCGATTATTTGCTGCGCCAGTTTGATGCTGTTGAGCGATTCGTCTCTCCGCAGCTTGCGGAGATGGCCGAGTGGCTGGTGAATGCTCTCTCAGCCCCTTTCGATGGCGAGACTGAGGAAGCATATAAGGTGCTGCAGACGCTTGACGCTGGGCATGAATGGGGAGCACTCGCGCCGGGTAGCCAGCCTCGTCGCATTCATCCACCGCAGGGAGCGCATTCTGAGCGGCGTGTGCCACCACGTTCCATGTGGTATCTGGGCACGTGCCTGATGCGCTACGCCCCACTCGCGGCTGAATATGCGATGTGGGCCGCGCGGCCTACCGACCAGGACATGGAAACAAAGCCGGGCAAGCCCGATGCTTGGGATGTGGTGTATCGTACAACGGACAATCGCGGCACGAATCCACATCTGCGTAGCCGCAAGTACACCGGATACGGAATTGTGATGCGTTCGGCCGTGGACACGCCAGATGAGGTTTCCGTGCATCTGCAACAGATTGATGAGGGGCCGAACTATCGCTGGGGACGTGCGGGTGAGGGCGGCTGCGGCGTTATTTATTACTTTGCTGCAGGCAAAGCTTACAGTTTCAATGGATCGGAGGACGTGGGCGACCGCGACGACGGAGACACAGATTTCTGCACGAACTTTGGTGTCTATAAGGATGGCGAGTTCCGCTCTATTGGCGAGAATGCACTGTCAAGGCCGTTCTATAACTTGGGCGCGGGACAGTATGCCGAGCTTGTACCACGCGAAGAACCGGGTGCATACGCGTGGCCTGAGTATGCAAGCCGCAGTGTTCTGATGGCTGGGAATGACTACTTCGTGGTATACGACGCCGTGCTGGGACCGATGGTGACACATCGCTTCTCGTGGTTTGTGCGCCGCGGCAGCGAACTGCCTACCATTCAACTTCTGCGCGGTGCAAAGGGAGATATTCGCGATACGCAGCGCACGGAGATTCAAACCGACGCTACGACAGGATTCTGGATGGATGGCGTGGGCGATTCGATGGCCCTGGTCAGCCATCGAAAGGATATTCAATCAGAGGGAACTCGTTACGGTTGCCGCGTGCGTGCAGCGGAAATCGATGACTTTGTTTTTCGTAATCCTGCGCCGGTGAAGTTCGAAGACGGATCTACCCTCTTCAACGGAACTGCGGGGTTGATCCGGCTCGGCAAGGACAAAAGCGAGTTCGCACTGTTCCACGGTACGCGAATCGGTGTGGCTGGACTTATCGTCGAAGCGAACGATACAGATCTCGGTATTGGCGGGGTCATTGCTCCAGGACAATCTCTGCGTGGCTCATATTATGCACCGAAGCCAAACCAGATCAGGATCACCCTGCCTTCGGCTTCAGACAAAACTGTCCTTTATATCGATGGCGACGCACAAACTACAAATCGTCGGGGAAACACACTTGTGATTGATCTCAAGGAAGGTCAACATGAGTGGGAACTCAGTGACACGCTTCCGGTTCCGCAGGCGCCGAGGATCGAGAGGACAGAGAACATCGCGGGCGGCGCCCGTGTGCTCATCGCGCCGTGCGCTGGCGCCTCGCGCTACAGACTGGAGTTGAGCAAAGACGGCGGTGAGGCCTGGTCGGTTGTGACGGTAAGTGACAAGACCGAAAGTGCTGTCACAGGATTGCAAGATGGCGAGAAGGTGCACGTACGCGCTATCGCGTTGAATGGTGTGCATGAGAGCACGCCCGGGCCGGAGTATCCAGTGTATGTGACGAAAGACACTCCGTTGCCGCCTGACGGATTGCATGTTGATCTGGCCGATGGCGCGGCCACGGTCACATGGGGCGAGGTACTGGGTGTTACAGAGTATCGGCTTTACGCAAAGACTGCAGAAAGCAGGGATTTCCGGCTGCTCTATCGCGGGCTTGAACGTACATACATCGACAAGAAGGCTGGCATTCAGGCTCCGCTTTTAAGGCCCGATCCGGGTGCGGCATCAGGTCATAAAGACCTGATCGAATACTGTGTGACCGCTGTGAATGGAAACGGAGAGGGTGTGCGATCACGCCTCGCCAATACCAATCCAGCATCGTGGCGCAACTGGGACCCCAGACCGGGCGAGCCGTTCCGTCGCGACTTCGCGGATAATTCGCCTTCAGCATCCATCCGGGTACCGACCACCTGGCCGCATTATTACCCGCGCTAAAGTAATATTTTTTTATCCGCACGAAAAACGGCCGGAGGCTCTCAAGGGGGGCTCCGGCCGTAATGTTTATCGCCTGATAGCGGCATCTCCTCACCGTAAGGTCAGGCTCGCCATACGGTAAGATTCGATTCAGCGTTCGCACCAAGCCAGATGATAAAATCCCTTTGGGTTAATCCCTTAAGGTGTGAACGGAATGAGTTCCAAGCGCAGAGAGGAAATGGAGGCGATCCGTCCAGAGGAATGTTGGAAGGTGATGGAACGCGCCGCCGCGAGCTCTCAATTGAAGCGCGCCGCCCGAGCCAGGGAGTTCCTCTTCTACGTTGCCACCAAGTCTCTCAATGAAGGGTGCACAGAAGTTCACGAGCAGGAGATCGGGCACGCGGTCTTCGGACGTGACAAGGACTACGAGACAAGCCTGGACAATATTGTTCGAGTGAGCGCGACCGACCTGCGCAAGCGCATCGACAGCTATTTCGCGACCGAGGGAGCTGAAGAGCCACTCATCTTTGAGATTCCGCGCGGCAGCTACTCACCGGTTTTTCGCTGGCGCGAGAAGGAGGCTCCGCCCGAGCAGCTGGAAGTCGCCATTGAGGTACCTACACCTGCACTGCAGATTCCTTACTATCGACAATTGCCTTTTCTGCTCGTGTCAGGGTTGGCGCTCATTCTGGCAGCCAGCTGCCTGATGTTGTGGCGGCAGAATCAGGCACTATCCAAGAATGGCAATAGACTGGATGGCAAGCCGGCACTTACGGCGCTGTGGTCGCGGTTTCTCTACTCGTCACGACAAACGGACGTTGTGCTGGCCGACACGTCCTACGGACTGCTTGAGAACATCACCAACCAGCCTTACACGCTGAACGAGTATCTGAGCTACAGCTATCTGACAAAGATCCAGTCTTCCAACATGAGCGCCGATCGCAAGGCCGATCTGAGCATGATCATGGAGCGAGACCACGGAAGCATTGGCGATTTTCGAGCAGTCCAGCGCATCTGGGCGCTCGATCCGGACTCACCTAAACTCGTGCTTGCGTACGCACGCGAATACTCTGCCGATTCAATCAAACGTGACAATGTGATTGTGATTGGCGGGCAAAATTCAAATCCGTGGCAGGATCTTTTCAGCAGCCAGTTGGGATTCACAGTAGAATATGACGCCGCGGGTGACCGGTCGTATGTGAAGAACAGCAATCCGAGGCCCGGCGAGCAGGCCTCTTACCCGGTGACCTTTCGTCCAGATGGGATTATTGGGTACGGGTTTGTCGCCTATTTGCCCAACCCCAGCCATACCGCCGATGCACTGCTGATTGCCGGAACCGACTCACAGGCTACTGAGGCCGCTGCTGAATTCGTTACATCAGAAGCTTCGCTCGAGAAGCTATTCATGAAGTTTCCTTCCAAGCAGCTTCCCTACTTCTCCGTCTTGTTGAAGACAGCGCGATTGAGCGGCACGCCTTTGACCGAGGATATCGTCGTCGTACACACCTATTAGAGATTGCGGGACAGTGCAACAACTCTGCCATGAATGGACTAGATGGCATTTTTAGGCCAACCATCAAAGTCAATCAGCCGCAGCTATCTTGTCGGTTGACTCTGCTGCAGCTGCCGTTACCATGCAAGGAGGAGGCGCAGGATGTACACCTTGGTTACTCAATCGTGTTCTTGACGAAATTCTATCCAATCCGATCATGGCCTCGTTGAGCCAACCGCTTTCCCAGCCGTGCAGCTTAGCCCCTGTGTTTATCCACAAATGCGGAATTGAGTGCGCCATTAATAAATGGTGTAACTCAGTCATATCTCCCGGTAACGCAACCGGATCTGCACCGATCCACAGGCGATTCTGACATTTGAATGGCCGTCCTGCGTTTGAGATCAGCGACGCAATATTGTAGTGTTCCAAGTTTTGCTGGGTTCCGAAATTCAGAGGTAGCGCGTCGAATGCTGAGAGCTTCCTAAACTTCGTCGGAGAGTCCCAGACCGCAGCTGCGTCAAAAATATCTGGGTGCCGAAAGATCAAGGTAAGCGCTCCAAAGCCGGACTTGCTGAAGCCAAGGAGGAGCCGTTCTGGCTGTCGATCCTTTGCAAAGCTATCCCCGAACGGCACTAAATCTTTGACGATGAAGCTTTCAATTCGATGCGAAGGATCTTGATCGTTGTCCCCATACCAGGGTTCGTATTCAAAAGATGGAGCAATCAAGGTCATGTTAAAGCGATTTGGAACGTTCAGCAGTCGCAATTCTTCGAGACCGTCGCTCCAGTAAGAAGACAGCTTCGTAACCCGGGCTTCAACAGGTAGAACATAGACATAACGGTGCGGCTTTCCTGGCGCAGGCTTAGTTGGTTCAAGCACACGAATAATCTGGCGCCGATATCCCTGGTAGAGGGACATGACAGGGTAATACTTGACTCCGTTCAGATCGGTGGTCGGGGTTCCAACGACCATCGAGGAGCTGCCCTTGACTGGCGTCCAGTGCGGATTCTCGTGAGAGTCTGCAGGCGTGTACTTCCCGACACACAACGGAAGGGTAATTGCAAAGAGAGCTACCCCGAGGAGACGCAAACCCTTGTTGTCTGTTCCATGAATCATAGGGAAGAAGAAACTGTCACTGGAAAGATTGAACCAGCTCTTTTGCCAAGCAGCACAGACACCATTCAAACTAAATCTTTCGAACAATATGTGAATAAGAAAAATAGAGCGTTACAACTCGATAGTACCAGATGCGTGCATTGGGCTGAAACTGCACATTATTAGCAGATTTGGGATGTTGCAATGAGGAATTTGGCAGCGGTGCTCACTCAAATGAGGAATAGGGAGTGCAAATATTTTAAACCTTGACAATCACCTGGTAACCATTTTATGCATTACTTTAGGGAGACTCCCGTGCACTCAAAACAACCTTCACTCGTGTAATTTCAACGTTTTAATGGCTCTGATGGGGCAATTTTCAAGCAAAAAGTTCGGCCTTCCCCTGAGTCATTACGACGGTAATTGAGCGCAACCGCGCGCGACAAGTAAATTACGTAATTCCCATATTTATTTGATTTTGTTGTAGTTAAATGTAAAACCAGTCTTACTTTTTGAACCAATTTGGCGCCTTCAGTCATTAGAAATTTCATTGAGGACCAGGTGAAATAGTACAATTCTTACCATAGTAACCTTTACTTGCACTAAGGTGACTTATGTCACGGCGAGTCGGGCCCGATTAGGTGACTATGAACGCACAGTAGCAACCAGTCTTGATCGGTTGTTCTCCTGACAAAGCCAAAAGTTTGGCGGGCACGCGTACAAGGCGCGCTTGGGAAAGGAGAAGTGTGTGAATACGTTTTCAAAGGTGGTAACAGATGCCCGTCATTTTTACTCAAATCCCGTCCAGCGCAACCCTCAAGGAAAACAACCTTTCCCGCCGCCATCATCTTCCCCAGCGGAATGACCATGTGGCGTCCTGGCTCAAGCGTGGTCTTCGCCGCCACCTTCGGCTGGCAAACCTCAGCCTGCTGTTGACCTTCTGCCTTGGCAGAGTCGCATTTAGCGCCGTAACAGCAGGCTCGACAATCAGCTACATACAAGGCAACTACGCTACACCGCAGAGCTCTCAGAGCACGGTAAGCGTAAAGTACAGCTCCGCTCAGTCAGCCAGCGATCTCAATGTCGTCGTGGTTGGCTGGAACGACTCAAAAGCCACAGTCAAGACAGTTGTCGATTCGGCCGGTAATACTTATTCGCGCGCGATCGGCCCAACAGTCGTAAGCGGCATGTTGTCGCAGTCTGTCTACTTTGCAAAGAACATCGCATCAGCGTCAGCAGGAAATACCGTGACCGTCACTTTCTCGACTGCCGCAGTCTCGCCCGATATCCGCATTCTGGAGTACAGCGGTGCCGATCCAACGAATCCTGTTGACGTCGCTGCTGCCAAAACCGGCACCACGAGTCCCACAAGTGCAACGGTAACTACGGTTAACCCAACTGATCTGCTTCTTGCCGCTAACATCGTTCGGACTTCAACGACTGGCCCCGGCTCCGGCTTCACAAAACGGTTACTGACACAGCCTGACGGAGACATCGTCGAAGATGCGATGGCACAGGTTGCCGGTAGCTACACCGCCAGCGCCTCAATTAGTGCTTCAGGCTCGTGGATTATGCAGATAGTCGCGCTGCGCACTCCTTCTGGCGGTAATCCCGTGGCAGTCACACCGGCAACTCTCTCGTGCAGCAGCTCATCGATGACCGGGACGGGTACAGATGCATGCACTGTGACGCTGAGTGCAGCACCGAGCAGTACCTTAACGGTGAACCTGGCCAGCAACGATTCGGCTGTCGCTGTACCCGCTGCGGTAACCGTTCCGGCTGGCGCAACGAGCACCAGCTTCACAGCAACGGTTTCGGCAGTGAGTACATCACAGACGGCCACTCTCACGGCGAGCGCTGGAAATGTTGTGAAGACATTCACGCTCCAGCTAAACGCCGCTGTGCCTAACCTCGCTGTCAGCTCGTCGAGCCTCAGCTTCGGCAGCGTGAACGTGAACACAGCAACTACTCAATCAATCAAGCTGTCTTCAACCGGAACAGCAGCTGTCACCATTAACTCGGCAACAGTTTCCGGATCGGGCTTCTCCATCTCCGGCGCTACTTTCCCACTCACACTGAATCCGAACCAGACTGCCACACTGTCGGTCCAGTTTGCTCCCACAGCGTCAGGGACAGTAAGCGGATCGCTCACTCTGGCCAGCAATTCCTCAACGGGGTCTTCTTCCGTTGTGAGTCTCACCGGCAACGGCATGCCCGTGCTTACCGGTCTCTCCTGCTCACCCGCCAATCTGAGTGCAGGCAGTGCAAGCACCTGCACCGTCACATTCAACCAGACTGCACCGGCCGGAGGATCTTCCATTACCCTGTCGAGCAGCAGCATAGCGCTCACCGTGCCTGCCTCAGTGACCGTCGCTGCTGGTTCCAGCACCGCCACCTTTGCGGCCACGGCTGGAACTTTCAATACCAATCAGAGTGTTACAGTTAATGCCAGCTTCAATGGCACAACTGTAAGCGCGACTGTCAACCTGGTGCTACCCACCTCAATTGCGTATGTACAGGGCAACTATGTGACACCACAGAGCGCGTCAAGCAACGTCGGCGTTACTTATAATGCTGCGCAGCAGGCTGGCGATCTCAACGTCGTGGTAGTTGGTTGGAACGATAGCACGGCCGTGGTGAGCAAGATTTCCGACTCACTTGGCAACACGTACTCACTTGTAGCAGGACCAACGGTCGTCAGCGGCCTGCTCTCCCAGTCTGTTTACTATGCGAAAAACATCAAGGCGGCAGCAGCAGCCACCAATACCGTGACCGTCACCTTCTCAAAGGCTGCGACGAGCGCCGATGTCCGCATCGTTGAGTACAGTGGTGCCGATCCAGTTAACCCGGTGGATGTGGCAGCATCGGGGTCTGGCAGCAGCACGTCTACAACCGTCTCGGCTAAGACAACCAATCCGAGCGACCTGATCTTTGGCGCCAACATCGTCAGGACCTTGACAACCGGTGCGGGCAGCAGCTTTACAAAGCGTCTGCTGACTCAGCCCGATGGCGACATCGTAGAAGACCAGATGGTACAAACAGCCGGCAGCTACACGGCTACGGCGTCACTTAATGCTTCCGGCTCATGGATCATGCAGATGGTTGCATTCCGTACGCCCACTGGCAGCAATCCCGTGCAAGCTACGTTGTCCGCTTTGTCTTGCACCAACGCATCCATGACCGGAGCAGGCACAGATGCGTGCACGGTAACACTGAATGGAGCGGCAAGCAGCAGCCTGACTGTGAATCTGGCAAGCACCAGCTCTGCGGTCGCAGTCCCAGCTTCAGTCACAGTTGCTGCTGGTGCTGCCTCAGCCAACTTCTCGGCTACTATTGCCTCGGTAAGCTCTGCCCAGGCTGTCACGCTCTCTGCCAGCGCTGGCACGATGTCTCAGACCTTTGCCCTGCAACTGAATGCTGCAGTGGCCACGCTTAGCGTGAACGCCACCAGCATTGCTTTCGGCGATGTGAGCGTGAATACACCGACAACACAGACGGTGACTCTGACCTCTACAGGTGCTATGCCTGTAACGGTGAACTCAGCTACGATATCTGGCACTGGCTTCACGGTATCGGGAGTAGCCTTCCCACTGACCCTGAATCCGAATCAAGCCGCCACGCTGAGCGTGCAGTTCTATCCCACAACCGCTGGATCGTCAACTGGCCAGTTGACGATCAGCAGCAACTCGTCCACAAACAGCACCGCGATCGTAGCACTCAGCGGCACAGGAGAAGCCACTTATCAGGTAGCTATTAGCTGGGCCGCACCGGCGAACTCGGCCGATCCGGTTGCCGGATACAACGTCTATCGTTCGCCTACAGGCAGCTCGAGCTATCAGCTCGTGACTTCTGTGGGCAGCAGCCAACTGACCTACTCAGACACCGAGGTTCAGACGGGACAAGCCTACAGCTACATTGTGCAAAGCGTCGACGCATCAGGAAATGAGAGTGCTCCGTCCAATGTTGCGAGCGTGACCATACCCTAGTCGTTGACTTCCCTGCGCATGATTCTTCTCTTGACGGGACAGCGTGGATCGATGGAATCATCGATCCACGCTGTATTTTTATCCTGACAATCAACTGAGCGACAATAACGTCAGCGATGCTCCGTAGCTCGGATATACCACCCTTTCGCTTGCGTTATATGACAGCTTCAGAAAGTTCTGAGAGAAACATATAAGGAGAAGGCGTATTCAAGACGGCGCGAATAGCTCGCGGACTGTCGGTGTGGAAATATCTTTTGTAGGCCATAATCCAATTACCGGCAATTGCGTGTTGCGCAGTCTGTAAATCGATCTGATGAGCGCAGACCATCTTGTGCAGGCGCTCCTCCAATGCATCTTTGACGTGCGCGTTCCAAACTGCAGCTTTATAGGGCTCGGGCCACAGATTGCGGATATCGTCCGTGCCGCCCAGTCCAGGAGCGATCATATAATCGATTTCATAATCGTCTGGGCGGGCGCTCGAAATACCGTACTCCGCGAAGACCTTTTGCCGCAACGAGGGTGTAACCTCTACTGCCACTTCCTCATGCGGCATTGAACAAACTTCGCTCAAAGTGACAGTCCGTGCTGCACCGGGAGCGAGATAACGATTCGGGATCATAGCCTCCACTTAGGAGCCCGGCAGAGCTGCGCGCGGCAAAACAAGCAAGACAGCTACCACCGCAAAAGCTAGTGACAAGCCTATCGCAAGCCCGCGCCGTATCCATGAAGATTGTAAGAATCCGAAAGACGCACGTGTAGCAGGACTCGAAGCAAGTTCGAACAGCTCGGCGCGCAGCAAGGCACGCGGTCCTTCGATAGACGGTAGTTGAGGGTCAAGCTTGTCGCGCCAGGCCTGCATGAAATTAACGACCGTTTCTTCGATCGCGGCTCTACGTGCCCTGCAGTTCTGGCAGGCTGCAAGATGCGTCTGAATCTGCGCTGTGTGACGAGCCGAAAGTTCTCCGTCCGTTGCCTGAAGCAGCTCCTGGTCTGAAGGATGCCGCTCTTCCGTCCACATGGCCCTACCTCCTGTCAGCACGCGCAAGGCGTGCGAGTGAACGTGACAACGACAACGATATGCTACCAAGAGAGATGCCCAGAACTGCTGCGATCTCTCGGTAGCGGAGGCCTTCGGCCCGCAGCCGCAGACAATTTTGGTCAGTTTCAGGAAGCGCGTCGACTACAGCAAGAAGATGGCGCTGCCTTTGGGCAAAAGACAGATGCTCTTCGGGACTGGGCGCCGGATCAGGTTGCTGCGAGGCAAAGCCACTGTCGCACTCCACACGACCGAGCGACAACTTATTCGCATACCGCTACTTCAACGCCAGATTGTGCCCCACACGAAAGATCCATCCGCGCAGATTCTTTCGCAAACGGCCGAGTTGCAGATGCCTGAAAAGAGACAGAAACACTTCCTGTGCGATCTCCTCGGCATCGTGCACAGAAATGCCAAAGGAGAACACATAGCGCAGCAACGGGTCCCGGAAACGGTCGAAGAGATTGATGACTTCTCGCTGGATCTCCGACGGCTTTTCCGGAAGCGCTGCGGCAACAGAAATAGAAAAAGACAACTGGCTGGCTGATTCGGTCGCGGACACGCCCTCTCGTCCTTACTCTACAGATATTCCAATTGCTCGTTTTCTGTTCAGGATTTTGCCAGTTTCTGTCAAAATAGGATGAACATGGCAACAGTCTGCAGAATATTTAAATAGACAGCTCAAATGGGACTTTCGTCTTCTCTGTAAAGTGCCAGTTCTTCTTCGTCATAGACACTATCAATAGCTGAGGCCACATCTCGATGAAGAGATTTATCTTCCCCGTTCTCTTTTGCGCAATTCCCTTACTGGGTCAGACCAATAGCGGGGAACTCCGCATTGCGGTTGTAGACTCGTCCGGCAACGCGGTTAAAACGGCGGTGCATCTGCTGAGCGAAGCAAATCAGTATGAGGCGCGTTTTGAGACCGACAGCGAAGGCCATCTTGTGGTGCAAAGGCTGCCCTATGGCAGCTACCGGCTCGAAGTCGACCAACTTGGATTTGCGGCAGTCGCTGAAGAACTGACCATTCGCTCGGCTCTCCCGATGAGCGAGACAATTCGACTACAGTTGCCTGTCGTAAACCAGAATATTCAGGTGAATGCAGCGAGCACGCTGATCGACCCAGATGAACCCGGATCGGTGACTCAGATCGGCAAGTCGTCGATTCAGTACCGGCTCAGCTCACTTCCTGGGCGGTCCGTGCAGGACCTTGTGAACTCGCAGCCGGGATGGCTCTACGAGGGCAACGCTGTACTGCATCCGCGTGGCTCTGAATATCAGACCCAGTTCGTGGTGGATGGCATTCCACTCACAGACAACCGCTCGCCGAGCCTCGGGCCGGAGATCGAGGCAGACGATGTGCAATCGATGAGTATCTACACAGCAGGGATTTCAGCCGAGTACGGCCGCAAAATGGGCGGCATTGTCGAAATCAATACAGAGCAGGACACCGAACCAGGTTGGCATGGTCAGACAAGCTTCTACGGTGGTAGCTTCGATTCGATCGGGGGATTCGCGAAGCTCCAGTACGGCTGGGGGAAGAACACCTTTGCTGTAAGCGCCGACGGAAGCCGGACAGACCATTACCTCAACCCGGTTGTTCCGCAAAACTATTCGAACACGGGAACGCTAGAAGATTTCTCCACTAACTATCGCTACGCCTTTACACCGAATGACAAGCTAAGCCTTAGCGTTCGCCACGAGCTCTCACGCTATGACATCCCGAATGAGCTCGTTCAGCAGGCTGCTGGGCAACGCCAGAACGCAGATAACATCGAGACAACGGGCATTGCCTCTTATCAGCATCTCTTCTCAGCCAATGCTATGGCGCAGCTCTCGGGCATGGTCCGCGACAACTCCAACGATTTCTACTCCAATCCAGACTCTACACCGGTTTATGTAGGCCAGCATAACTATTTCCGTGAAGGCTACTTCAAAGGCGTCTACACCTACAATCGCGGCCGGCAGGAATGGAAGGCCGGCCTAGAGAGCGACAATGCCTTTCTCCACGAAGACACCTGCGATGTCATCACTTCTGACGACGATAATGATAATGTTCGTCTCGCTCCTCATCCACACACTCGTGTGGCTCGCTTCGGTAGCACTGGTATTCAACCGATGGACGCAGGGAGTGATCCTGAACTCTGCGCCGGAGCACCCGTCGATGACGAGACGCCCTTCTCATATGCCGATCAGCGTCCTGACCTGGAACAGGCAGGGTTCATCCAAGACCTTATTCGCCTGAACAATTGGACTATTTCAACAGGCCTCCGCTTCGATCACTACCAACTGATCCTCAATGACTGGGCTCTTCAGCCGCGCTTCTCAATCTCGCGCTATTTCTCTTCGGCCAATACCGTTCTGCACTTTTCCTATGACCGCGTTTTCCAAACGCCATCGCTCGAAAATATCCTGCTCTCCAGTTCCACGGAGGTCGAGTCCATCGACCCGACCGACTTCCTGCGCCTTCCAGTGAGACCCTCTAAAGGGGACTATTACGAAGCCGGCCTCAGCAACGTCCTGGCACAACACCTCAAGTTCGACGCCAACTGGTTTCGACGCGTCGTCGACAACTATGCCGATGACGACCAGATCGACAGCACAACGATCAGCTTCCCCATCGCCTTCCGCAAGTCGATTATCTACGGACTCGAAGGTAAGATCGAAGTGCCTGAGTGGAAGCATCTCTCTGGCTTCGGCAGTTACTCCTATGAGGTCGGCAACGTCTGGAATCCTGTTACTGGTGGACTTTTCCTTGGCGACGATGCCGATGAAGCCGCCACTGACCTCACCGGCCATTTCCCCGACTCCCAGGACCAGCGCCATACCGTGCGCGGGCGAGCACGCTACCAGATTCATCCCCGATTTTGGGTCGCCGCCGGCATCCAGTACGATACTGGCCTCCCCTTTGAGTTTGGCGGGGATCGCGATCAGGCCCTCGAACAGTACGGTCCGGCCATCATCGACCGCATCAATTTCGACCGCGGTCGCATTCTGCCGTCCTTTCAGATCAACGCCTCCGGTGGCGCTGACCTGTACTCAACTGAGCGGACCAAGGTGCGCCTGCAAGCCGACGGCACAAACCTAAATGATGTCCTCGATGTCATCGACTTTGGCGGTCTGTTCTCGGGTAATGCTATCGGCCCTTCGAGAAGCTACATGTTGCGCCTGACGACGACTTTCTGATGGGGGATGTTGCTCTGACAATGACAGCTTGGCCGAAGTGTCTACGCTGCTTCAGGCGGGAATGGCTTCGCCGCGCCGCAGCAGCCACAACAAGGCCGCCACACAAATCAGTGCAACTGCCAAGAAAAGTGGTCCTCCCTCGTGATGCAGCCTGCCTGTAAGATAGCCCGGATCTACATGCGTTCCAAGCATTGCAATCACCCAGATGCGCAGTCCGTTCTTGGCAATCGATAATGGTATCGCAGCAGCAATCAGAAGCATCTTTCGCCACGGTGAGCGGAGAAGCATTTGCGCGACAACGAGTGTCGTCACTACAAGCATCGAACTTGATCGAATGCTGCTGCACTCCTGAGCAACCTGAATCGTCAGGCCAGGGATTGTCAGAAAAATACCGGTCTGGTCCACGGGAATACCGCATACCCAGAAGAGAGCATGAGCTGACCAAGCCGATCCGACCTGCAAAAATACAACGATGCGATCTAACACGGCCGGCGGAAGTGGAATTAGGCCAAACAGAAAAAGGAGCGGAAAGGCAGCTGCTTGAGCAGCACGAAGGCCAAACCACAGCACGAATGCACCGATCCACCAAAGCACGAGACCGGTCATTGTAATTGAGAGTTCGGTTCCCGCATCAACAGAATTGCTCGAGAACAAGGCGCAAAGGGTGATTAGCACCGAAACAGATAAGAAAATCGATCCAACCGATACACTGGGCAAAGCCTGCTCGGTCAGCAGGCGCCTCTCAAGATAGATCAGGAATACGCTGACGGGCAGAATTAAAAGGATGTGCGTGTATGCATCGCTGTGAACCGCCAGCGAGAATGTTTCGACGAGCGGCCGCCATCCAACCAAAAGCGAAACAGCCCCAAAAACGAACAATCCTAGTTGAGAGCGCGTCGACTTAGTCACTGGATTCGCCATCAGTTCCGGCAGGATTCCGTAGGAACCGGTTTGATTGCGTGGTGCCGGCTCTTTTTTGTGTTGCTGAGTTGCCGCTCGTCGCGCGACGCAGATAGGTGTTCATAAACAAGCTTGCCCTTAACCACCTTTGCGAAGGCCAGGACTGCACGTTCTGATCCTTCACCGGCAATGCGCCACGATCCGCCATCTCTTACGATTGACATCTGGCTCCGCTGCCTCCACCACGTATCGATTTCGCCAGGCAGAGCGAACCAGAGTGCTTCGCGCTTGCGCATATCGCGCAACATATCCAGCAGTTCTTTATAGACCGCTCGTGTATCCGACTCGATCACGTAGTCCGGATGCACGAGGAAAGTAGCCATGCCGTTCTTCGAAAGTATCTTCTTGAACTGCATCTTCCACAAATCGATCGAGCGCTCGTTCAGAACATGAAAGAGGGTGTAATCCTGGACTGTTGTCAGCGGGAGTTCGAGTATGTCTCCGATAAAATACGGCATGACGGTGCAGCATCCGCCACGCTGCGGGTCAAGGTGCGCAACGTTGGGAATCGTCATGTCGAAGGAGAATTCGAGATCTTTATACCAGTCGATATTGCGGTAAAGAATTGCCGAGCGGAACCCCTTTGCTCCATATTCGCGACCATAGCGGTTGATTTCTGCCACGCGGCGTAGAAATTCCTGCCTCTCGTCGAATAGCCGGCCATCGTGATTAAGGTCCTGCACACAAACTTCGCAACCACGCGTACGCAATTCACTCAAATACTCCGGGGTTACTTCGTAGCGCTTCTCGGGAACAATGTGGTAAGACGCCTTAATGCCAAAGGACTGATCGATGTCGGCTAATTGCATCGCAAAATCGCGTCCCGCTGTTGTTTCAACATCGTGCGTCATTGCTACGCAGGCGTGGGCGCCATTAGGCCAGAACCAAATGAACGGGATGCTGTCGGTATGTCCAGCCTTGAGCGCAAGCAGGAGCAGTGTTTCACCGATATTCTCGACAGTAGTGTCCACCGGCCATTGCGGAAACCGCCGTTTGTTCCAATTAGCAGCCCGAAGCCTTTGCACGCCAACACGCATCGAGCGGTTTGTCATGGGACGAAGCTGGTAGTAGAGGCTCTTCAACGACTTTTCGTATTTGCCCATGCGGCTGCAGGGATAGCGCTCCAAGCGGAGATTGTCGATGATCTCATTGGGATCGAAGGGAAGTATCAGTCCAGATTTATCGCTTGATACTTTCGAAAGCAGATCGATCAAGTCATCGCTCAGTCGAGTTCGATGATTGTCTCCGAGAGAACTTCCGTAGCAAACTGCGTCAGGACCGAACTGAAAGAAACCTTTATGCCTAGATAGGCCCTTAGCAATCCGAAAGTCTAGAAACTGCGACGGGCACCGGTAGTGATCGCACACGGCTTGCACGGAGCTTGTTTCATCTTCCGCAGATACTTGAAAAATATGTTGATATCCTGGGCCCACTCTAGTCCTTTCGCCAGAAATATTGCTCTGGTCCAATTTATTCATAATTGAATTACCTAGCCTATATGGCGATATGCCATCCCCCCTAGTCTCGAGGACAGGGCATCAGGCAGCACCGAGAATAAACTCCGGATAGCACCGAGATCCAGCGCACCTGAAGCTGTTTGTCTTGCACCCTCGGGATATCGATAGTAATTCAGCTTCCGCCGTATCGCTCCCAGACTATCTTTGAATCGTATCAGGCCATCATTGTCCGTATCCGTGCGGCCAAAATCAATCTCCGTCGCGCCTTCCGCCTTGCTCTCTTCGATCAATCTCCAGAAAAGCAGAGGCATTGCACCGCAATGATGAAATGCTTCGTCGGAACAGCCATATTTGTACACAACCGTCCCGCGATGGCGAAGTGTCAGGATAGATGCAATAGCTTTTCGGCCTTTGGAAACCAAGCGAATCTCAGCATGTGGACTCATACAGGCCATAAGATTCAGAAACCATGTCCGCGGTTGTGGAAGCAGCCGAAAACGTCTTCTCGTCTTCATCATCAGTTCGTAGAAACCGTTAAGAAGCTCTTCTGTACAACCTCTCTTATACGTGAGTTCCTGACGCTCGGCGTGCCGGATGCGGCGCTGTATGCAGCTCTTGTGGAGCTTGCAGAAGAGCTGTTCAGCAGATATTGACAGATCAAGAGTATGCAACCAATAAGACTGGCTCTGGGGTAAAACATGAGCAGAATTGATACCGTTTGAAAGTGGCCGAATTTCAACATACCTCCAGCCCTGTTGCCGGCATTCCAATCGCAGCCACTCTACCATTGCGCAGGCAGTATCGTCCCCGCCGAGCAACGGTTCTGTATGATCAGAAAACGGCAATGAAACCAGGCGGTTTCCAGTAATCCAGCTTTTTACTTCACAGAAGACAAGGCCATTCAACAGTCGCGCACCGGGCGGTGCGCTTGTAACCGCCATCGTACGATAGCTATACGTGCGAGCCAGAGCTCTGAGCCAGCCTGTCTGATGAAATACCGACGCCTTGGGATGAGATGCAACCAGATCATCCCAGCGACAATCCGATAGCGGATCAAGGCAATGGAGTTGCATTGACGCTGGCCTTTCCACTCAGTCCGACGGGCTGCAGACTCCTTATTATATCTTGGTAGTTTTCATGGCTTGTTCACGTGTGAATGGCGAATTAGTTGTAGATGAGGAAAACAACTGACTGCTTCTATTAATCAAAAAGTCGAGTCTAAGGAGTGAATCTTGCTGCCATGCGCCGGGCAGGATCACCGAACATTGGGAACTGACGATTCTCGATGGCCATTCCCATGCAATCCCACTTCTTCTGTTTCGAGATCACCTGCGGATGGATACTGAGGAGAATTAGACGAGTTCATCTGGTATTGTTCGATCTTGTATAGCACCGACCGATAGCTGGTCTTGAGCAGTCGCGCGGCGGCTTTCCGGTTCCAGCCGGTCTTTTGCAGGGCTAGGCCGATCGCATTTTTCTCCGCCTCTTCCTTGACACTTTGTAAAAGATCGCGGAGTGACTTGTAGCCACATATGCCGCCACCCGACGTGCGATCTATCCTTAGCCCTTTGTCCCTTCGCTGCGTCGATGTGACACCTGGCGTCGCCTCTGCGCCATCTGCCGGATTCCAGTGATGTCCAAACTCCGTGCCTCCGGCAACTAGGTAGCGCTTGACTGCCTGTTCCAGTTCTCTGAGATTACCGGGCCAGTCGTATGCCTGCCAGGCCTCGACGACAGCTGGCGTCAGCTCCCGTGGCGGCACGATATAGTGGTTTGCCAGCCGATGCATCAAATGGCGCGATAGAACAGGAAGCTCTTTTTTACGCTCTCTCAGAGCTGGAACATGCAACTCGTGACGGCACAGCAGACGGTAAAGTTCCGGTACGAGCTTTCGCTGCGATACTGCTTCGTGCATCGACAGTGAACTGGCAGCTAGAATACGGGCGCTGACCTCGCGCAATTCTCGAGAACCTCTCGGCGCAAATCGTCCGGTCTCTAGTGCCAAAGCAAGTTTTGACTGAAGATTCAGTGGCATCTCTGCAATAGCATCGAGAAAGACTGTGCCTCTTTGGCACTGTTCCAGCTTTCCAAGCCTGGGACTCGGCGAGGCATAGGGAGTTGCCCCGCCAAAGAGCTCCACCTCAAGCAAATCCTCTGGCAGAGCACCGCAATTCACACGTGTGAATTCAAAGCCCGAGCGGAGAGAGAGTCTGTGCAGCATGCAGGCGACCGTCTCTTTGCCGCTCCCAGGTTCTCCAGAGATAAACACGGGAGCGTCAATTCTTGCCAGCGATGCGACGTGGGTACGCAGCTTACGCATGATCGTGGTAACGCCAATGAAATATCTTCCGTTGCCCACCTCTTCGATATCTTCGCTTGTAATATCCGTCTCATCACCCTGATCCGCGCCATCAAGACTACGTCGGATAGCTGCTTCAAGCCTGCCATCTTCGAACGGCCGGCGTAGATAGACAGGAGCAGCAAATTCAGTCAATTCCTGCATCCATTCTTCATCGCCGAGATGACCGATCACGACTATTGGCATATTGGGACGTATGCTTTGCATGGTACGAAGAATCTGCGTCCCGTTTCCGCTCTCAGGTGGCAGGTCCAGCAGCAGCATATCGGGTTCGCTGCTAGCCTGAATCTTAGCCATCGCCTCCCAAGCATCGGTAGTTATCTCAACATGCCAGCAGTTCGACTCTCCGGCAGCAAGAACAGATTCAAGCACCTTTGAATCACTGCTCATAACGAGTAATCTAGAGGTTTTGACTTGGCTATCTATCACGTGGAACCTCGTTGGAATGACCTTGAGGAAAAACTATGGCGGCTTTGTATCTCTATGGAATCGTCAAATGAGCGTCCGATGACGCTTCTGGAAACAATGCGCCACTTCGGAATCTCAATAATGTTTTAAAAAAATGAGAGAATTGTCATGCCGACACAAAAGAGACACACCAATCGTCACCGACCCGAGCTACGCAAGGGACAAGAGATCTTGAAGAACTTCTCTTCGTATATGCGACTGACACAGACTGGAGAGGATTGAGACAAGTACAAACCAAATTAGAGGGTTAGCTTCGAGTTCCCTCGATATGAGCTATCCATGACGAAGCAAGATTTCAAGTCTGAAGATATGCTCTGCATTCGAAATCGGCAGCAGGCAGCTTGTAAAAGAATCGGCGGTCCGAAATCGAACCGCCGACTCAACAATTAGATTTGATCTATGTAGTATCCAAATTAACCTTTGTCGTTGAACAGCATCCGGAAGAACGGACTCTGATCAGGCCGCAATGCCCTTTGCCAACTGACGTTTCCGGTTGAAGAACACCGCTCCGAAGCAGAAAGATCCGGCCATAAGCAGATACATGAGCGCCGACCCACCCTCAGGAACGCTTACGGCCACATTACCGATGAACTCCTGCGGGAAGGGATCGCCAGCAGGCTGGATGTTCTGGCCGGTAGGCGTATAAAGCCATAGGCTTGAATTGGTCAATTCATCGAGGGCAGCCTGTGTAGCCGTGGTATTAAAGCTGTAGGTACCGTCGAAGATGCCCTTCATTCCATTGCCGCCAAGGAGGTAATTCACGTAGCCTTGCGCGGTTGCGTCCAAATTAGACCAAGGAACTACATTGCCAGAATTCAGAGAACCGATGTACCAGATTGCCGCCGAGATATCGCCTTGTCCAGATGGCGGTGTGATGGACATAAGGTTCGCCAGATAAGCCAGCGCAGCATAGCCCGAAAGACCGATGGTATTGCCGAACAGCGTACCGCTCGTTCCCTGTGTCACCAGAGATGAGAATGACCTTGCCGTAGCATCCCAGGATTCGCTGGGAAGAAAAATCTCGTTGTTATAGTCGTCGCAAATGAACCCAGGCGTAGATGCGACACCATTCACAGTGCCCGTGTAGTAACCAGCATACGCGCCAAGTGCCTGAACGCTCGGATTTGCCACCCCTGTAAAATCAATCGAGACGACTTGCCCGAATGCGGGACCCCCCAAACCAAGCAACGCCGAAGCGGCTACAGCGGCCCATGATATAGCTTTAAGCTTCATTGTTCTCTCCTTCGATTTTTCGATACTCTCGATAAACACCGGGCCGTATATACAGTCCCGCCCTCGGTTGTTTCATCGTAACTCAACGTTCGCCTTTGTCAAGACTGATATTTTTTGCAACATGTTGGAAACACTGCACCTAAGTGCATCAAGACCCAATCGAAAGTTCGCATATTTAGAGTACCGTTTCTCGTTACCCAATGTACCCAGGTCACAGGATCCAAGAGTACCGGGGGCGAACATTTCTTCGCCCTGTTGCAAAGTCTTGCAACTTCATGCCTCAAGTTCGAGAATTATGCGTGTTTAGCAACCCCGGAAATGCGCTATTGCAAAGAGTCTGGCATGCAGCAACGATAGCGGGACTCCACCCTTTACGATTGCATGTGGAGTAATTCCTGTTTAATCTCCGCTGCACTGCGATAGTTCGGGTTAATCTTCAGAGCTTGTTCGAGGTGTTGCCGGGCCAGGGCGGGCTGTTTTAGTTTCTCGTAGGCCATTCCCAAGTGATAGTGGATATCCGGATTGTCTGGCAGTTGATGCTTCTGCGCCAAATTTAATGCCTGCTGCAGGAAGTCCAGTGCAAGCTGGTACTGCCCGCGCTGATAATATATCCAACCTGTGGTGTCAGCAATTTCAGGAGAGTCCGGGAGCTGTCTTCGCGCTGTCTGTACTAGCGATAACGCCGTATCCAGGCTCTCACCTGTATGCAGCATGACCCGCGCCAGATCGCTCGATGCGATCGGGTTCAATGAATTGAGGGCCAGGGCGCTCTGATAGGCGCTTTCCGCAGACTTCCAGTCGGATTTTGCATAGTAGAGGTCGCCTATCAGTATGTAGAGGCCAGGCTGCCGCGGATTCCGATTCAATGACTGCTGGCCCGTAGCGATGGCCTGATCGATGCGGCCCAGTGTTGCCTGCACCTCACAGAGTTGGACCACCGCGTCAGAGTTATTGCCATCGAGCACTACAGATTTTGAAAGCGCCGACTCGGCTCCATTAAGGTCCTTGACGAAATGGAAGAGCGTGGAACCTAGCAGATCATAAAAGTTGCTGTTGTTGGGCGACTTGGTGATCTGCGCCTTTGCAGCCACAATGGCCTTGTCGATCTGCTTCTGCGCAATGTACGCATTCATAAGACCGCGCAGAGCATCGGTGGAGTCAGGATTACGGTCCAGCGCAGACTGGTAAGCAGCGACAGCATCGCCATATTGCTTCTGCGCAAGCCGAAGATTGCCCATCTCAACATAGCCAAAGGCGCTCTGGGGCGCTACCTCAATCGCTCTTTTTACATCCCGCTCCGCTGCGTCGAACTGGTTACGATTGATATTCGAAAGAGCTCGGAGAGCGTAGCCGTCAGGCGATACTGGCTGGATGCGGATAATCTGGTTCGCCGCATCTTGAAGCTCGTTCATGTCGCCATCGAGCATCGCTTGATCGGCAATCGCGCGTTGCGCACTTAGAAAGTTTGGATCGGCCTGTATTGCTTGCCTCCACTCTATCTCGGCGCGCTGCGAGTAGCCCTGCTTATTGAACACTACGCCCAGTGCATAGTGTGCCTGAGCGTCATTCGGAGAGTTTTTGACAACAGACTGCAGGGTCTGAACTGCGTTGTCCAGTTCTCCTTTGATAATCAGCAACTGGCCATGGTAAACGAGTGCATCGCTGTCCTTCGGGTTTCCTTTGAGTATCTGGTCGTCGAGTTCCTGTGCTTCGTCATAATGTTTGGTCTCGATCAGAAGCTGTATATATTTCTTTTTGATCGTCACGTCCTGTGGACGCTCGCGATAGAGCGAATCGTATGCGGCAACCGCCTTATCCAGTTTTCCTGTAGTGAAATAAAAGTTGCTCAATGCGAGATAGCTGTCGGGGTTGTGCGGCAGATCATTTCTTGCCTGCACGAGCACGCCTTCAGCATCGTCGATCTTTCCCTGCGTCATATAGAACTTTGCCAGCGCTACTCGCGGAGGCATGCTGGTCGGAGAGGCGCCAATTGCATCGCGAAATTGCCGCTCGGCATCGGCAATGCGGCCGCGCGACTGATAATAAGTGCCGAGCCAAACCCTCGCTTCAGTATCTTTAGGGTCTAGCTCAATGACTTTCTTGAAGCTTGCCTCCCCGGCATCGAACTGGTTGTCCTTGAGCTGCAAGAAGGCCAAGCTTAGGTATAGCTCCCAGCGGCTCGGAGCGAGCGCAATCGCGCGCTGCTGTTCCTTGATTGCATTCTGAACATCATCTTGTGCGGCAAGAAGGCTCGATATGACAGAATGCACGGCCGGATCGTTTGGGCGCTGTTTTAGCAGAATATCGGTCTGTTGTTTTGCCTGCGTAAAATTCCGTTGGAGGATGAGCAGGTTTGCCATTGCGAGGCGAGCTTGATAATTGTCGGGTTGTAATTCTGCTGTGCGGGCAAACTCCTGGTAAGCCAGATCGGGCTGCTGCGCGAGCATATAACTTTGAGCGAGTTGGAAGTGAGCATCTGCATAACCAGGATCGATCTTGACTGCCTTGGTAAATTCTTTAGCTGCGGCTCCGTATTCACCCTTTTGAAAGAAGCTTTGTCCATCTTGAAAATACTTCTGTTTGCGTACGTTAGGATCGAGTGAGCACGACGAGAGAAGAACAACCACCAGACCGAAGGCCATCAGCGATTGCCACCGAGACAGGAATTTCACCGCAAAAACCTCCATTTGCGGTGGAGCCCAGGATCTCCGCCGCAAACATGTTTAAGACACATAGGGATATTGTGTAAGGCCGGTAACCAGATTTACGGCGCCACCGGCTGTCAAATGAAACTGCTTTAATTCAACGTGAGGCCCGGAGCCCGCTAGCGTTGAAATGGCGATCAGGCAGGCAGAATCGATGTAGGGTGATCCTGCCTCCAGTTTGAAGACTACACCTGTCAGCAGCGGACAATCTTTGTAGACTGAATGCCGCTGGTTGCGTTGCGCGTATCAACAACCAGCTTCGCCTGGTCCACGATGCTCGCGTAGTCATACTGCGAATGATCCGTTAAGATCACCACGCAATCAAATTCCGGAATCTGTTCCAGCGGCGTGCTGCTCATATTGAGCGCATATTTCCGGCCATGCCCAACGGTTGGAAAGAAGGGGTCGTTATATTCAACGAGCGCTCCTCGTTTCTGCAGCAGTTCGATGATTGTGAGCGATGGCGATTCGCGAAGATCGTCGATGTCGCGCTTGTACGCCATGCCCAGGATCAGAACTCGTGAGCCCTTCAGAGATTTACGGTGTTGACTTAGCGCCTCGATGATGCTCTCGACGACGAAATACGGCATAGCATTGTTTACTTCGCCAGCGAGTTCAATAAAGCGTGTATGAAAATCGAACTGCTTGGCCTTCCATGAGAGATAGAACGGATCGATAGGAATACAATGCCCGCCAAGGCCTGGGCCAGGATAGAACGCCTGGAATCCGAATGGCTTGGTCTTGGCAGCGTTGATCACCTCAAACAGATCGATCCCCATGCGCATGCACAGCTGCTTGAGCTCGTTCACCAGCGCGATGTTCACACACCGGTAGATATTCTCAAGCAATTTCGTCATCTCAGCTGCAGCGGGCGAAGAAACGGGAACCGTTCGATTAAAGATCGTTCCGTACACTGCCGACGCCAGTCCCTGGGCAGCGTCTCCGTACCCGCCTACTACCTTTGGAATATCGCGCCGGGCCACCGTATCGTTACCCGGATCCTCGCGCTCTGGCGAAAATGCGACGTAGAAGCCTGGCGTAGCAACATCTCTCGTAACCCGGAGACCAGCCAGGTTGCCCTCTTCGAGAAGCGGGATGACGATCTCCTCGGTTGTGCCTGGATAGGTGGTGCTCTCTAGAATGATGAGGTGGCTTTCGCGCAGGTATGGAGCGATGCTACGGACAGTGCCTGATACATAACTCAGATCGGGTTCATGGTACTCATTGAGCGGAGTGGGAACACAAATGATAACAACATCCATACGCGCAATTTCGCTGTAGTCTGCCGTTGCGCGGAATCCACTCTGTTGCGCCACCTGAATCTCCGTACCGGGAATTCGCACGATGTAGGAGCCGCCCTGATTGAGCGTCTCCACCTTACGCGCATCAATGTCGAATCCGGTGACCTTGAATCGCTGTTCGCTGAACAGAAGAGCCAATGGCAGCCCAACATAACCCATACCGACGATACCGATACGCGCTTCGCGCGTTTCAATCCGCTGCCTCAACTCCGCTGTTCGATCCAAAGAAGTCAATGTCAAAGTCTCCCCTTTCTATACCTAATTCATTTTAATGCCTTCAGATTACATTGCAGCGAAAAGCCCATCCACAGAATCTTGCGAATCGCTCTGCTCAACACCTCGATACACGGATCGAAAATCTGCGCCGCGCGACGGCCTGTGCGGCTGAAGGGCCTCTGCGCTTGAGGCCTGATTTTTGAATGTATTCTGTTTCTGCAGCTGAGCTTTTGGCCCCGGACTTCACCGTATTGCCCATCGTTAAAACAACCGAGCACGCATCTTTGATCTGGTAAAAGACATCGTGCGCAAAACAAATCAAAATCAAGATAATCTACAGAGCTATTGCGCAAAATAGCTGTCATCGATACTGGTGGATGCGGAATCCAGGACCTCATCCATCGCATCCTGCAGGCGTTGTGTTCGTAGCGCCTCTTTGACTTCACTTCGCACCTGATCCAGCGGCAGAATATCTTTGGTCTTCATCTTGTAGATGAAATAACCGTTTGAATTGACAAGAACGCTCGACACCTCTCCAGGCTTGAGATCCATGACCGACGCCTGATCTGGCGGCAGTGCAATGCGTCGGACAGACAATGCCGCTCCAGGCGGGCTGCTCTTGATTCCAGCAGCAGCATAGGCATCAGCCTGTAACACTGCAAAGGCCTCGCCTTTGAGCGCACGCGCATACAAATCTTCTGCCTCTTTCCTTCGCTTCTGATCCGACTCCTGCCAGTGTTCCTGATCGCTGGCAGGAGTCGGATCAGAAATGGCGGATGCAGATTTAGGCTCGCGCGGCAAGTAGATGCGGTCAAGTTCTGCTCTCTCGAATCGCGTGATGTTCTTTTGATAGAAGTCCTCAATGTCCTTGTCGGATATACTTGAAGCTTCTTCTACAATCCTCTTCTTAAGGATCTGTGATAAAACCTCGACGCGAGCAAACTTCATGCGCTCCTCGAAGTTTGTGTCCTTGTCCAACCCCATCTGCTCAGCTTTTGCGGCCATCACTAGGCCGTCGGCATATTGCTCAGCAAACTCCATACGAGCATGCCTTGGCATACCTGGATCAATCACGTTGACGAGAGATTCAAACTGGCCACGGGTGATCACGGTCTTGCAGTCCACCTTCGCGGCAGCCGTTGCATGATTGCAGAGCCCTTTGATGGTGATGAGCGGCTTGTTAATATTCCCAGTCGCCCCGCTCTGCCTGACAACTGCGAATGCTGAGTCCGCCTGATCTGCCAGCTGGGCCGCATACACATGCACCGCCGTCGCTGCCTGGAAAAGCACTGCAACTCCCAAAACCAGACGGGACGATTTATTCGAAGTCATAGTTGGCTTCATATACCAAATGCCGCGCAGTTTACACTATGGCGCTGGAGAGAACGACGCCATGATCACACCTGTACTCATTGTGCCGTCTGAGATTGTAGTCATACCGACGTTTCCGGCCGGAGATACAGGCGAGATTGTGCTCGCGAAGATGCCACCTGCCTGGAATGCACTCTCGACAATGAGTGGCGCTGAACCCTGCCCAGCAGCCAGATGACTGTCGGACCAGACACCCTGTACCACCAGTGACCCGGCGGCAACTGTCGTAAGTGAAGTTGTGGTTGAAGTAATCGCTGCCGCCGCAGAGTTTGTTATAAAAGCATCTGGCTGAGCAGACTGCTTTACACCTGACCACGAGGCAGCCTGCGATATGAGATAGTGCGAACTGGCTGCAGTGATCACAACATTGTTGGATCCACTCGCCGGATTCAACAAATAGTAGACATACTGGAAGGCGTTCGACGATGCCTGTACTTTGCCCAAGAGGATCATCGGAGTACCCGCGTAGGTGACTGACGAGATGTCATCCGCCGAAACGCCGCCGATCACGTTCACAATCAGGAGGCGATTCGAACCACTTCCGACCGTATACGCATAAGACAACGTTGCGGTTGAGCCGCCATTATTGCCGCCATCAGCAGCGTTGTCGAACGTTATACCGGTGGCCCCATTAGATGCAAGGAGGAAGGAAGCGGTTATGCTGGACGCAGGTTGTTCTCCGCCCCAGGTATTCGTTATGGAGAGCGGATAGGCGGAAGCGACAGGCGAAGCAGCGCTCGAAAAGAATCCAAGAGTTTGTGATGCTGCGTCCGCAATCAGCTCCGTCGAGCCATTACCAGGAAGCACCTCGTTAGGTGCCCACATACTTTCGACTGCAATCGCATTATTTGCACTTGCCGGCAGCGACGCTGTAAGCGTCTGCCCAGACGATGATGTATTGGTCGCCGAGGTTTGCGGACCCGATTGCGTCACGTTGTACCAGGAACAGGCTTCCGAAGCGAGGAAATGAGCACTGGCAGCGGTGATCACAACGTTGTTGGTTCCGGAGGCCGGTGAAAGCAGATAGTAGAGATAGTGCCAGTTACCGCTTGGCGTCTGAATCTTCTTGATCAAGCTTAGTGAGGCGCCGCCGTATGTAACTGAAGATATGTCGTCCACTGACGTACTGCCGGCTACGTTCACCACCAGGAGACGATTGGCGTTTGTTCCTACTGTGTACTGGTACGTCAGGGAAGAGGTTGTTCCGCCGTTGTTTCCTCCGTCTGCCGCATTGTCAAGATAAGCAGGAACATCCATGGTCGCCACGGCTGAGTAAGGCCCAAAGAAACTATTGGCGTCCTGAGCCCTGATCCGATAGCTATAATTCGTTCCTGCAGCGGCCGAGGAATCCGTATAACTCGTGCTTGTTGTTGTTGTCAGCGGAGTGAAATTGGTGCAGCCTGCCCCCTGGCATCTTTCGATGGAATACCGGCTGATAGTTCCACCGCTCTCCACTGAGGCATTCCATGCAAGAGTTTTCAGTGAGTTAGCCGTCAGACTGGAAACAACAGTGGGTACGATTGGACTCACCAATTGAACAGTGGAGTAGTTGCTAAACATTCCACCGGAGTTTTCTGCGCGGACTCTGTAGCTGTAAATAGTGCCTGCAGAGATTGTTGTGTCGGTGTAAGTCAACGTGGAACCGGAGACACTTCCGATTTGGGTAAAGTTGGCACACCCAACGCCTGAGCATCTCTCAATAAAGTAATTCGTGATCGGGCCGCCCACAGATGCCGTCCATGACAGATTGGTTTGGTTGGGTTTTGGAGCCACAGCCGTCAGCCCGCTTTGCCAATAGTCTTGCTCGTTAGCCGTAAAGTTGGTGCGATATGTACCAGTCACAGTTGCTGTGCCTGTCTCGGCCCCGAAATTCAATCCCGTAGATGCGCTCTGGTTGACATATCCCGTTCCTGCAGTGAAGGTCTTATCCAGATAGCCCTTCGCGATGCCGAAAAGCAGGTCGTTTGACTGATATGTGGTCAGCGGGCTGCTGTAGATGTAGTCAGCGAATGTCCCGTTATCGCCATTAATAAGGCTATAGGCATCAATCGGTGAGTATACATTGTCTCCAGTGATGGCAGCGATCGACATGATCAAAGGCTGCGCCTGGCTGAGTCCGACCGTAATCGTGTGATTTGCTCCAGTCTTGGCATTTGGAGCATAGAAATACTCTCCTTCGAGTGGATAATTCTGAGAACCGACACTTGAGGCCGGACCGGCGAGCGGCAGCCATGTATTCCCATAACTGTCTGTGACTGTAAATGCCACATTGTTATGGGAGGAGATGAATGCGACGAGAAGATCTGCGCCGGTACTGTTAAACGCGGCCGTGGTGTGTGACGCGAGAGTAGTGGAGTTATAGTACTGCTGACCACTGACATAAGTAGGAGTCACCGTGCCCGCCAATGCGACGTTGAAACTTCCAGGTGCCGTAACCGATGCGGTGAGAGTATAGGTAAAACCGCTGGTCAGGCTGCCGCTTTGACCAAACGGATCAGTCACTGCTACCGTGACTGCGCCCGTGCTGCCCGCCGGCGTCGTCGCCGTAATCGTCGTACTGTTGACCACAATCACGTTTGTCGCGGCAGCGCCGCCAAATGTCACCGAGTCTCCTGAGATGAAATTCGTGCCCGTGACGGTCACCGAATCACCACCCAAATTAGATCCGCTGTTG
>DASZXD010000043.1:0-11632 GCA_035546015.1 Occallatibacter sp.
CGCATCGAGAGCTACGAGATTGTTGAGGGTGTGATTCGCTCGGCGGCGCGCATGACATACACCGCTGTGCACGCGATTCTGGAGCAGGCCGATGCTGCTGACCAGGACCCGGAGGTGCGGGAGCGCTTCGAGCTGATGAAGCGGCTCGCGGTGCTGATGAACAAACGGCGCGAGCAGCGCGGATCGATCGATTTCGACCTGCCGGAACCAGTGATCGAGTTTGACGAGCAGGGACAGATGCGCGGCGTAACGCGCGCGGAGCGGACATGGGCGAACCGGCTGATCGAAGAGTTCATGCTGGCGGCCAACGAGTGCGTCGCGACGTGGCTCGAAGACCTGGGCGTGCCGTCGATATACCGCATTCATGAAAAGCCGGAGGCGCGCCGTGTTGTCCAGTTCGAAGAGTTGGCGGCCAGCTTCGGCTATTCGCTTGGTTTGGGCGCGTTGCCGGTGAAGAAAATTCAGACGCGCGGTGAGCGGCGGGATGCACATAGGCGCGGGCGGAATCCGCGGGAGCACGAGGTGCCGGAAGACATTGCGGTGACGCCGAAGATGTATCAGAAGTTGGCGGCGCGGATCGAGGGTAAGCCGGAAGAGCGGATTTTGAGCTACCTGATGCTGCGGTCGCTGCGGCAGGCGCGCTACTCAGAGATCAATGAGGGGCACTTTGCGCTGGCGGCACCGACGTATACGCACTTCACTTCGCCGATCCGGCGGTACCCGGATCTGATTGTTCACCGCATCACGAAGACACTGCTGCGCGCGGGCGTGAAAGGGATTGGCGAGGTGCCGGAGGGGCGGCACAGCTCGCCGTGGACGCATCCGCATGAGGGGATTCCGAAGGCGTCGCCAGCGCCGCATGTTACGGCAGCGAAGCGGCGCGCGGCACAGCAGACATTTCAGGATGAGCCGCCGATCTTCGAGCCGGAACTGGCGCAGATTGCCGAAGAGTGCAGCCAGACGGAACGGCGCGCTGCGGAGGCCGAGCGGGAACTGGTGGAGTGGAAGAAGGTGCGGTTCATGCAGGACCGCATGGGCGAGGAGTTTGCGGGACTGGTGCTCAACCCTACAAAGTTCGGGCTGTTTGTGGAACTGACGGATTTATTTGTGGAAGGGCTGGTGCCGATCGATTCTCTGCGCGACGACCGCTACACATGGCGGGAAAATTCACATGAGATTGTGGGCGAGCGATGGGGGCGGCGATTCCGCGCGGGTGATCGGGTGCAGGTGATTCTGGACAGGATTCTGGCGCAGGAGCGAAGACTGCAGTTTTCGATTGTGGAAGAGGGGATTTCGCTGACAGGCAAAGCGGCAAACACGCAGCCTAAACGAGGGAAAGATAAAAAGCGCGATAAGCGTGTTGGCACGAAGTCCGGAAGAGGACACGCAGCGAAGAAACCGGGCAGAAGAGGCCGGCGGCGCTGAGGATGCTCAGCGCCGGCCACCGATGTATTTATGCGCCTGCCTGCTTCAGTGCGAGAGGTCCGATTATCGGAAGCATGAACTTATGCCCGCCTGCCGCCTTCACGATGCAGATGATCCAGCAGATGAAGAACGTGATCAGACCCACAAATCCTATGATCCAACCAATGATGGGAATGATCATTACGATTGAGCAGGCAAACCATCCGATGGCAAGGAAGATGTTTTGCCATGCATGGAATTTTACAAACGCATTCCTGTTGTAGGGCTCCACAATCAGGAAGATGATCGCGGGGATGATTGTGACGTAGGCGAGGGCTCCGGCGGCGTTGTCTGACAGACCGGATTGCGCAGGCTGGGGCTGAGCGGGTGGCATCTGCGGATAATCGGACACGGTAACTCCTTGGGATTGGGTTCAGACCATAGTGCGTGTTTTCCCGGTTTCGTTACAGCGTGAAGTCTCAGGACACATGATGAATGAATGTGCCGCCAGCAGTGTTGCGGCACATTCGTTCATCATGTGGCAACCCTTTGAAGGGCTTTAGCTATTGGCCTGTTTCTCGGCCAAATCTCCCACGATGGGTAGTTTGAAACGTTTGCCGTTGAAGGCATTGATCAGCACAATAAGCCAGAGCACAAAAAAAGCTAGCCAAACCAGCGGCGAGATGAACCACATAGTCCATCCGAAGAATGGGATAAAACGCAGGATGATCAGCGCAACGTCAACCACGACACAGGCTATGCAGAAGAAGATCGATTGCCAGGAGTGGAAGCGCACGACAGGATTGCGGTTGAATGGCTCGACGATCAGGAAGATGATCGCCGGAATGATCGTAATGTAGGCCAGGCCGGATGCGGCATTATCGCTCAGGCCGGACTGCGATGCTTCAACAGCCATGGGATCTCCCTTGTTCGCTCAAAAAACAGTCTCGGAGACTCCACGCTCAGGATAAAGTCAGGGACGGCAATATACGGCCAACCCGAGCGTGAAACTGAAGTTAGATAAAGAAAACCCCGGAGGCAGCCGATTGTCAAGCAGGTTTTTCGAGCAGTTCCAGAGTTTATCTACCCTTTTGTAACGGAGTCGTGCGGCCTTTTCCTGAGGAGAATAGCCATTCTCTCGCAGCGAATTTGAAGTATGGCAACCCTGGGGTGATCTGCAGAGCCGCAGGAGCGAATTCTTCGCGATTGAGGTGAAGGCTGATGGGACCGAGATGGGCTCAGGCGCTCTTAATCCCATACAATAAGCAGTGGGAGTGGAAGAATGGCGCACACTGTTTTTTGCCTTCGCTACAAGAAAGAGATGGAGGGGCTGGACGAACCACCCTTCGACTCAGAGTTTGGACAGAAGATATACAAGAACGTCTCCAAGGCGGCATGGGGCGAGTGGGTGGACCGGCAAAAGATGCTGCTGAACGAGTATCGCCTGCAGCCTTGGACGCCACAGGCGCAGCAGTTCCTGGTGGAGCAGATGGAGGAGTTTTTCTTCGGCTCCGGTTCGGCTCTGCCCGCGGAATATGTTCCGCCGTCACAGTAATACACAGGCTCGGGCCGCTGCATATCGCGGTGCCGGCTGCGCCGGTGTAAACTAATACAGACCCCAAAAGCCGGCTCGCCTGAGCCGGCTACGTTGTGTCGGGACGTGGCTCAGCCTGGTAGAGCACTCGCTTGGGGTGCGAGGGGTCGGCAGTTCAAATCTGCCCGTCCCGACCATTCTTGATTTTTTCAACTTCTTTTCATTCGAACGGTCTTTGATCAATCTGGCGAGACTTGTACTCTGCGGTCTCGCTCAATTTGAGCGTCGATGGACGTGGATTTGACGCGGATTTTTTGATAGTCCATCGCGAATGCAACAGGAGTCGGTTTCGATTACCAAAAGCTATCGACGCGATTGATACGATCATTCGTTTGAATCGATACCTGACTCTTATACTGGTTCAGCCGGTCAGTTGCAGACGACTTCATAGGAGATGTCATCATGTCGAACGAATCGAAGTGCCCGTTTTCGGGCAGCGCGCTTAAGCACACAACGGCAGGGGCGAAGGGTGTAAGGGACTGGTGGCCCGATCAGTTGAACCTGGGAATGCTGCATCAGAATTCGCCGCTGTCTAATCCGATGGGCGAGGAGTTTAACTACGCCGAGGAGTTCAAGAGCCTTGACCTCGACGCTGTCGTCAAGGACCTGCATGCGCTGATGACGGATTCGCAGGACTGGTGGCCGGCGGACTTCGGCCACTACGGACCGCTGTTCATCCGTATGGCCTGGCACTCGGCGGGCACGTACCGCATCCACGATGGACGTGGCGGCGGCGGCCGTGGCGCGCAGCGGTTTGCGCCGCTGAACAGCTGGCCGGACAACGTGAGCCTGGACAAGGCGCGCAGGCTGCTGTGGCCCATCAAGCAGAAGTACGGCCGCAAGATTTCCTGGGCTGACCTGATGATCCTTGCCGGCAATGTGGCGCTCGAGTCGATGGGCTTCAAGACTTTCGGATTCGGTGGCGGCCGTGTGGATATCTGGGAACCGGAGGATATCGACTGGGGTCCAGAGACTACCTGGCTGGGCGACGAGCGCTATAGCGGCGATCGTGAACTGGCGAATCCGCTAGGCGCTGTGCAAATGGGCCTGATCTACGTGAACCCTGAAGGTCCTAACGGCAATCCCGACCCGGTTGCGGCGGCACGGGACATCCGTGAAACCTTTGCGCGTATGGCGATGAACGACGAGGAGACCGTTGCGCTGATTGCCGGCGGACACAGTTTTGGCAAGACGCACGGTGCGGGACCTGCATCGCATGTCGGACCGGAACCGGAAGCCGCGCCCATCGAGCAGCAGGGCCTTGGCTGGAAGAGCAGCTACGGTACCGGCGTGGGCCACGACGCAATCACCAGCGGCCTTGAGGTTGTCTGGACGGCGACCCCGACGAAATGGAGTAACGACTTTTTCGAGAACCTCTTCGGCTTTGAGTGGGAGCTGACCAAGAGCCCGGCAGGAGCGCACCAGTGGAAGCCGAAGGGCGAAGTGAGCACCGAAGACATGGTGCCTGATCCGTTCGGTGGACCGAGACGTGTGCCGACCATGCTGACCACGGACCTCTCGCTTCGGTTCGATCCGGCATACGAGAAGATTTCACGGAGGTTCCTGGAGCATCCGGAAGAGTTTGCCGATGCGTTTGCGCGGGCGTGGTTCAAGCTCACGCACCGCGACATGGGACCGCGCTCGCGCTATCTTGGCTCGTTGGTGCCGAAGGAAGAACTGATCTGGCAGGACCCGGTTCCGGCCGTCGATCATGCGCTGATCGACGACAAGGACATCGAAACGCTGAAGGCGAAAGTACTGGCTTCCGGGCTTTCGATCTCGCAGCTCGTTTCGACAGCGTGGGCATCGGCGGCGACTTTCCGCGGCAGTGACAAGCGCGGTGGCGCCAATGGGGCGCGCATTCGGCTTGAGCCGCAGAAGGGCTGGGCTGTGAATCAGCCAGCCGAACTGGCAAAGGTGCTTGCGAAGCTTGAAGCCATCCAGAAGGAATTCAACGGTGCGCAGTCAGGTGGTAAGAAGGTTTCGCTAGCTGATCTGATTGTGCTTGCGGGTACAGCTGCAGTGGAAGCTGCTGCAAAAAAAGCTGGCGTCGATGTGAAGGTGGGCTTTACGCCAGGTCGCACAGACGCTTCGCAGGAGCAGACTGATGTGGCATCCTTCGCAGTGCTGGAGCCGAAGGCTGATGGGTTCCGGAACTACACATGCAAGGGCCTGGAGGAATACGCAGCCAACCTGCTGCTGGACAAAGCTCAGTTGCTAACTCTCACCGCTCCAGAGATGACAGTGCTGATCGGCGGTCTGCGTGTACTCGGCGCAAACTTCGGGCAATCACAGCATGGCGTATTTACCAAGCAGCCGGAGACGCTAACCAATGACTTCTTTGTGAATCTCCTGGATATGGGTACAAAGTGGTCGAAGTCGGAGACGGCTGTGGGCGTGCTGGAGGGTCGCGATCGTAAGACGGGCGAGCCCAAGTGGACAGCTACTGTGGTTGACCTGATCTTCGGTTCCAACTCGCAGCTTCGGGCCGTTGCTGAGGTGTACGGGAGCAGCGATGCGCAGCAAGCCTTCGTAAGGGACTTTGCAGCAGCCTGGACAAAGGTGATGAACCTGGACCGCTTCGACCTGGCGTGATCCAAGAACGCAGGCCGGAGTAAGGCAAAAGGCGCGGCAGTTGAAAAACTGCTGCGCCTTTTCTGTTGCTTCTAATTTTTCAGGCAGTCACTAGGAGGGGAAGAGCGACCCTGTAGGTGACGGGAGGGCCGTGATCCGAGTGCGGCGGCGCTGCGGTTGCGGATCGGGCGATGCGAGAAGGCTGGCGATTTCACGCAGCTCGGCGCAGGCCTGGCGCAGGATGGTCGTAGTCTTGTCGCGACGACGGCCAAGGTCGCTGCCACGCAGGGGCAACGCGGCCTGAGGCTCGCGTGGGTTCTGGCCACGCTGCAGCTGATCGAGCACCTGCTTGGCTCCGGGCAACGTATAGCCTTCGGCGTGGACGAGCCGTTTGATTTCGAGAACCAGCTCGACGTCGCGACGGCGGTAGAGGCGCTGGCCGGTACCACTCTTGTTGGGCTTGAGCTGTGGGAATTGCGACTCCCAGAAGCGCAGCACGTAGGTTTCAAGGCCGCAGATGCGGGCGACGTCGCCAATCTTGAAGTAGAGACGATCGGGGATAGAAGGCGACTCGATGGCGAGTTTGCGGGAGGGTTGTGTGGCCATAATCTCCGGCGAGCCGACCGCCGTGCGCTCGGCGGCTCTTGCTCTCTTGAGAGTATAGGTCACAAATTGCACCGGATGTGAAGCAAATTGCGCAAAGGTACTCAGACGAGTGAAGGAGCCTGTTGTGATGCACTGAACAAAGCTGTGCGGCGCATCAAGAATGCGCTGTTTCTACGCGTGCAGGCGAGTGCGGAGGCGCGGCACGTAAATATTGTTTGGGCCAGCTGGCGGTTTCGCCGAGCGCCGCTGCCGCATGCAGCGGCCAATAAGGATCGCGCAGAAACTCGCGCGCTAAAAGCACTATGTCTGCCTCGCCGCTTTCGACAATGGCGTTGGCCTGCGTGGGCTCGGTGATCATGCCGACGGCGGCAGTGGGAATGCCCGCCTCACGGCGGATGCGCGCGGCGAATGGCACCTGAAATCCCGGACCGACCGGGATCTTTGCGGCTGGAACCATGCCCCCGGAAGAAACATCGATGAGATCGACGCCGTGCTCACGCAGATGACGTGCGAGCTCAACCGCTTCATCGGGGTTCCACCCGCCTTCGGCCCAATCGGTGGCAGAGATACGCATGAAGACCGGCAGATGCTGCGGCCACTCGCTGCGGACAGCGTCTACTACACGGAGTGCAAGCCGGCTGCGATTCTCGAGGGTGCCGCCGTACTCGTCAGTGCGATGGTTGGCGAGCGGCGAGAGGAACTCGTGGATGAGATAGCCGTGTGCGCCGTGAATTTCAACAAAGTCAAAGCCGGCGCGAAGGGCGCGGCGCGCGGCCTGGAGGAATGCCTCGACGACCGCGTCGATGCCAGCCTTGTCGAGTGCCACGGGAACCGCGTAATGCGGCGCGAAGGCTATTGTGCTCGGGCCGACGGGCTGCCAGCCTCCTTCTTCGGGCGGCACGAGCCGCTCTTCAACAAAGGGTGCACTCATACTCGCTTTGCGGCCGGCGTGCGCGAGCTGGATTCCGGCGCACGATCCCTGCGAACGGATGAATTTTGCAATGCGCTCGAGCGCGGGGATGTGCTCATCTTTCCAGATGCCGAGATCGCCGGGAGAGATACGCCCTTCGGGTAGTACGGCTGAAGCTTCGAGGATGACAAGCCCTGCGCCGCCCTGTGCGCGGCTGCCCAGGTGGGCGAGATGCCAGTCAGTAGCGAAACCATCTTCAGATGAGTACTGGCACATGGGCGAAACGCCGATGCGGTTTGGGAAAGCCAGCGAACGAAGCTTGAGAGGAGAAAAGAGAGGACGGCTCATCATTCATTTCGATGATGCTCGAAGTATTTCGATGCATCGGTAGAGGCATTTCACGTCTGAACCAGCTGCTGCTACTGCTTTTTGAGCACCACGGCGCCTTTTTCGTCGAAGAGAATCGCGCTTTCGAGCTTCTTGAACTCGTCGGCATCTTTGGCAGGAATCTCTACTTGCCGCACAACATATTCGCGCTGGTAATGGACCACATTGCCCTTTGTCGAAACGGAAGAATGGTAGCTGGCAAAGTCGGTGTCGATATTGACAGGGTCAGGGGTTTCATCGACCGTGTAGCCCGAGGGCAGAATAATGTCAAAGCTGTCGCGCCAGCGGCCGGTGGCCTCAAGATCGATTGGTAGTGTACGCGGTTTATCGTCAAAGGGGATTGAGTCTTCTCCGACAACACGCGTACGTACAAGCAGCAAGGGGCCAGCCACGTGCGCATACTGCGGCACCGTTACGGCGTAGTGGAACTCCATGGGCTTGTCCAGAGATGGCGGCTGTACAAACTGGAAGGAGTTGAGCATGACGCCGGGCAGATCGCGGCCGACGTATTTTTCCCAGAATTCGTCCCGCTCCTTCGTATCCGTGTACTTGAGAAACGTGCGGAAATTGGCGCCTTCGGGTCCGGAGTGCGATGTGTCGACGGTGCCGGTGAGCACACCGTCGGCAGACAGTGTAAAGCTCCCCTTGCGGTCTGTTCCGTTGGTGTCGGGGGCAAGCACTGGCAGCGCGATTAACTGGCTGTCCGCACCTGCGGAGAGAATTCCGTAGCTGCCCTGCAGATAAGAAGGGAGATTCCCGACCGGCGTTCTCTCGTTGGTTGGATCGAAGATGAGATACCGCTTGCCGTTTTTCGCTGAGGCGACCGCTTGGAGGCGCGGATCATTTACGTCAGCGGGAATCTCGATGGCAGCGATCATGTGATCGCCATAGAAGGAAGGCGCGTTAGGATCGACGACGCCGCGCCGGTCATCTACAGGCACGTAGTACGCATGAATGCCAACCGCCTGCAGCATCGAAATCAAAAGCGTGGTCTTGTCTTTGCAATCGCCATAGCGATTGTGGAAGATGTCGCCTGCGTAGTGGGCCTGCCAGCCGCCTATGCCGCGCACAACCACGAAGTACTCGATATTCTTCTGGATGTACTCGGTGATGTTCTTGACTTTGGTGTAGAAATCCGGCGCTCCGGCGACGAGTTCCTGGGCTTTGGCGGTGATCTCCGCCGTGGGATCGGGCCGGTGCTCCTGCAGATGAGTGCACCAGATGCCCCAGGCCCGCCATTCATTGTCTTTTCCCTGCACCGCGGCATCGCCCCAACTCACTGACATGCGAGCAACCAGAGCATCCCAGTCAGGGCTGGCCTTCACATCGCGGAGGTCGAGCTTTTGCATGTCTCTGATCTCCCAGCGCCAGTGATTGGGGGCAACCTCGACAGGCTTAACGGGATCGTACCGGTGCCATGCTTCCGAGTGCGGCCGGTCGAAAGGCAGATCGACCTCAAGCGCCTCATAGACGTACGGGATTCCAGTTTGAATCTGCCACACCTTTTCCTGCTCATATGGCGCCAGCACTTCTTCCGACTCACAGATTACAGTCGCTCCCACATCGGCAGCAGGAGGGTGAACGATGCGCTCCCTCTCTGAGACAAGCTCAACGGGGATTCCCGTTTCTCCGCCCTTGTCGACAAAGTCAGTGTCTTTGGCCTGGAACTGCTTGCCGTCTGCAGTGATGGTCCATTCACGGAAGTAGTTGATCTTCTCATCATCGTCGTAGCTGACGCGACAGCCTAGGCCGCGTCCCTGGGGTTGAAGGATGCGCATGACTTCGCGCTCCCGTTCCGTGGCTCGTCCATTGTCATCGATGGTTTCTACGTATTCGTCAAAGAGGATTACTGAGCCGGAGTCTTTTGCATACTCGGGCACAGGAGTTTTGGCGGCCTCAAGGCTCCAGTCTGGAGCAGGCTGGTTTTTATTTCCCCAACCCGCGGCTGCCGGCTTGCAGGCACATAGCAATAAAATGGCTGCCGCAAGATACACTGCGCGCTGCTCGATCAGAGAAGAGATTGGCATGGTCAGTTGCCCTTGGCTACGGCGGCGTTGGTCAGCACCAGTTCTTCCTGATCGGCGGCCGCAACCTTCTGGTAGAAGCCGCGGAGGTCCTGGTACTCGTCGGGCTTGGCAAGTGCGAAGCCGCGAGCGATTGTGTCGGCGATGGTCAACTCGCCAGGGGCAGACTTGCTCTTGACGATGAAGACGGCATGACCGGTCCAGGCAACATTGGCGTCCTGTGGCGCGCCTTCAACGATGAGACCCGCCGGTAAGTGGTAAGTGACGGTATCGGAGACGTGGTCTGCATAGTGCATGTCCACCTGCTCCAGACGCTTTTCTTCTTTTACAAACGGCACATGGCCGCGGGTTTCAAAGAACAGCCCCGGTAGCAGAAGGCGCTTGGCTGTAGCGGTTCCTATGGATCCGCTCACCTTGCACATCGCGATCAGATTCGAATCCGGCTGGTCAATCGCCAGGAAGTGATCAACGTGCGCATCCACCCCGTCGGGCATGATCTCTTCGAGCGATTTGTCGAAGCGCTTCTTGACTTCGTCAATGTCGTTTTCAATCGCAATCTGACGCCAGCGCAGGGCCTCCTGGCCATCCATTACGACGGTGAGTGTGCCGGTGACGCCGCCATGCTCGTCAAGCGTGAGGTCGGCGCTGCGCTGAGTTACGTTTTGTGTGTAAGGGTCCGATGGGGTTTGCGCAAGGCCGAGGCCCTGCGCGCTTTCGCGAATACCACGCGCTTCTGCGTGCCTCCAGTTGAGACGGCCGAAGGGGCACATCTTTTCACCGGGGTCGAGCACGATTTCTTTACCGTTGATACTCGCGACAACCAGAATTGTGTCAAGTTGATCGAAGTCCATATAGCTCGGGTCAAAGACGCCCTGCGAGCGGTCCACGATCTTCATGGGATAGGCCGTGAGCCCTGCGGCGCGCAGCATGGAGAGATAGAGCAGGGCAATGTCATCGCTCGAACCGCTCTTCTGGTTCCAGGTATCTTCGGCACGCTTGGCTTCCTTGAGCTTGAGCTCCTTCATCTCCGATGCGCTCTTGGCGCGGGTGTAATCGGTGTTGTCGAGGGCCTCTACCGCTGCATAGAGCTTCCTGGCTTTGTCCAACTCGCTGTCGGAGGGTGAGATGATGCCCTCGACGACGGCGTGGATGGTTTTAGTGGGCTCAGCGAAGTGATCCACATCTTTTGACCAGTACTTGGCCTCGTTCATCCAGAAGTCAGTGGCGGTGCTGGCAGCCTTGTAGTAAAACTGCACGCGATAAAGATAGCTCTGGATGGGCGGCATCCATTCTTCATCAGGGGTGGCAGGAATATCGGTTACGTCGACGGTATAGTGACCGCCAATATCAGTCTTGATGTCTGCGCCGGGCGGCAGGTTCTTCCACCAGATGAGACTGTTGACTGTTCTGCCGCGCGAGTCGGTAAGAAACATGCTGCTTGCCTGAGCAGCAGCGCCAGGCATGAATGTCTTGAACGGCGTGAACTGATAATGGGCCTTGTGTACGTAATAGGGCCGCTGAATGTCCCATGTGGGCGAGGAGAAGTGGTTGTCGTCGTAGCGGATGTTGTAGCTGTATTCGATGATGCTACCCACTTCAACGCTGGGCAGGGTAAAGACCTTGCGGCCGAGTTGAAACTCGCCCTTCTTTTCGCTCAGCAGATCTTCCGGTTTGCCTTCCAGCGGAATAATGGTGCCATCCGGGTGAATTGTGCGGCCCTTGATGTCGGTCACCTTCCAGTCGCCACGCAGATAGGGCAACTCGACGGTCGCCAGCTGTTTGCCCTTTTCTGTGAGCACCTTAATGCGCTCATAGTAGCTCTGGTAGTGCATGGGATCGTTGTCTATCTCCTGCACGTCCAGATAGACCGCGGCCGCTCCCGGAGCCTTGGGATCGGAGGTCATTTTAAGTTCGTCGGGATTAGGGGTCTGGAATTGCGCGCTGACCAGAACCGGTGAAAGGGAGAGGAAAGACACAACAGCACACTGCAGAACACTACGCGGCCGCATACACCAATATCCTTTTGGGAAAGACAAGCACAGTCTAATGCGAAAAGGAAGAAAATACACTAAGGAATTTTTGTTTTTACAGTTACTTTCCTGCCAGGTAACGAGTGCCTGACCGGGTTTCGAG
>DASZXD010000044.1:0-8072 GCA_035546015.1 Occallatibacter sp.
GGGGTGAATTTCGAGATTGACCGGGTGGCCCGCGATCCGCAGATTCTCAAAGCGCGTGCCGAGAAAGTGCACGGTGGGCACATAGCCTTCGCGCGGGTGATCAGTGGCAATCTGGCCAACAACGCGGTCGGCGGTAACCACCTCGAGGATATTCAGCTTTTCGACAACAGCAGTGGACAGCGTGCTCCAGCCGTGGCCGGGCTTGGTGTCAGGATTGCCGGCTACCTGGGTATAGGCCTTGCTGAAGGAGATGACGCCTTCGAGGCGATAAGGCTCGGCATGTTCGGAGAGATATCCGCCATGCTGGGCGAGTTTGACATTGGTCTGGGGCTTGATCTCCTGCACGAGCGGGTGATAAAGATCGCCGTGCAAAATGGTGGCTTCAGCGTGGTATTGATGTGTTCGTACGATTTCTTCGGCCATGCCAGTCTCTTCTTCCTTTCCAAGGGGGACCGGGCTATAACACCCCGGCAGGTTCCAGAGCAGACTTCCAATGTGCGAGTGGTAGCCAGACACCGCGCGACGCACCTCTCTCCACAGAAAGAGGTGCGAGTGCGCAGAGGCTTCGCCTCATAGTAAATGGAAAGGTGCTTTATTGGTCAAAATGTACGTCGAGAATGTGGCGGTCGACCTCGGTTCGCGCACCCTGTTGATCGGTGCCCGCGATGACGAGCGTATAGGAGCTCTGTTCGAGTCCAGCGCCCGGAATCGTGAGCAGGAAACCGCCGTTGCCGCTTGCATTGGGGCCGGAGGCCGAGACTGTATGCGTCCAGAACAGCTTGCCCTGCTGGTCATAGAGATCGAAGACGTAGCTCGCGTACGCGGACTCCTGCGGCAACTCGATGACGACGCCTGCGCCTTGCTTGTGATCGGCAGGTACATCCAGACGAGCGGCGCTGCGCGTTCCGGTATGAAAGCTGGTCCAGGGCGTAATGCGCGGGCTTGCGGCAGAGGCGCGCAGTGAAGGGATGGTCTCGATGTTCTGGTAGCCGATGACAATGAGCAGTGCCGCAAAGGCGGGCACGGCAAAGGCTGGACGCAGCCAGGCGAACCAGTCGCGCGATTTTGGCTGAGGCCTTGACACGGGCCGCGCAGAGGCGGCCGTCCCGGCGGCCGCCTCATTCGCGGCAAGTTGAGGCAACTGGAGTTTCGCCTCCTGAACAAATGCGGAGCCCGCGCGCAGATCGAGCGCGCATTCAGCACAATCGAACATGTGTTCTTCAAATTCATCACGGAGCTCAGACGTCATCTCGTCCAGCAGGTATCGCTCCACAGCCATGAGTTGTACAGCTTCGTTGTGGTCCATGTTTTCTTCTCCGGGTTCGGCGCAATATATCGTTCTCATTGGCTCACCCTCTCTTATGCGTTTTCCTGATAAAGTCCATCACCCAGTCGCTTGACGTACGCGGTTTTGAAGTTCTGCTTCGCCCGGTGAAGCAGAACTCTGAGATACTCCCGGTCGACCCCGCGTTCGCGGCACACCTCGTCGCGGTCTCTTTCGTCGAGGAAAACGGCCTTGAGCAGCGAGCGGTCGCGCTCCGGCATGTCGAGGAGGATCTCTCGTACCTTTTCCTTCAACTGCCGGGCAGCAACCATACCCAGTACATCGGCATTCGCTGCCGGAAGTTCGGGCTGGCCCTCCTCGTCGAGCGACTGGCTCCGCGATGACATGCGGTAGTGCTCGAAGAGGACGTTATTGCATACGGTGTTGACAAAGGCACCCAGGCACTCCGGCCGGCGCAGCGCACCTTCCTTGCGGAGGGATGTCAGAACGCGGGCGAAAGTTTCCTGGCGGACGTCTTCAATGGCGTGCGGGGACTGGAGCCGAGAGCGCAGTTTCAGATGCAGCAACTCGGTGAAATAAGCAGCGAAATGCTCCTGCGTGCGAACGTCGCCAGCACGGAGATTTTCGATGTAAGCAGCGTCGAATTCACGAAATTGCAATGGGTTCTCCGAATTTCCAGGAGAACGTAAGTATATCAAAGGCTCAGGTTGCGTCGGACGCGCCGGGCTCTTGCGAACACGCGCGTGAGGACGCTTTTGCGCGCGCGTGGTAACGGGGGAAGCGGGGTTGTGACGTACTGCCTGCATGGTGGAACCTGCCTGCATAAACGCGACTGCGCCGTCGAGTGCCAGAGTCATTGTGCAGCCCCCTCGACCGGACAACATTCCGCGGTGATTTTGCCGACCGCGATAGGAAGAGAGGCCGGCCGTTGATTGGGAGTCAACATCTCTACCAGGCAGGCCGCTGCTGAGAGCGCCTGCCAGTAGAGAGACAGTCCGACGGAGCCCGTGCTGAGCCAGACGGACAGTGGAAGCGAGAACCAAGAGCAATAAAGGGAGTAGATGCAACGGCCGGGGATGCTCCACCAGGCCGGGCGCTGCGTTGCAAGGCGAGGGACCGATGCCGATTCAATCTGGCCGATGACTTTGTATAAAGTCCCGATCTTGTTGTACAGGTCCGGCATTCCAAACACCCTCTGGCTCGATAGTGGGCGCAGGGAATGCGGCGTTACACGTGTGGCGGAAAAATTTAAGCCCCCGTTGCCTGAGCGGAACGGGGGCTGGGCGGGCCGGACTGCAGTGCAGGGTTATTGCTGCAGCACGACCTGGTCGCCTTCCTTGAGGCCGCTGACGATTTCAGTCGCAGAACCGTTGGAAAGTCCTACTTTTACAGGCACTTTGCGGGTGCCGTCTTTCTGGCTGCGGTCAGGCACCTGGACGAAGGCGTTCTTCTGGTTGTCGTAAGTGACGGCGTTTTCAGGGACGCTAAGCACGCCCTTGTGTTCGTTGAGCAGAATCTCGGCGTTGGCGGTCATGTTGGCTTTGAGCTCGCCGCCGGGGTTGTTGATGGAAACGCGCACCTCGAAGGTTGTAACGTTGTCTTTCTCCACGCCCATGGGCGCGATCTTGGTGACCTTACCGTAAAAGGACCGGTCACGGAAGCTCTCAACCTTGATGCGCGCAGGCTGGCAGAGGTAGACGTGGGCGATATCCGCCTCGTCGACCTTGCCCTGGACGTAAACCTGTGTGGTGTCGCCTTCGGTCATGATCAGGGTGGCCGTGGAGCCGAGAACAAGGATGGAACTCACCGCATCGCCGATCTCCACATCGCGGGAGAGTATCTCGCCGTCCATGGGGGCGATGATGGTGGTATAGGAGAGCTGCTCATCTAGCTGATTCAACGTGGCCTGGCTCTGCAGCACCTGCGCACGAGCCTGCTTGAGCTTGGCAGTATCCACTGTGATCTGTGCCTGTGCGGAGTTGCGCCGGGTGAGCGCGGCAAGGTACTCGCGGTTGGCGTCGTCCAGGGCCTGACGGCTGACGATGCCGTCTTTCTGCATCTCCATGTTGCGGTCGAGCGTGGCCTTGTACATGGGCAGGTCGGGCGCGGCGGCATTGACCTTGTCCTGCTCGATGTTGGCCTCATAAGTCGTCACGTTGGCCTCGGCGGAGGCAAGCTGCGCCTTCTGCGCTTCCACCTGCGCAACGATCTCCTGCTGGTCGAGTTGTGCGAGTTGCTGGCCTTTTGTGACGTGATTGTTGATGTCGACAAAGAGCTTCTCTACGATACCGGAGGCCTTGCTTTTGACTTCAACCTTGGTGATGGGCTGGATTTTGCCCGTAGCCACGACGGACTGCGCCACGTCGCCACGGGTCACTTTGGCAATGCGATTGGGATCGATGGAAGAGCCTTTGGCGATGTGCGCGATGCCGGCGCCAGACAACAGTACGACCGTGACGATTCCAAGGCTCAGCCAGATCCAGAATTTCTTGTTTCTTCGCGACGCAGCCACAACTTCCTCCGTGCATTTTTAAAGCAGTGTGAATTTCCCAACGGCGGATCGGTCAGTGAAAGGAGGACTTTCTCTTGAGACGACCCAGACAGGCTTGTGTCACCTTCTCAAGCCATGTACGCACCGGAGTGCGGTCCGGTTCCTGATAAATGTGACGGAAGAGAGGAACCGCGGGATGAATTTGCACGTATGGAGCTATCGAGTATCGTAAGCATTTGTCTAAGCTGGTATTCGGGAACCATGCAGAATTTTTCAGACACGCTCGGGCAGGTCTTCCGCGCCATCATGGCCAACAAGCTGCGCAGCTTTCTGACCATGTTCGGGATTGCGTGGGGCGTCGGATCGCTGCTGGTGCTTGTCGGGCTTGGCGAGGGGTTTCGCTCGGGGCAGCATCGCCAACTGGCGTCGTTTGGCAACGATGTGGTGATGATGTGGGACGGCACGGTCCCGGCCCTGGCCAATCAGCACACGGGCATGCGGCCCTATCAACTCACCCCAGGCGATCTCGCCGGGATTCGCGCGCTGCCGCAGGTTCGCGCAGCGACTGGCATGCTCAACCGCAACGATCTTTACGAGGTAAGTGCATATTCGAATACCTCTGCGCAGGTGATGGGCGTGGAGCCGAACTTCGCCGATCTGCGCTTTGTGCCGCTGGTGGAGGGGCGGTTCATCAGCGACGATGACCTGGTGAACCGGAGGCGCGTTGTAGTGCTGGGTTCAAAGAGCGCGACGCTGCTCTTTCCGGGCCGGCCAATGATTGGCGAGACAATCACTATCAACGATATAGCATTTGTGGTGGTGGGGCGCGTGGGGGCCATCAACCACGGCAACAACGACAGCGACAACCAGAAGCTCTACATTCCGCTGACGGCAATGCTGCAAATGTTTGCGATGAAAGGCGACAACGTCGCACAGGATGCGCTGACGTCGATTCAATATCAGCCGGCGACGAAGAACGATTCTACGGCTGCTGTGGCTGCTGTGCATCGTGTCATCGGCGGGCGGCATGGCTTCGATCCGGCGCTGAAAGACGCGTTCAACGAGTGGGACACCATCCAGTCGAGCAAGATGGTAGGCGCCATCTTTACAGCGATGGATGTTTTTCTGGGCGGCGTGGGAATTGTGACGCTGGGACTCGGCGCAGTGGGCATCATCAACATCATGCTGGTCTCTGTGACGGAGCGCACACGCGAGATCGGAGTACTGAAAGCGATAGGCGCAACCAAGCGCAGCATCATGGCGCAGTTCTTCTGGGAAGGGCTGCTGCTGACCGGCATTAGCGGGCTGATCGGGATCGGAGTGTCGGCAGGCTTTATGGCCGTGCTCCAGGCATTTCTCACCGGCAAAATGCCAGGGTTCGATCCGCCGCGGCTTGTGCCGTGGTCAGCCGCCTTGGCGATGGGCACGCTGGTGCTGTGCGGCGTGGCCGCGGGATTGTATCCGGCGAGCAAGGCAGCGCAGCTCGATCCAATTGAGGCGCTGCGGCGGGAATAAAGGCAGCTACTGACTGCTAGCCGTTAGCTCCTGGCTTCATGGTGTCTGTGTATTCGATCTGAGATTGAGCAATGACAAGACATGGAAAGTTCGCGACAAAGAGGAACCGCTTTTTAGCTAACAGCTAGAAGCCAGGAGCCAGAAGCTATGTTGAGAGACATCTGGGGACAGGCATGGGAGGCGATGATCTACAATCGCCGGCGCACGGCCATCACCATGATCGGCATGGCCTGGGGCATTGCCACGGTGGTGCTGCTGCTGGCCTATGGCGCAGGGTTCAGCCGCGCGATTGAGGCTATCTTTGCGCAGTGGGGCACAAACGTCATCGGCACGTTTCCGGGGCGCACCAGCCAGCAGGCCGGCGGCGACAAGGCCGGCGTGAAGGTGCAGTTCAAGATTGACGATGTGGAGCGCATCTCCAACAGCGTGCCGGGCGTCTTTCACATTTCGCCGGTGGTGTGGAAGGACGTGACCGTGCAGAACGATCTGCACACCTACACCTGGACGGTGAATGGCGTGAGGCCGGTCTTTCAGGACATCTGGAAGCTGGACACGCAAGAGGGCCGGTTCTTCAACGGGCAGGAGGATCAGCAGCGCGCGCATGTGTGCGTCATCGGCTCTGAGGCAAAGACGAAGTTGTTCTCCGGCGGTTGGGCCGTAGGGCAGGACATTCGTTTGAACGGCGTCATTTTCACCGTTGTGGGCGTGATGAGCCCCAAGATGCAGGAGGGCGATGGCGACGACCGCAACCGCCAGATCTATGTGCCGTTCAACACGGTGAGCGATCTGGCCAACACAACGTATATCAGCGGCATCTGGTTTAACTATCACGGCGATCACCAGGCAATTGAAAAGAGCCTCCGCGAAACGCTGGCTGCAGCGCATCACTTCAGGCCTACGGATCGCAACGCAATCTTCGTAGCGAATCTGATGACGCAACTGGCGCAGTTCCATATCTTGTCGATTGCCCTGCAGGTGCTGCTCTCGATGGTGGGCGCGCTCACGCTGGGGATCGCGGGCATCGGGTTGATGAACATCATGCTCGTCGCCGTGCAGCAGCGCACGCGCGAAATAGGCGTAGAAAAGGCGCTGGGTGCGCGCAGGCACCATATCCTGCTGCAGTTCATGGCGGAGGCGCTGGCCATTACCAGCGTGGGCGGCGCGCTTGGCATCATACTGGCCTACGCCATCTCCATCGGGGTGGGCCGCATCACGTTTTACAGCGCGCTGGCACAGAATGCAACCGATGCGGATATCCATCTGATCATCTCGCCCGCATCGGTGATTGTGGCCACCGGGATTCTGGCGATCACCGGACTGGTAAGCGGAATGATCCCTGCGATCCGCGCCGCAAACCTGGACCCAATTGAAGCGTTGCGATATGAGTAGCGACTGCTCTCCGGCAGGTGGTTTGGCGACTAATCGGAATCCCAAAAACGAAACGTTCGTTCGCTCAGATTCACAAGTAGACACGTGACAAGGGCCGCAAAGAATCATCGATTCGAACTGTACATCTGGAGACGATCCACGTCTGTGGGCGACAGGGCTTACTTTGGCCTCTTTGACGGCTCTTGACCGACGGGCTCTCAAGCCTAAACGGGTCGCACTAAGCTGCGCCCGATGAGCTTGACAGCTCGTAGAAAGAGGATGGCTATGTCTACTGCTCCCACAACCCCAGCATTTGATCCAACAGATGGAACCACACCCGTAACTCTGCCCACACAGGACCCTTGCTGCCAAAGCCCATGCGATCTGCCATGGCGTACAGGGCCGAGTTGCATCACGTTCAATGAAACCAAGACCCTGTCCGTGCCCATCGTCGGATCACCGAACGTAGGCGACTTCGGGCGCGGCGTTGTCCGCATCACTGTCACCTATGCGCACACGTTGTGCCTCACCGCCAAGCAGCGCGGCCCTCTGGCTTATACCCTCACGCTGCTGCCGGGCGAAAAGATGACTCTCTACCAAAGCGACCGTTATCGCCGCACGACCTCAGAGACAGAGCGATACTCGGTCCAGACCACATTTTCTCAGTTCGTCTCAGCGGTCCATCAGCAACAGACTTCCAGCAACTCGAGCGCACTGCTTCAGGTCCTGAACAGCCAGACGCAAAGCTCCAGCGCCGGGGGCGGCGGCGGAATCAACCTGGGCATATTCAGTATTGGCGGCGGCGGCAGCGAAAGCAGTTCATCGAGTTCAAGCTCGGCCGCAGATCTTTCTGTACAGAACAGCGCCAGCCAGTTCCAGTCGGTGGCCCAGCAGGCATCCCAATACACTGATCTGCAGCGCTCTGTCACCATCAGCAGCTTCGAGGACTCCGAATCCGTTTCCACGACTCAGCGTACTCTCATCAATAACAATGCCTGTTACGCGGTGACTTACTTCGTGCGCAAGGTTCTCGACGTCTACGTTCTCACTACGAAGGTCGTCGCAGTGACGATACAGGTAACGGTTGACAACTTCGTCTCACCGGTTCTGACACCGGCTCAGATCAATCAGCTTCCGCAGCAGTATCAGAAAGCCGTCGAAGCCGCTATCAAGGGTCTGCCTAAGGTCGGCGAGTCTGTCGAGCAGCCGGCGGTACTCACGGTTCCCACAGACGGCGTAGTTTACGATCCCGAGCTTGCTCACTGCTGCGCCCAGGACCCCGCTCTCGATCAGGCAGAAATGATCAAACTCGAGCGCGCACAGGCCGAAGCGCAAAAGATTGGTCTCGAGATTCAGCTTATGGCCCTGGAGGTCCAGCGTCGTCAGGCTCTGCTGGCGGCGGGCACGCTAACC
>DASZXD010000045.1:0-12407 GCA_035546015.1 Occallatibacter sp.
TGGGTGCCGTTGAGCCAGATGACCGAGGAATAATTGATGCCGTCGAAGTTGAGCCAGATGTGTTTGCCTGCATAGGCAGCGGGGACTTCAAAGACGGTGCGGTACCAGTACGAGGTGTGAACGAGGGATTCGGGAATAATCTCGGGGCGGTCGTTTTCACCGTAAAGCGGCTCAGGGTAGACGCGGTTGTTGACCAGCGTAGTGAGCACGGTGCCGGGAACGGTAGCGACGTACCAGCCGGTGGTGCTGAAACTCGCGGAAGAAACCTGCGCGCCCGACTGTGTGGCTTTGGCTACGTCCTGCAATTGCCAGCCGGAGTCAATGACGAGCGGCTGCGGCGGTGCAGAGGCGGCGTATGCAGCCGCGGCGAAAGTTGATATCGTTACCAGTGAAAAGACTGAAAAAATCGTGCATCTAACTTTCAAGGGCCTATACCTCGGGCTTTCTCTGGAAACTTTCTGCGGCTGGTTCGCCGGACACTGGAATTATAGTGAGGGATTATAGTTGCTAAAAGAGGGTGGGGCTGCGACGAGAAGAGGGTGGATTCAGGAGCGGTCACTCCTCAGTGTTCGATCCCTGTCAATTTGGACTGGGATTGATGTGCGTGCTGAAGCCTGTACCTTCAACTGAAGCCTCAGCCTTCAAACTGGTCTGGTGCATTCTGGCCAGCCCGACGGGGAGAAGATGGATTTCGAGCGCTCATCCGGAGTTTTGCTGCATGTCAGTTCGCTGCCCTCGTATGGCGGCATTGGGGACCTTGGTCCGGCCGCGCATGAGTTTGTAGCATTTCTTGCGGCGGCGAAGCAGCATGTCTGGCAGGTGCTGCCGCTGAGTCCGACGGGATATGGCAACTCGCCGTATGCAAGCTCGTCGGCGTTTGCGGGGAACCCGTTTCTGATCAGCCTGGAGTATCTCTCCGACTGGGGATGGATTGAGGGGGAGCGGATTGCAGGGCTCGCGGGCCGCTCGGGCGCGGTGGATTTTTACGAAGTAGAGCAGCGGAAGCTGCCGCTGCTGTATGAGGCCGCCGGGAATTTCCTGGACCGCGCACCGCATGAGCCGACTCTCAAGCAGCAATGGCGCGAGTTTGAGGCGTACTGCCGCGAAGAGGCCTTCTGGCTGAATGATTATGCGCTGTACGCAGAATTGCGGCGGCAGTTCAACACGGGGGCGTGGGCGGAGTGGCCAGAGCCGTTGCGCAGACGCGATCCGCAGGCGCTGGCCGAGGTGTATGAGCTGAGCGGGCGCATGCTGGCGCAGGAGCAGGCGCTGCAGTTTGCATTTTCGCGGCAGTGGAATCATCTGCGGGACGCCGCGGCGCGACATGGCATCCGCATCATGGGCGATGTGGCGATCTTTGTGAATATGGATTCGGCCGACGTGTGGGTGCATCCGGGGCTGTTCGAGCTGGATGAAGATTTCAGGCCGACACGCGTGGCCGGCGTGCCGCCGGATTATTTTTCAGTGACGGGACAACGGTGGGGCAATCCGCTTTACCGGTGGGATGTTCTGGCTATGCGCGGCTTCGACTGGTGGATCGACCGCATTCGGCGCGCAGTGGAGCTGTATGACATTGTGCGGCTCGATCACTTCAGAGGCTTCGAGGCGTTCTGGGCGATTCCGGCGGAAGAAGAGACAGCGATCAATGGCGAGTGGATCAAGGCGCCGGGGTCAGAGCTGTTCCGTGCGATTGAGCATGCGCTGGGGCCGGTTCCGCTGGTGGCCGAGGACCTGGGCGTGATTACGCCGGAAGTGGATGCGATGCGGATGGAGATGCAAGCGCCGGGTATGAAGATCATTCAGTTCGGATTCGGCAACCGCGAAGGACACAGCCACCTGCCCTATAACTTCGGCGAGAAAACAGTAGCGTACACAGGCACGCACGACAACGACACGACGCTGGGGTGGTATCAGAGTGCGAGCGAGTATGAGCGCTCGGGTGTACATGCTTACACCGGCATCGAAGAGAATGAGAGTCCGGTGTGGCCGCTGATTCGGGCAGTGGCGACGAGCCCGGCACAGATTGCGATGGTTCCGGCGCAGGACCTGCTGGTGCTGGGCGCAGAGGCGCGCATGAATACGCCTGCGGTGGCTGCTGGCAACTGGAGCTGGCGCGCGCCGGAGCACTGCTGGACTCCGGAACTGGTTACACGGCTGGGCGCGCTGGTAGATGTGACGGACCGCAACAACGATCCGCTGGGACTGGTGGATGTGCACCAGGAGAGCAGTCAGGCTCTGGATTCCAGGGTCGGGTGAGATACCTGCTTCAACTCTCGTTTGTGTAGCGATTCGCGTCGTCCCTCCGGGACTCATGGATTCTATGCCTGCTGACCCAGGGTTTCACCCTGGGCTATTTTCCTGCTCTCCCTGACGGGAGAGCTTGTCGTGGCGGGGTTTGAGGTGTGCTCTCCCGGGTCCCCAAAAGCGAGGAACCAGGGGCACACAGTTTCATGCCAGGGCTCAAAAAACAGATTGAGAGTTGCGCCAGTCACCACATCACTTCCTTGCCATTTCCCTTCCCTTTTGTGACGTACACTGGAGCCGAGTGAGCTCTTCGTCAAAAGGGGGAGGCGGATGAAAAAGATCGGCGTTCTGTTTGGGATGGAGAACAGCTTTCCGGGCGCGCTGGTGGAGCGCATCAATGCTAAGAACGCTGACGGCATTGAGGCCGAGTTTGTGCAGACGGGCGCAGTGCAGCTGGACAAGCTTCCGCGCTACGCGGTGATTGTGGACCGCATCTCGCACGACATTCCGTTTTATCGCGCCTTTCTGAAGCATGCCGCGCTCAACGGCACGGTAATCATCAACAATCCCTTCTGGTGGTCGGCCGACGACAAGTTCTTCAACTACTCGCTGGCGCAGAAGCTGGGCGTGGCGGTGCCGCCGACGGTGATTCTGCCGCACAAGAGGCATCCCGAGGGCACGACGGACCGCTCGATGAGGAACCTGGAGTATCCGCTGGATTGGGAGGCGGTGTTTGCGTATGTGGGCGAGCATGGATTCATGAAGCCGGTGAATGGCGGCGGATGGCGCGATGTATATCACGTGCGCAACCGCAACGAGTTCTTCGAGGCCTATGACCAGTCGCGCGATTTATGCATGATGTACCAGAAGGCGGTGGATTTCAACGAGTACTTCCGCTGCTATGTTGTGGCGCAGAAGCATGTGCACATCATGCCGTACGATCCGCGGCGGCCGCATCATGAGCGGTACATCCAGAATTTACCGGACTATGACAAAAAGCTGCTGAAGCGCGTGGAGCAGGATGCGCTGAAGCTGTGCAAGGCGCTGGGCTATGACCTGAATACTGTGGAGTTCGCAGTGGAGAAGGGCGTGCCGTATGCAATCGACTTCATGAATCCTGCACCGGATGCCGATCTGCACTCGGTGGGACCGGCGAACTTTGAATGGATTGTGGAGCACGTGGCGGAGATGGCGATTGCCAAGGCAAAGGCCGCACCGCATGCGCCGGAACTCAGGTGGTCAGCATTTCTGAATGTTGCTCCTGCCAAAACCGCGAAGAAGGCCACGAAGAAAAAGCCTGCATCCAAGAAAGCGAAGAAAGAGAAATCGCAGAAGGATGCAGACCATGGCGAAGAACAACGGAGCGGAGCAGAAGAAAAAATTTGACGAAGAGAGCGAGAAGGCCGCGGCAAAGGCGGAACCCATGGGCAGCGTAGCGGCGGCGGTGCCTCGCGATGCGGGCTCTGCGCCTGAAAAGCAATGCGACGAGGAGTCCGCGCCCGCACATGAAGGCGGCGAGGCTACCCTGGTGGCGGGCAAAGAGGCCCATAAGGCGGATCAACACATCGAAAAGATGGAGGAAACCAAGAGGCGCTGAGATAAGTTTGATTCCGGCCGGGTTTTCCATAGTGCGCGATTTGCACAGGGAACGATATTCTGGAGCCGCATGGTTTTTCCCTCCATCAGCTGGCACGCGGGGTGTGGGCAATGAGCGGCTCGCGCTGGGGCGCGGGATTTTCGGCCGCTACGCGGTTTGTTGCCGAGATTGATGCAGCAGCAGCGGGCACAGGCAAGCTGAGGCCGGGCTATGTGCTGGCGGGCGACGAGATATTTCTGCATGACCGCTGCCGGGCCGCGGTGATCAAGGCATTTGTTCCGGCGGATCTACGGGATTTTTGCCTTTCCGATCTCGATCTGGCTACAACCTCGATCTTTGAAGTGCTGGACCGGGCGCAGACGCCGTCGCTGATGGCGCCGTTTCAGGTGATCTTTGTACGCAACGTGCGACAGCTTTATACGCGCGGGGCGAAGAAGGATGAGTTTGCGGCTCTGGACCGGTACTTCAAGTCGCCGAATCCGCAGGCGCTGCTGTTGTTCGTTGCAGATTTTGTGCGCATTCCCAATGACGCACGGCGCATGGAGATGGAGGACAAGAATCGCTACGAGCGGCTGACAGAGACGCTGGGCGAGCACTGCGGCATGGTGGAGCTGGCGCGCGTGAGCGAGGAAGACGCGATGCGCTGGGCAGTGGGAACGGCGCAGTCAGAAAACATCAAGATGGAACCGGACGCGGCACGCGAGTTGGTGGATGCGCTGGGCGCGGACATGATGCTGGTGGCGGCGGAGCTGGAGAAGCTGCTGATTTATGCGACGGGGCGCGGGCGGATTACGCTGGGCGATGTGGAGACGATGGTGCTGGGCGCCAAGCAGCGGTCGCTCTACGAACTGACCGATGCGATCAGTTCGCGGGACCGGGCGCGTGCGCTGGCGCTTCTGCATGGACTGCTGAACAGTTCGGACGCGGGGGAGGATGCGGCCATCGGGCACCTGTATATGCTGGCGCGGACCTTCCGGCAGATGCTGGTGATTCTGGAAAAGAATGTGCGCGATTCACGCGCGATCTGGCAGGCTCTGTGGCAGGGATTCCGGATTCCTCCGTTTGCGGCGGACGATCTGATCAGGCAGGCGCGGCGGTATAAGAGCCGACGCGATCTGACGCGGGCGCTCAGGCTGATTGCGCGGGCGGATCTGGAGCTGCGGTCTTCGCCGCCGGATAAGCGGCTGGTGCTGGAGCGGCTGGTGTACGAGCTTGCCTCAGAGGCGAAGCCTGCGGCAGTGCTGTGGTCGACGGGGCAGTTGTCATTCGAGGGGCTGCCGGGGTAGGGTCCAGGTCGCCGTGCTGGATTCGGATGCTGGTTCGCGCCGTCGCTACGGGACTGAGGGGTTTTGTGGCCTGTTGACCCAGAGTTTCACCCTGGGCTATTTTCCTGCTCTCCCTAACGGGAGAGCTTGATATGGCAGGGTTGATGGTGTGGCTTCCCACGTCCCTCCGCCGCGGCAGGCGAGGGATCCCTCGACAAGCTCAGGGCAGGCTTTGGGGCCCACATTTTCGTGCCTGGGACACAGCGAGAAGAAAAATATCTGATGGCTGCGGTTCTTCCATTCTTTACGGCGGCGAATGTGATTGCCGCGATTCTTACACTGATTCCGTTTCTAGCGGCGGCGTTCTTTCCAGAGCGCGTGCAGGCCTGCGTGGATGCGCTGCCGCTGAGCCTAAGGCTGCTGGGGCCGGCGGCGTTGTGCGTGCCGTATGCGCTGGTTTCGGGGGCGGCGGGTGAGTTTCACTGGGAGTGGTGTGCGCTGTATGCGGCGCTTCCCTGCTCGATGGCGGTGCTCGAGTGGCAGGCAGCAGAGATCGATTCGGATGCCTGCGGGAACTGGCGGGATTTTCTGATCCTGATTTTGCTGGGGCTGGCAGTTGATCTGCGGTGGTTTGAAGCGGCGTGGCCGGCACACCTGGCAATTTTCAGCAAGATTCTATTGCTGGATGCGGGGATTTACGGGTTTGTGATGATCCGCAAGCTGCCGGGGACGGGATTCGATCTGCGGTTGAGGCTGCGGGATGTGAAGATCGGGCTGCGGGAGTGGGCGTTTTATACGCCGATTGCGCTGGCGCTGGGGCTGGCACTGGATTTTTTGCATGTGCATCGCGTGTGGCCGGGCTTTGCGATGATTGCCGGCGCGTGGGTGTTCACGTTCCTGTTTATCGCTGTGCCGGAGGAGTTGTTCTTTCGCGGGTGGCTGCAGAATCTGCTGGAACGACGTATGGGGCGGCTGGGATCACTTCTGTTGACGTCGGTGCTGTTCGGGTTATCGCATTTCAACAAGCGGACGACAAATTTCAACTGGCAGTATGTGCTGCTGGCGGCGATTGCGGGCGTGTTCTATGGGCGCGCATGGCGCAGCGAGAGGCGTGTGGGCGCGTCGGCAGTGACGCATGCAACGGTGGATGCGCTGTGGTCGCTATGGCTTCGATAGCAGGTAAGAGACGTAAGGGCTGTGACGGTGGCCGTAGGTGAGATAACCGAGGCCGACACGCATGTTGTGGTCGATGTGGCCGGGAATGGTCATGGCTACGGTGATGCCGAGGATGGCGTGTGCGATGGCCAGCGGGTAGAGGTTGCGATAGCGCAGGAAAAGCAGGCAGGCTGCGAATCCCCAGAGGAGCGTGACGGGCGCGAGGATAGGATTGGGCAGGTGCGCCAGCGCGAAGAGTGAGGCGGCAGTAAACGCGGCGTAATAGGGATTGCGCATGATGCGCAGGAAGCGCAGCAGGAAGAAGCCCTGGAGCAGGAATTGCTGGACGCCTGACCAGATGGAATAAGCGCAGTAAGTGGCGATGAAGGCGGCTACGCCGCTGGGCAGGCGCAGCGTGCCGAAGTGTGCGGCAGTGACAATTGCGATGACGGCCAGGAGCAGCGCAGCCAGGACGATCCAGAGCGAGCGCTGAAGATTGCCGATGCGCAGACCCATGGCCTTTGCTCCTTCAAAGGACGCGTACGCAATGGCAACCAGGGTAACGGCGGCGACGATCCAGAGATAGCGCTGGATGGGACGCGGGGTCCAGATGACGGCCAGGATGAGCGCGTAAGAGATGGCGATTTCAGCCAGGATGCGGGTGTGGCTCGGCGCAGATGCGGAGGCGGTCTGCGGCACTGTTACGGCTTGAACCATGGAGGGATATTAACGCAATGTTAATAATTATTCGAGGATGACTTCGGGTTCGTGGCCGCGGGTGGTGAGGACGATGGCTGCGCCGATGATGAGCGCGCCGCCGAGCCAGGCATAGGGGCCGAGACGCTCGCCGAGGAGTTCTACGCCGAGCAAAGAACCGAGGGCCGGTTCGATATTGAGAAAGACTCCAGCACGCGAGGCGGGGACGTGATGAATGCCCCAGTTCCAGAGAAACGTGGTGGTGGCCGTGCAGAGCAGGCCGCTGATGGCGAGCGCGATCCAGGCGGTGAGGCTGACGCGTGCGAACGGAAGCGGGTCTGCTGAATGATGCGTGAGCGGGGCGAGCCATTGCGGCGTCATGACAACGGCAGTGAGCATTACTGTTCCAGAGAGGATGGTGTAGGCGGAGACCGCGACAGGACTGTGGGTCTGCATGAGCTTTTTGCTGAGGAGAATCCAGGCAAGCGCTGTGATGAGCGACGCGATAACCAGCAGATCACCTTGCAGAGTCGGGGTCTCATTGCCGGTGGTGGCGTGGCTGCCGCCTAGGACGACGAGAGCTGCGCCTATGGTTGATCCACAGAGCGCGAGCCAGCCGAGCAGGTCAAGGCGCTCGTTGGCAAAGATAGCTGCTGCCGCAGCAAGCAGGACCGGCATGGCACCGACCATGAGCGATGCGTGGCTCACGGTAGTAAGCGCCAGGCCATGAAACTGGAGCAGGAACTGAACGGGGATTCCGAAGGTAGCAGCAAGGAGCAGGGTGCGCATTTCGCCGGAGGTGAAGCGGACGCGGTTGCCGAGCGCCACGGGGAGCATGCCCAGCGAGGCAAAGAGGAAGCGGTAGAGCACCATGTGCTCGACGCTCATTTCGTTGAGGGCGAGGCGGCCAAAGTAAAAGCCCGTTCCCCACAGGGTTCCGGCGAGAGCGCAGGCGCTGTAACCGAGGAAGTGCATGCCGCGCGTGTCTTTTGGCTGAGCGGTCATTCTTTTTTAGGTTCGCATACGCGGGCATGATGCATCCGGGGCTAAAGCCCAGATGGCTCGTTAAGATTTTTGCGGAGGTTAAAAACCTCCGCCTCCCTCCGACGAGAGCCGGTGCCAAAAGTGGGGCGCATCGGCGAAAATGATCAACGATGGTGCGATGGCGAAGAGCGATGGGCCTGTGTGTGTGCGCGTGCCTGTCGCTGGCCGTTCGTGTTGCGGCAGAACAGCCTCCTTCGGCGCCCGATCCGGGCCAGCAGCGGGCGCGTCCGCCGAAAGACCGCGTGATTCCGGATCATTTTCCGGCACAGCCTACAGTTGCGCCGACGCTGTCGATTCCGGTGGAGGCGCTGGGGTTTTCTCCACCAGGTCCCATTTATCTGGGCTCGCGGAATGCGCTGGCCTCACTGGATTTTATCGGCGAGGACAAGCTGTTGTTCACCTTTCGCATACCGGGCCTGCTGCACCGCGACCCCAAGGGCACTATGAGCGGCGAGGAGCGGCAGATTCGGGCAGTGGTGCTCTCTCTGCCATCGGGAGCCGTGGAAGCGGAGACGAGCTGGACGCTGCACGACCGGGCGCGGTATCTGTGGATGCTGAACGATGGGCATTTTCTGCTGCGGGACCGCAACGGCCTGATGATTGGCGACTCAAGCCTGACGTTGAAGCCATTTCTGCAGTTTCCGGGACCGCTGTTATGGCTGGAGATGGACCCTGCGCAGCAGTACATCGTGGCCGACTCGTACGAGCCGGCGAAGACCGCACCCAAGCCGGACGAGGTGCAGAGCCCGGCGACGGCCTCGGCATCAATGACGACCGACAATGACGATGAAGACGGGACGCCAGACACGGTAGTGCGCATTCTGCAGCGTGATACCGGTAAGGTGATGCTGGTGAGCCGGGTGCGAACAACGGTGCACCTGCCGATCAACTCAATCGGGTATCTCGAGAATCTGCGCGGGCAGAAGTGGCAATGGCTGGTGAACCTGAGTTACTTTCACGGCGGCAACTCGATGCTGGGCGGAGTGGATTCGAGCTGCAACCTGACAAACCGGTTTGTGACAGACCATCTGGTGCTGGTGACGGCGTGCATGCAGGACGGCGGCGACCGGATTGTGGCCCTGACCACGGACGGAAAGCAACTGTGGGCCAACCAGATACCGGCGGTGGCTATCTGGCCGCTCGTCACCATTTCGCCGGGCGGGCTGCGGATTGGGCGCGAGACTCTGGGGGTCAGCCACCCGGTAAATGCTTACCAGCCGATTGACTCGGACGACATCAAAGGGCAGTGGCTAACGGTTTATGACGCGGCTACGGGCGATATGGCGCTGGAGGCGCCGGTGAGTCCGGCACTGGACATGGGCGGAAATGTGGCAATTTCACCTTCGGGACGGAGGGTGGCGGCGCTGAATGCCGGAGCTATCCAGATTTTCGACCTTCCCGCGCCTCCCCCGTTGCCGCAAACCAGCATCCAAACTTCCGGGAAGTAATTCCGGCTGCGCGGGGCCTAAAGCCGTGTAAACTGTCCAATGGTTGTCACGATTTTGGCGGGAGAAGTTCTTGGCCACGGTTCTTGTCCACTATACGGCTGCAGCAATGAGCGACCGCGGCCGGAAACGCACATCGAACGAAGATTCCTACGGATTTTCCGTTGAGCACGGCGTGTATGTGGTGTGCGACGGGATGGGCGGCGCGGCGGCGGGTGAGATTGCCAGTTCGCTGGCAGTGGATGAGATTCTGAGGTTAGCGTCGAGCAATACTTCCGCTGAAAATCCGCGCGAGGCGATGGAAGCTGCAATCGCGGCCGCCAACCATGCGATCTATTCAAGGGCACAACGCAACCAGAAGCTGAGCGGCATGGGCACCACCATGGTGGTGCTGGCGGCTGAGGAGCGGCGGGTGTGGGTGTTCAACATCGGGGACAGCCGATGTTACAGGCTGCGCAACCGGCAGCTTGAACAGGTTACGCTGGACCACTCGCTGGTGGACGAGCAGGTGAGGCAGGGCCGGATGACCGAGGCGGAGGCGCAACGGTCACCGTTGCGGAATGTGATTACGCGGGCGCTGGGCACGCAGTGCCAGGTGACTCCCGATGTCTTTGAGCTGGAAGCCGAGCCGGGCGATCTTTTCCTGCTGTGCTCGGACGGGCTGACCAAGGAGATCGACGATCCGCTGATCGAGTCACTGCTGAGCATCGATCTGCCGCCTGACGAGTTGTGCGAGCGGCTGGTGGGCGCGGCCAATAAAGCGGGCGGGCACGACAATATCACGGCGGTGGTGGTGAGGGCCGAAGGGTAATCCGCACAGCTCCGCGAACTTATTTTGATTACGAGCCGCAAGATAGTCCGGGGCTAAAGTCCCGATGATCTTTGTCTGGGCCTTTTGCGAGGGTTGAAGCCTTCGCCTCCCTCTGAAATTTTGGCTTGCACGGCTCGGATTAAGCAGTGCTCTTTCAATACACGCCTGTCTCGATCAGGTTCAGAAGCCTTCCATTACATCTGCGACTAACTGGCGGGCGAACTCACGCGAGAGACGCTGCAGGGCTGCGGGGTCTTCCTGAATAAATGTGGGCAGATCGGTGGTGGACTGGTACTGCTGGCGGAAGGTGTAGTTCTTGTTCTGGTAGAGGACGCGGCCGTCGCGCCCATTGAGGGTGACGGAGACGATGAGCGTGATGAGAAAGCTCGATGACTGCTGCGTGGCCGAGTTGTAGGTGAGCGGGGATACGACCTCTTTGAGGATAGTGGCGTGGAGAACGGCGTCTGCGTCGGCGCTCGACGAGGGCGTAACGCGGAAGCGGGAACGGGCGGCGAACTCGCGGATAACGGCGTCGGTCATGGCTCGTTCAACGCCGTAGGTGTCGGTACGTGTGGCAAAGACGGGAACGGAGAGAGTCTGCAGATCGGGTGGGAGATGGGTGGCCGCGCCGAGGGTGTGATAGCCGCATCCGCTCAAAGTCAGAAGCAGAAAAAGGGATGTGGCGATGAGGCGCAGACGCATAAGGCAATCTTATTACTTTCCCTCAGGGCTAAAGCCCGGTTCACTTTGTGCAATTTATTGGCCCGACTGAAGTCGGGCCCTTTCAAAACAATCGGGATCGCTCGATGTACGGGCTAAGGCCCGTACCCTTCAGATGCCGAGCTGTTTGCGGCCGGCTTCGCTGATGCGGTGCGGGGTCCATCTGGGTTCCCAGACGAGGTTGACTTCAACTTTGCTGATGTCGGGGATGCCGGCGAGGCGGTTGTTGACCTGCTCGAAGATGAGTCCTGAGGCCGGGCACTGCGGGGTGGTGAGAGTCATGGTGACACGGACCCACTGGCGCGGCCATTTGGGCGTGGAGTCGGGATCGGGTCCGGTTTCGATTTTGTAGATGAGGCCGAGGTCGACGAGGTTGAGCTTGACTTCGGGGTCGAAGCAGTCGCGGAGGGCGGTTTCGATCTGGGGGACAGTGAGCATGGGTTGCAGGGATGTGCGGACTGAAGCCCGCACATTTCATTTTAAGGAAAGCTTTGCGGCCCGGCTAAAGCCGTGCCCTTATTACAAAACTGGATAGAGTCATAGTTTCCCACCCAAGCGCATAAAGCGCGCTTGGATGGGGTACATCTTTTTGTGGTTCAATTTACTGCTCGAAATCTGGATGCCCGTTTTTCGTGCTGGCGATCTTTGTTCAGTTTTTCCGGTCGACAAGATAGCGGGCTACGGATTTGAGGCCGTCGGCGCGGCTGCCGAAGGGTTCGAGCGCGGCGAAGGCTTCTTCAATGAGCTGTGCGGCGTCGCGCTGGGACTGCTCGATGCCGTAGACGGCGGGCCAGGTGGCTTTTTCAGTGGCGAGGTCTTTTCCGGCGGTCTTGCCGAGATGCGCGGAGTCGACGGTCATGTCGAGCACATCGTCGACGATCTGGAAGGCGAGTCCGGCTTTGCGGCCGAAGCGGTCGAGGCGTGCGATGTCATCAAGCGTTGCCCCGGCGTAGACGCCACCGGCAACGACACTGACGCGGATGAGCGCTCCGGTCTTGGCGCGGTGGATGGCTTCAACCAGCTCGGGCGTGGGCTTGCGGCCTTCGCTTTCGATGTCGAGGACCTGACCGCCGATCATACCGTCGACGGTGCCGACAGCGTTGGCAATGAGGCCGATGATCTTTACGGTGGCTGCGGGCTGCGCGTCGAGGTTGGCAAGAACTTCAAAGGCGCGGGTCTGGAGCGCGTCACCGGCGAGGATGGCGATGGCTTCTCCAAAGACGACGTGGCAGGTGGGATGGCCGCGGCGGAGGTCGTCGTTGTCGAGCGCGGGCAGGTCGTCGTGGATGAGCGAGTACGTGTGCAGCATCTCAAGGGCCGCGCCGAGGTTTTCTATTCCTTTGGGAAGAGCGCCTGCGATGGCGACCGCGGACTGCATGGCCAGTACCGGGCGCAGGCGCTTGCCGCCAGCGAAGGTGGAGTGGCGCATG
>DASZXD010000046.1:0-4401 GCA_035546015.1 Occallatibacter sp.
ATTAAACAGAATCTGAATCAGCGTGAATGGCTTGATGACCCGGAACCGGCACTGCGCAATGACACTTGAGACTGCAAGAACAACCGCCTGAAGAGGCGAAAGCTGCAGAATGCCCAGCAGGATAAACGGAAAGTTGACCGACATGGTGCCTTCGGTCTTGGGCAAAGCCACTTTCATGCCGGAGCTGAGGAGAATGGCTACCAGATATACAAAGAAGTGCAGCCACTCATGGTTCTCATGTCCAGAGGTCGAGTAAAGGCTCGCTGCTGCGCCAGCCACCACCAAGCACACAAGAGCCTTTACCCGAATACTCATTCAGCCTTCTCGAGCTGTTCTCGGCGCAGGTGGTGTCGTTTATTACATGCCTCCTCGCCTGCGAACTGGAACTTTATATAGATAGGGAAGTCAGCTTACCTTTACGCTGTATCGTACCTGCCGGCTGGTTGAAGCTAAATGCTTCTTTAGTGGCATGTTGCACGTATTCGGTCAATCAATTTACTACGCAGGTGTGATTCGGCGGCGTATAGCCGTCGTGCAACGCCACGGCTTTACGGCGAGGGATCGACATGCGCAGATCTTTGGAGCTAGAGCTAAGCATTCTTCGTTGAGTTTTTTACAATCTGCACGATGCGCCTGACGCACATCTCATCACGATGAGCCCTTTGATCGGCTGCTGGGTAATATAGTCTGCGCTGCCTCTTCGATAAGGTGGGAGCCGCTTTCTGTTAGTCTGGCTTGGTCTGTCGCGTACTTCAGAAGAGGCCAGGGATGGAAAGCAGTCTTTCTGACAGCGTTATTATCGTTGCCGGTGGAACAGGCGGGCTTGGTGGCGCCATTTCGCGTCTGCTGCTCGAACACAATGCTCGCGTTGCTGCTACTTTTCACCGCGAAGAGGAGTTCGCCGCGCTTCAGAAATCGGTTGGCGATGCACAGAATCGCCTGGCGGGATTCCATGTCGATGTGACGGACGCAGGGGCCACGGAGAAGTTTGTTCAGGAGGTTCGTGCCCGATTCACCCGTATAGACGGTCTGGTGAATACGGTAGGGGCCTATGCCGGCGGGCTTCCGCTCTGGGAAACTCCTGCTGAAACTTTTGATCGCATGATCGATCTAAATCTGCGGTCGGGCTATGTACTGGCTCGCACCGTGGTTCCTGTCCTGCGCGAACAAAAGCATGGCGCCATCGTAAATGTCTCGGCCAAGGCGGCATGGGATCACGCCGCCGGAGCTTCAGCCTATGCTGCATCAAAGGCTGCGGCTCTTGCACTCATGGATTCGTTGGCGGCTGACCTTCGCGGCAGCGGGGTGCGGATTAACTCCATCTTGCCGAGCATCATTGATACGGAGGCGAATCGCCGGGCGATGCCTCAGGCCGACTCCTCACAATGGCCCAAGCCCGAAGACATTGCGCGGGTTGTGTTGTTTCTGTTGAGCAATGACGCCCGCGTGATTCACGGTGCGTCAATCCCTGTCTTTGGAACTGCATAGAGTCTGGATTCGGCTTACCTGCCTTTTCTGCCAATGTGTTGACTGCCCCATGCCGCGCTCAGTAAAGTGATTTACTACTCGAAATTACTCGTTAGCGGTGCGCGGTTTTCAGGATCATGTGCTGCTGAGCAAGGCACTGATCACGATCGGGAGGCTTTGGAACGTATGAGCAGGTCGAAAGTTAAATCCGCTATTAAGATGAGTGCCTGGCTCGCGGCGGGCTGCGTCGCGACTATGGCAGCCCCTTCGCAGCAGCTTGAGCTGAATCGCGATTCAGCGACAGTCCTGGTTGAGCCCTATGCGCCGAATATCGTGCGCGTGAGTGTGAGCCTGCTCAAGAAAGATGCGCTCGCCGCTCCTGGCTACGGATTCGTCGCGGCTCCGCAGACCGGCGGCTGGACTACGGAAAGCTCGACGGCAGGCGATGTGCTGCGTTCGTCGAAACTCGTCGTCACAGTTGCGCCGCAGGGGCCTCCATGGCAGCCGACGGGTACGATGGCCGACATCGCGAAGTTCTTCAATGGATCGACGCCACCCGTTCATATCGATATCAAGACCGCAGACGGAAAGCCGCTTGTCACGCTTGAGGACTGGCAGATGTCCGTGCCGAATCACAAAGACGGCAATGCCGACATCCTCTATGACCGCAGACCGACCGATCCCCCATTTTATCAGGTAGGAGCAACATTTTCTTCAGCTCCGGATGAGCATTATTACGGCCTGGGGCAGAACCAGCAGGGATTTCTCGATCGCCGCGGCCACGCGCTGCGGTGTGCACACGACTACAACGCTCCTGCGGGGCAGACGGTGTGTGTGACCTTTGTGGTAACGAACAAAGGATACGGCATTGTGTGGGACAATCCATCGGCGACCACGGTGGCCTTCGGCTTTAATGATGTGACGCGATGGATCTCAGATGTTGGGCAGCGTGTGTCGTTCTTTCTGATCGCCGGCGACAGTTACGACGAAATTTATCAAGGATACCGGCTGCTCACCGGCGCCGTGCCCATGCTGCCGAAGTCGGCCTATGGGTATATCCAGTGCAAGCAGCGCTACACAAGCCAGCAGCAGTTGCTCGATGTGGCGAAAGGGTATCGAGACCGCCATCTGCCTATCGACGATCTGGTCGTTGATTGGTTCTATTACACGAAGATGGGCCAGATGGATATGGACCCGAAGTACTGGCCCGATCCGGTAGCCATGAACGAGCAGCTGCACAAGATGAACTTTCACGTGATGATCAGCGTGTGGCCGCGCTTCATTCCCGAAGATCGCTATTACTCGACGATTCTCGATCACGGGTGGTTTGAGAAGCTTGCAGACGGCACGCCGACCAACGGGTTGCCCTACGACCGCGCGGGTTCCGATATCGATACAACGAATCCCGATGCGGCGAAGTGGTACTGGAATGTCATCAAAGAAAACTTAGTGAGCAAAGGATTTGACGCGTTCTGGGCAGACGAGACGGAGCCCGATCTGCCGCCGAACGGGAGCTATTTTTATATCGGCCCCGGCACGCAGTTCTTCAATGTCTATCCGTTGTTTCACACCGCGGCCATCTACGACGGCTTCCGGCGTGACCTGAAGACCCGTGCGCTCATTCTGGCGCGTGACTCGTACCTGGGTGCGCAGCGCAACGGTACGACCTTCTGGTCTTCAGACATCAGCGGCAACTGGGACACGCTCAAGCGCCAGGTTTCCACGGGCATCAACTTCACCGCGTCGGGCATGCCCTACTGGAGCACCGACATCGGCGGCTGGCAGTATCTGCCGGAGACGCATGTGCCTGCACACCCGCCGCTGCTTGACCCGTCGGATGCACGCGCGAATATCGGGCACTACGACGATTATCCGGAGCTTTACACGCGCTGGTTTGAGTACGGCGCGTTTCAGCCCACCTTCCGCAGCCATGGCAGCAGAAATGAGAATGAAGTGTGGTCTTATGGCAAGCAGGCCGAGCCAATTCTCGAAAAATATCTGCGGCTGCGCTATGAGTTGATGCCATACATCTACTCGCTCGCGTGGGGAGCGCATGAGACCGGCGCGCCTTTTATGCGTGGGCTGTTCATGGATTTTGGCTCCGACCCGAAGGTTGCGGACCTTGGCGACGAGTACATGTTCGGACCTGCGCTGCTGATTGCGCCGGTGGTGGAGCAGGGAGCCACGACACGCACAGTCTATCTGCCGGCAGGTGCCGACTGGTACAACTTCTGGACGAATGAGCGAATCAAGGGCGGGCAGACGATTACGGTGAATGCGCCGATCGATACGCTGCCGATTTTTGTGCGCGCAGGCTCAATTCTTCCGCTTGGCTCGAATGTGGAGAGCACAAACGAGAAGCAGACCGTTGCTAAGGTGCGGGTGTATGCAGGCGCCGATGGCCAGTTCGACCTCTATCGCGACGACGGCGATACCTATGCCTATGAAAATGGCGACTATCAGCTGACGCATCTGCACTGGGACAATAGCACGGGTAAGCTGACGGAGACCGGGTCCCCATTCAAGACCGTGAATGGACCGTATGCACTGGAAGTGATCGGGGCCAGGCCATGATAATGCGGTGATGATGCAGATCGGCCTCGCGGAACCGGATACAGAGCACAACGGCGACGGAAGCGGCGTCTATCTTTGGCTGTCCGCTCTGGCAGGCGCACTCGGCGGATTGCTTTTTGGCTACGACTGGGTGGTGATTGGCGGAGCCAAGCCCTTCTACGAGGTCTACTTTCATCTCAGCTCGCCCTCGATCGAAGGCTGGGCCATGAGTTGTGCGCTCATCGGCTGCCTCTTTGGAGCAATCTTTTCAGGCGCGTTGAGCAATCGCTTCGGCAGAAAGAAGCTGCTGACGCTTGCCGCACTCACATTTGCAATCTCTTCGCTGGGAACCGGACTGGCGCAGCATTTTATTGCTTTCGT
>DASZXD010000047.1:0-17068 GCA_035546015.1 Occallatibacter sp.
CGTCCCCTGGGCATCGATGTAGCTGGTATCCGAGTTAGGTGCAGTCGCCGCCGTTGTAGGCGCGGTTTGCTGCGCAACAAGCGCGGCCGATGCAGCAAATGCAAAGAGTGGGAAAAAAGATCGAACCCGGATCATAGAACCTCTCTTCTTCTTCAGACAGAAGAATGCGAGCTGACATTGCTCTCGCGAACTCGTCAACGATATCAGAATCGCGCAGCAGGAATCTCACGTCTGCGCAATGCGGCTCGCCAGGTATGGCCTTCTAGGCGGCGTGCAAAGCAAAAAGGAGCGCATCCAGCGCTCCTTTTTGCTGCGAGCAGATATTTCAATTCGGCAGCACCAGCAGCCCCGTATTGAGCAGATGCACTGTGAGCCGGTCAATAGCCTGGGGAAATTTGTATGAGATTGTACGCACGCTCATGCCCAGCAGCGCGGCGGTCTCAGCCTGTGTATACTCCTGCAGCACAATCCGGCTCAGCATCTGCCGGTCCAGCGCGTCGAGCCTGTCCAGGCATCGCTCTACATCGAGAACAAAGATCACCGCATCCTCAAATGTCCGGATCGGCCTGCTCGATGCCCATCCACGCCCCACCGGGTCCGCGAGAATTGACGGCGCCCGGCCCACCTGCATTGAGGCATAGAGATAGCGCCGCAGAATACTCTCGGTGTGCTTGCGATAAAAAGCCAGGCTCGCCGGCGGCCCGGCCCCGTGCCGCTCCTGCTGGCTTGCGGCAGCTTCTACCCATGCGGCGCATTCCGGTTGCGCTGCGCTTGACCCCCAGATAATCGGCAACAGAAGTGCTGCGCTCATTGCGCACCTCCCATGGCCTCAGCCACTCCCCACACCCGCGGAAGCACCTTGGTTGACGGACGGCCGCGCCGTTTGCGGCTCTCCGGCGATGGAAAATCCCTTAGCTTTACCTCACACGATTGGCAATAAATATTTCCCTTGGCCTGGGGGCGGAAAAAAAGCGATCCGCACCCCTCGCAAATCTTCAATTGCACGCGCAATTCCATGGGCCTTTTCTCCATATCTGCTTCTTGTCCCGGCGTGAGCTGCTCGAGCTTGCTGATGCGCGGGGTGACGAGAACCAGGCCGGATCAATCAGGGGTCTCCTGTCCTGATGGGGGATTGCCTCCTTTGCTCTCCAATGAATGGTCATTCTGTAAGACCGCAGATGCTGGAATCAAAGAATTGTCCCGTCGCAAGATAGCCGGCACGGGGACTCCGGTGGGAATGGGACAATCGAATGAAAGTCGAACTGCTCTACCTACTGTTTACGCAGCATTAGCTTCCTGGATGGTTTTCCAGTATTTATCTTGGGGTGGCAATGCGTCTCCTCAAGGATTCCCACAAGCCGATGCGTAATTAAGTAAAACCTAATGTAGGTAGAGGTCCAAATTTCGTCAATATGCCGGGCACATTTTCGCTCGGTTTGCTTCCCACTGAGCTGACAGGTGCAGAAAATAAAGGCCAACTCCCCTAAATAACATTGCTCAAAGAAAACGGAGAGCATTCGCTGCTATTGCTCGTGGCGAATGATCCACAGATGAATTTCACCCAGATCCACGAAAGACTTCGACTGGAAATGCTGCGCCGCATCCAGCGTGGCACGCTCAGTGTCTCTCTGCTGTCGCGGCAAACCAGCATGGGCCAGTCGCATCTCTCCAACTTTCTTCGTGGTCACCGTAAACTCTCACTCGCGGCTATGGATCGTATCCTGACCGCACAGCATCTCACAGCTTCAGATCTTCTGCCCGTCATGGCTCGCACACCAAAGCCGGCTGCAACTGAAGAGGAAGGTGCGGTGCCCGTAGTTACACACGCCGCAGCGCTCTTTGAGCCTCACATCCGGCCCTCAGCTGTCCAGTCGATGCTCTATCTTCCATCCGGTGTACTTGCGTCTATTCGCTCACGCTCGTCAAACACGCACCGCGCCTGGCAGCGATTCGTAGCCGTGCGCATCCCCGCCGTCGATGCCCCACCCATGGAGCCGCTGGTACTGCCCGACGCAACCGTGCTTATCGACCGCCACTACAATTCGTTCACGCCGTACCGGCCCTACCGGCCCAACTTGTACGCTGTACGCCACGACTCACATCTCAAACTGCGCTATGCAGAACTCGAGCTCAATCGTCTCGTCCTGCGTCCGCTCAACATCGCATACCCAGTCGAGCTCATCGACGCCGACCAGTGGGAATCACCCAGCGAACCGCTCATCGGCCGCGTGGCGCTCATCATCAACGATTTATGAAGCGGGACAACCGCTCAAAATCCTCCTGCCATCTGACTGCTGAGGAGAGAACCATGGCAGCAGCAACAAAAAAATCCACGCGCGGCAAAAAGCCATCAGCCAAAAAGAAATCGGCCCGCAGATATTCGCCCGCCGCCAGCAAGAACGTCGAGACGGAAATGAAGGAGATGAAGGCCGGCAGGCTTAAAAGCGGCCGCAGCGGCAAAAAAGTGACGAGCCGGAAGCAGGCCATCGCGATTGGCCTTTCGAAAGCGCGTAAAGAGGGCAAGACGGTTCCGGCGAGGAAGAGATCTAAATCCTCTTAAACGTCGTGCTCGGTGTCCGGATTATCAAACCGCGTGAACCGCGAGATGAAGTTCAGGTGCACGGTACCTGTCGGGCCGTTGCGCTGCTTGGCGATGATGATCTCCGACTTCGCCTTGTCTGACTCGCTCATCTCCTCATCGCGGTTGTAATAAGCCTCGCGATGGATGAACGCCACCACATCCGCGTCCTGCTCAATTGAGCCCGACTCACGCAGGTCGCTCAGCAGCGGACGCTTCTCGTCGCCGCGGCGTTCGCTGGCACGCGAGAGCTGCGAGAGCGCCACTACAGGCACGTCCATCTCCTTGGCCAGCGCCTTCAGCCCGCGCGAAATCGCCGAAACTTCCTGCGTGCGGTTCTCAAACTTTTTTCCGCCCATTGAAGGAAGCGTAGCGGTCATCAGCTGTAGATAATCCACCACCACAAGATCAAGCCCGCCTGCAGTCTGCTTCAACCGCCGCGTCTTGGCCCTCATCTCAGCCAGAGAAATGCCCGCAGAATCGTCAATGAACATGCGTGATTCAACAAGTTGTTCGAGTCCTCGCTGCAGCTTGCCCTGGTCTTCGCGGCTGATAAAGCCGGTCTGCAGTTTGCGCTGGTCTACCCAGGCCTGCGAGGCCAGCATGCGTCGCAGCAGCGACTCCTTGCTCATTTCAAGGCTGAAAACGGCGACAATTGCCTGATGGTTCACCGCCGCATTCTGTGCAATGTTGATCGCAAACGCCGTCTTGCCCATCGAAGGCCGCGCTGCAATGATGATGAGCTCGCCCTTCTGCAGCCCGCTCGTCATTTGGTCGAAGACCGTGAAGTCCGTGGCCAGCCCCGTTACCTCGCGGCTCTCCTTATACAGATTGTCGATCGACCCGAACGAATTCTGGACAATTACATCGAGCGGCTGCAGCCCGTGCACAATTCCCTTCTCGCTTACTTCGAGAAGTTGCGTCTCAGCCGCGCCCAGCACTTCGAGCGCCGTCTCGCTCTGGTCCGCTGCACGAGCAATCGCAGACGAGCAGATCAGCATGAGCCGCCGCAGCAGGCTCTTGTCTTTGACGATCCGGATGTACTCTTCAATGACCGGCCGGCGCGGCAAACCTTCCGTGAGCGACGCCAGATAAGCCACGCCGCCTACTGCCTCCACTTCCTTGTAGCGCGCCAGCTCGTGCGACAGCGTAACAATATCCACGGCCCGCTGCTCATTCATCAACTCAGTCATGCGCAAAAAGATGCGCCGGTGCGAGTCGAGCGAGAAGTCGTCCGCATCGAGCCGCTCAGATGCCTCTGAGTGCGCCGCATTGTCCAGCAGAATCGCGCCCAGGATGGTCCGCTCAGCGTCGATATTCGCCGGCAGCCCGGCTTCGAGAGTCAGATCGGGGATCGTGGCCATAACAAGAAGTTTAGGCCAACCTCACCCGCCGCGTGGCTTGTGAATAGTCGATTGCGGATGTGGAAAGCGCGTACGAATCCGGTGCCACATTGTAGCTTCAATACACTCAGCAAGATTCACAATAAGGTATCTAAATCGATTCCAGCCAGCGCATCCTGATTAGGACGCCACTGGCCGAATCTCATACTCCAGCTTCCCGGTGCTGCGCAGTTCCATCACCGTAAAGCTCTTCCCTGGAACCGGTGAACCGCTCTGCGGAACCGGAGTGCTTTGTGCCGCCGACGCAACGCGGCGCGGATCGAAGACCGGAACCCGTTCGACGATGTCGCCTGAGCGCTCCACAGAAACCTGGATGCGGTCGTCTGCAAATACCACTTTCTTCTCCCCGCCGCCCGGCAGCGCATACCGCACAGCCGTATTGCCGTCGGAGTAACTCGCGTCCAGTCCCGCAGCCTCCACCGGCGTCGCTCCCCCCGCCGATGTGCCCCACGCCGTCTCCGTGCCGCTGGTCTGCGACTGCAGAAGCACGCCACCCGCAGGCGTCCACACAAAGGTCAGCCCCAGCCGCTGTTGTTCTGACACCACTTTCGGCGACGAAGCAAACGCCGCATAGTAGCCCGGCCTGCGCACATACGTAAACACAATCGGCTTGCGTGTGTCCTTCAGCTGCTCCACAAATGACTGCTCCGCCAGCGGGCGCACCTGCTTGCGTGCCTCGGCCATCTGCTCCGCCGTCGGATGCCACGCATAATGCGCCCGCTGCAGGAACCGGTACGGCCCCAGCGCCTCAAACTCGCCTATACGCAGCGGATCAACCTGCGGCCACTCCTTCTCGAGCTTCTCCCGCGCCGTGCGAATCTGCTCAGCGCGCAGATCGGGCGGCGTCGCATACGCACGCATGATCGTGCAGCGGTCCGCCAGCGGCGTATCAATCGGCTCGAAGATCGCGTGCTTCTGCCGCGTCTCGATGCTGCGATTGGCCACAAAGAAATTCTGCCCCGGCTCCGGCAGCAGGTTATACATCAGCCATTTGCTAAACCGATCCTCTTCTTCCACCAGCAAGTCGCCAAGGTGCGTGCCGCGCCAGTAGTGATAGGCCATCTGCAGGTTCTCATGATGTGTGTTCAGCGTATAGCCAAGATCCGGCCCGTCCTTCTCATACATATAGCCGCATGGGCTCTGCAGTTCCGTCCCGATAATCGACGCCCGTTCCGCAAGCCGCGCCGAAAGCTCCGCGTCGGGATAGAGATTGAGAAAAGCCACGCCTCCGGCAAAGATATTCGTGTACTGGTTCGAGTAGCTGCGTCCGTGGCTCATCAGGTCCGGATCGAACAGCGTGGCGCGCACCGCCTTGCGGCAGCAGTCGATGGCACGTTGATGGATCGCATCCGAAATCGGCGGCCCATTCTTCAACAACCGCAACGCCTCTGAGACAAACTTCACGGCAAAGGCAGTCGCCGCAAGGTTCCACTGCTGCGGCCCATACTCGCTGAACTTGCCCTCAGGCGACTGCATGTTGCACCAGTAGGTCAGCGCCAGTTCCAATCGTCCGCGCAGAGCCGCATTTGCGCGATACTGGTTCCACTTCTGCGGCGCCGTATAAAACCATGCCAGCGTCAGAATGCTCTCCATGATGCGGGCGTTATACGGATGCAGATTGTTCGTGCCGCGCCACACCGAGATGTTGATAAATCCGCGATCCGGCCCATCCGTCTCGATCGCATTTGCTACCTCGGCAAAGTGCGAGAGCGCAAACGGCATGTCGAGATCTGCATCCGCAAAATCGGATGGCTTGATCTTCGAAGCATCAAGCGGCGGCACTGGTGGATAGGCATCGTCAGCCGCAAACAGGCTCGGGAGTGGAACGAACGGCACAGCGGCTACGGAGAGCAAAAAACTTCTACGATTGATCGACATCGTGTCCCATTAAAGTTGAAATGTGTTTGCAGGCGAGCCGCAAATGAACGAATCGCCTGCCGTTCTTCTTGCTCAGGTTAGAAGTTTAAGCGCAGCGTGAACTGCACCTGGCGTGCGGAGTTGTAAGAGGAGGTCAGCGCCTCAGTGCCGTCTGAACCGCTCGGATTCACATAGCCCTGATTGTTGAACAGGTTGAACACATCCATGTTAAAGCGGACATTGGTTCTCTCGTTGATAGGGAAGACCTTGAACAGCGAGGCATCGGCTACGTAGTTGAATGGCCCCGCGAGCACAGTCTTGGCAAAGGGATTGTTGCCCGACCATGTTCCGCTGCTGCTGGAGTTAGGGCCTGGTTGGTAGGCCAATGTTTGTGTTTTTCCGTTCGTAAACGTCATGGTGACCTCATCGTCGCCAAAGTACTTGTCGGTAACGGTCTTGCCATTCACCGGCGCGCTGCATGAAGTATCCATCGGCGTCTGATAGGGAACATAGCTGGAAGGAAGCCCTGACACAACCGCAGACAAACCTGCTGCGCAGGTATTGCCCGAAATCGCCGTAGGTGCAATGTAGCCGTTCCACCACTGGTACTCTTTCAGGCACTTGCCACTGCGGCAGTCGGTGATCGGGTGCGAGTGCTTATACACCTTGATTGGGCTGACCGGTCCCCAGTGCGTAGCAGTGATCGCATACCACTGATTGAGAATATTGCCGTCGCCAGCGAGCTGGTACCCGCCGATCAGCTCATCCACCAGCTTGTTTGCACCGCTGAAGAAATGCTTGCCGCGCCCGAAAGGCAGATCGTAGACATAGTTGAACTTCACCTGCTGTCCCGGCCCGCCGCCGTTATCGATCGCCCCATAGTTCTCAAAACGATTGAGAGCGTGATAGTAGGCATACGGCGCGGCGCCTTTCGGTGGGGGGGGCGGTAGCGCCGGCGTAATCGGAGCCGCGGAGTTGGCAACCGCGACAAAGCTCGAAAGGCCGGTGTTGGCATAGTTCAGGTAGGGATCGATCTGATTATCGCGGTTCCAGTCGCCACCCACACGCAGCGTCTTCTGCCACACGTAGCTGATCTGCCATGCTGAACCGTGGCTGTAAAGCTTCTGGTAGTTCACCTGCAACTCGTTGTTGTTCGACCATCCGCTCTTCATTACGATGTATCCGCCGCTGCCCCACGTGGTTTGGTCAAAGGGCCCGGTCGCAGTCGAGGAGTACGTGTTGGCCTGCGGAGTGCCAATCACGGAAGCTCCGCCGGTTGGCGTAGCTGCTCCGTTCTCGAGTTCCCACACGAACGTTGAAGGATGGTTGTTGTAGTAGTAGTCCTGGTCCAGGTTTGTACCATGCGACCAGACGTAGCTCACACGCAGCGCAGAGTTCCACTTCAGCGGCTGCTCGATGGTGAAGTTCACATTGGTAGCCAGATCCACCGGGAAGTCGTGATTGGGTGTAACGTTGGTAAATCCTGGCAGAATGGCCGTCGTCGAGGTCGAGTCAACTACGCTCGTTGAATTCACACCCATCACCGGCGTAAATCCTACACTGTTTGCCGGACCGGGCAGTGTGGACGCCGTGCTCTGCTGCGACCGGATCATGTAGCCGTTCTTGCCGTCAGGTGATTGGTTGGCAGTGGTGTAGTCACGGGAATAGCTGATCGCAAATGGATTGCTGCCATCTGTGCTCTTGAATGCACTGCGGATCGGCACCTGGAAGGCATAGATGCCATATGCGCCGCGCAGCACGGTTCCATGCCCGTGAAATGGCTGCCATGCAATGCCCACGCGCGGCTCAAAGACAAGATCGTCGTCGTACATCAGCTTTTCAGGCAAGCCCGCCTGCTGATAGGTCTCGAACTTCGCGCCGTCGTACTCATCGTTCTGAATGATCGCCTGCGTGGTATAACCCTCCTCGATCAGCTTCGCCACTGGCGCGCCGAGCACCATCGCGTCGTTCTTCAGGTCGAATCCAGCCATCAGCCCATACTTCTGCCATAGCGCCGGGTGTGCCTCATAGCGCAGTCCCAGGTTCACCGTCAGGTTCTTCGCTGCGCGGTAGTTGTCTTGAAAGTACGCGTCGAACTCCATATCGTGATAGTGCTCGTAGGGCGGTTGCAGGTGCACACTGTACTGATAGGCGCCGCCGATGAAGAAGTCGGCATTTACCTGGCCCGTGTTGGTTGTCCCCGTATAGCTCGTTCCCGATGAAGGATCGAGCAGTCCAGTCGCTTCACCGTCGAACCGCACGGTGTCCTGCGACTCATCGGGCCTGAAGCCGAAGCGTTCATGGCGATAGCGCCCGCCGAACTGGAACTGGTGCTTGCCGGCAATCTTGGTCAGGTTCTCGTCGAGCGTATCGATGATCTGCGTCATCCCATAGATAAACTGCGTGCCGTTCGGCGGAAAAACGATGTCTTCGATGTACGGGAAGCCGGGCTCGCCAAAATTATTGGGCAGCCCCATATCTTTCTCAAAGTTATGCAGTGGCGTGCCGCCAGCGTTGTTCTGCTCCTGGAACCACTGCTGGCTGGCCACTGTCTCCGCGAAAAACGTGGGCGAAAACACGTGCGTGTAGCCCAGCACGACCGGAATCATGTCGATCTGGTAATAGGTGTAGCCGCTGGCTCCTGCCGGATAACTGACACCGTTTACTGTGGCCGCAATCGTCGCCGGCTGGTTCGAGGGCTGATTGCGCAGCACCGTCTCTGTCTGCGGAGTCATGGTCATGCGCAGATAGGCGCGGTTGTTTTCGTTGAATGAATGGTCCATGCGGAAGGTGTAAGTCGGTGTGCGGTACTCCGTAAGGCTCGATGCATTCAGATTCGTAGAGACAAGAGGATTGATCGTCTGGTCATAGGCCTGCGGCGTAATCTTGTAGAGAATGTTCGCCGTTGGCGACAGCCGGCTCATGGGAATGCAGTTAATGTGGCCGTTGCACATCGATGGATTCCCCGGCCCTTCGTTGTACTCCTGCGTGAACGTCTGGCGTGTCCAGGTACCAGCCACGGGATCGTATGCCGTAGTGTTGGGATCGTAAAGAACCTGCAGGTTTCCACCGCTATTGGTCAGCTGGCTATAGTCGCCGTTCTCCCAGGATTGCGGAAATACATGCGCGGTTTCACCGCCAACCGAGGCCAGAGAGTACCGCTCATACGCGAAGAAAAAGAAACTTTTGTCTTTGCCGTGATAGAGATGCGGAATCACAATCGGTCCGCCGATCGTACCGCCGACCTCGTTACGGATGTACGGCGGCGCGCTGTAGACGGAAGGATTCTGTCTCGCTTTGGCGATTCCAAAGTAGCTGTTGCGCGCTGTCCAGAAGAGCCCGCCGTGCAGGCTGTTGGTGCCGGACTTGGTGGTGATGACGCCCGTCGCCGGAGTCGCATACTGCGCGCTGGTGCCGATCGTCTCCAGCCGGACTTCCTGAATAGAGTCAGGATCGGGGAACTGGTCCGCGCCGGTGTGCCCGCCGCCAAATTCGCGGCCCTGCAGCGAGACGCCGTCGGCTACGTATTCCATGGCGTAGCCCAGCAGTCCCCCAGCGCACTGGCCATTCGAGTCCTGCGCGCAACTCCCCAATCCAGGTGTAACAGCGGCAACGAGATTCAGGATATTGCGGCCATTCATTGGAAGTTGGTTGATCTTGGCATTTTCCAGCGTGGACGAGATGGTGCCGTTGTCCGTTGTGGTGAGTTGGACGGCTTCGGCCGAGACTTCAACCTGCTGCGTCACTTCGCCTGCTGACATGGTCGCATTGATCACCGCGTTCTGGTCCACCAGCAGTTCGATTGAGGTTCGGTATGTCTTCATGCCAGGTGCGGTAACGGTCACTACGTAGTTGCCGGTGAATAGCGACGGCACCTGATAGAAACCCACATTATTCGACCTCGTATTGACCGCCACATTGGTCGCCGAGTTCACAACATGGATGTTAGCGTTCGGCAGTACAGCCCCGGTTGAATCGGTCACCGTGCCCTGAATGGAACCGGCGCCGCTCTGCGCAACAGCGCTTGCCACGCACAGCGTAAGACACAGCAGAAAGGCCGCACTTGTGAGCGCGCTCGCTTTGTCGAAAATTCGAGTCAGAGTACTGGCAGAGTTTCTCATAAAAATTACCTCCTACGAAAGCCGTGGTCACGTCCGGCGTCGGTCGTCGCACAACTCTCTCTGCCGGACCTCCATCTTGTTTTTGGTCATTCCCAGCCCTTCTTACTCTGGGATGTGAAATATAAACACCCGCATCGCGGCGATGAATCCGTTGGCAGACAATTAATTGAGGAAGATCCTAAAGATCTCCCGAAGGCACACATACAGCCAGTCAGCCTGGCTCCGCAAACGTTAACGGAAACGACGCCAAATAGCCCTAACGACCAGGCGGGTTAATGTCAAAAAGTTGGATCCCGGAAAGACCGACTAAGAGTAAGTTCGAACTAAATCACCTGTCAAGAAAAATGTGCACGTATACAATCGATCCTAAAGGGGAATTGTTCAACATTCGGAATTTAACCGAAGCCGCAACAAACGCTTCCACATGGCCACTCTATGCTCCGGAATTAGGTCTACGTTCTTTTCGGGTCCACCCCTTTACCAGATTGGTATTGACTACATAACCTTATCTTGCCCCGGCCCTTTGCAAGATACTTAACAGGGCTCATAATGTAATTGTCTCCGTCTGCGAAGGCGCTTTTCGCCTCGCGTTGCCTGCCGTGATGAATGGCAGAGTTTGAATGGAGTTCCGATCGCAGATTTCCCTGCTCTGGGATTTGCTTGAGCCTGCCTTGGTCTGGTGATTCTTATCACTTCGCCGCGTGCCAGTGAGCGTCAAAATAGGCCTTCGATCTGCATCGAGGTCTGATGCGTTGCTTGCACATACACCTGAGGACCCGAAGCTGCGGGCCTCAAGGGAGAGCAGAGACCAATGTCCGTCCGCACTTTCGACAATCCCGTCCTTGACCCCACGCCGCTGCTGCCGATACCCACATCGGATATAGCTGATATGCCCCCCGCCCAGACCGCAATCTTGGATGACGAGGAACAATGGCCAGCCGGTGAGATCCCCACCTCGACCGGTTGCCTGCGCGGTTTCTGCTGGGCCATCGGTATCGAAGCCGTGACGGCGCTCGGTGCTTACGGCGTCTGGCGTGTCTGGACTCTCCTGCGGTAACTCTGTCTTTCCGCTCATCCCACAAAAGTGTTCGATTTACAGCCCGAAAACCTGCGAAAATAATCTTTGCGCCCAGGATTCCCAAAAATCTTAAGGGCTGAGCCGACGAGGTGAAACTCGCCAGATGCGTCGTGTTGCGCTCATCTACAACCCGGCCTCCGGTCAATATTCCGCACGGAGGAAAGCTGCGGTTCAGCAGGTTCTGGACGTGCTGCAATCCGCTGGCATTGAAGCTGAAGCCTTTGTCACGGAAACGCCCGGCAGCGCCACCACACACGCACAACAGGCAGTCCGTGACGGTTATGACGCCATCCTGGCCTGCGGCGGCGACGGCACCGTGCACGAAGTGCTGCAGAGTCTCGTGGGAACCAACGTCGCGCTCGGTGTCATTCCGCTGGGCACCGCCAACGCTCTGGCCAGCGATCTGGGTCTCAACGGTGACCCCGGCAAGGCCGCACGGACGCTGCTCTCCGCATCGCCGACGCGCATCCCGGTCGGGCGCATCCATTTTCAGAATGGCCGCGGCCCGGATGCACGCTACTTCCTGGTAGCCGCCGGAGTAGGCGCAGACGCACTGCTCATGTCGCGGCTCGACCCCGGCCTCAAGCGCCGCTTTGGCTACATCCTCTATATGATTGAGGCCTTCAGGATCTGGGCTACCGATCCGCTCCCGCTTTTTGAGGCTGCCTTCAGCACCAACGGCCACGGCCCAGATCACTCGGCCGAGGTTTCGCAGCTTCTCGCCGTCCGCGTGCGTTCCTTTGGCGGAGCGCTGCGCGAACTCGCTCCCGGCGCAACATTGCGCAGCAGCACGCTTCATCTGCTCGCCTTCGGCACGCGCAGCCGCTATCTCTACCTGCGCTTCCTGTTGGCCGTCCTCGCTGGCCGTCACACCTTTGCCAATAAGATTCAGTTGGTTGAAACGGCAACAGTCGATTGCCTCCCGCGCAACGGCTCAAAAGACACGCTCTACGTTGAAGCCGACGGAGAAGTCCTGGGCCATCTCCCCGCCAAGATGGAAACCATTCCCGACGCACTGACACTGCTGGTGCCGCAGGGAGCGCAGCCGTAAGGCTCACTGTGCCGCGCTCGGTTCTTCCGCTCACTTCTTCAGCGGCTTCCGCGCAAAGTAATACAGTGCAAACGCCAGCGCGTCAAAAGCCAGCACTGACACGGCATTGTTGTCGAGAAATGTATGCGGAAAGTTCAGAATATCGCCCTTGTTGAAGGTAGCCTCATAGGCCTTGAGCGCCACGCCGATGAGGCCCACAATGCCGCCCGCGGCAATCAGACCGGATGCAAACAACGACCCAGGTGAGATATCGCTGTCCATATCGGCTGCTTCGCCGCTGCGCTTGGCCATCAGGTCTACCAGCCACCGCATCACGCCGCCCACAAAGATCGGCAAAGTCGTCCCGATTGGCAGATACGCACCCACAGCAAATGGAAGTGACCGGATACCCAGCAGCTCCACAGCGATCACCAGCGCTACGCCGATCAGCACCAGCCCCCAGGGCAGTTTGCGGCTCAGAATACCATTGATAACCGTGGCCATCAGCCGGGCTTGCGGCGCCGGCGCGCTGGGGCTGCCGATACCCTGAATCCACGCCACCGTGATCGCGCCTGTCGCCGGCGAATAGAGGTACTTGCCGTCCTGCAGCTCCGTTGAGCCGATAGCATTCAGCAGCACGTACTCTGACTTCGCATGCTCTACTGTCGTTCCGTTCGCGTCCGCCACGCGAATCTCGTCCGGCAGATGCTGCGTGTCTTTCTGAATCGAAACGCCCGGATGCGGCTCCTGCAGGTTCCACTGCTTGTTCATGGCGTGAAACTCCTGCAGCCCGGTATTCATCAGGTTCAGCGTCACGCCGATCACCAGCGTCGAAACCACCACGCCGATCATCAGCGCAATCTGCTGCAGCCGCGGCGTCGAGCCCACAATATAACCCGTCTTCAAATCCTGCGACGTATCACCCGAGTTCGAAGCCGCAATGCACACTACGCCGCCAATCGTGATGGCCAGCGCGCCAAACGCCGGTGCAGTCCATCCCTGCACCAGAAAGATCGCCGCCGTGGCCATCAGAGTCGCAATCGTCATGCCTGAAACCGGGCTTGCCGACGAGCCGACCAGACCCACAATCCGCGAGCTGACCGTAACGAACAAAAATCCAAAGACTACCACCAGCAGCGACGCCGCCAGGTTTGCGCCCCATCCCACAAACGCACCCGGCACCGGCTTGAACTGGAGAAACAGGAACATGCAGATCACAATCAGCAGCGAACCCACAATCACCACGCGCATCGAGAGATCGTTCTCCGTGCGCACTGGCTTTGCCTCTGCCGCCGTTCCCGGATGCATGGTCTTTAGCCCCGCCGTGAGCGCGCCAAAGATCGTCGGCATCGTTTTGATCAAGGTGATCAGCCCGGCCGCGGCTACCGCGCCGGCGCCCATCGGCTTGATATATGTGGCCCACAGGTCGCTTGGCCCCATCTGCGCAATCGGCACCAGCCCGGGATACATCGGCGTGCTGAGATCCTTGCCGAAAAAGTAGATCAGCGGCATCAGCACCAGCCAGGAAAACACGCCGCCGGCAAAGATAATGCCCGCTACGCGCGGTCCGATGATGTAGCCAACGCCAAGGTACTCCGAGGTTACATCTGCATTGATGGCTGCGCCCTTGAGCACGTGCTGCGGCCCAAAGTCGGGCCGATACTCCGGTGCCTCAGGCCACGCGCCAAACAGGTTCTTGTTCTGGAACAGCGTGTAGATTCCGCCCAGCCCCAGCCCGAGAAACACGCGGCTCGCGAGCGATCCGCCCTTCTCGCCCGCAATCAGCACATCCGCGCAGGCCGTGCCCTCGGGATACGGCAGGGCCCCGTGCTCCTGCACAATCAGCTGCCGCCGCAACGGAATCATGAACAGCACGCCCAGCCATCCGCCAATCAGCGCCAGCATGAAGATGCGCGAGTACTCGAGATCGAATCCCAGAAATACCAGCGCCGGCAGCGTGAAAATTACGCCTGAAGCGATCGACTGCCCTGCGTTCCCCGTTGTCTGAACAATGTTGTTCTCCAGGATCGACGCCCGTCCGAATGCGCGCAGAATGCTGATCGAGAGCACGGCGATTGGAATTGACGCGGCCACCGTGAGCCCGGCGCGCAGGCCGACATAAACCGTTACTGCGCCAAAAATGAGTCCAAAAAACGAACCCAGCAGAAGAGCGCGGAATGTAAACTCGGGCCGCGTCTCTGAGGGCGGAACGAAAGGCTGAAAGTCGGGCACTATCTGCCTCCAGTGGTGCAAAAGCTCGTTTGTATGAACAGCCTGAAGGCTGAGTTTAGCAGTGTTGACGCAAAAATTAACAGACCCGCCTCATCGCATCTGCGGCATTCACTTGGCGAAACACACCCCATGCGCGTAGCGTAGTGAGCATCGCTCGAAGTTGTTTTGTCGGAGATCGGAATGCCCACATCCACCGCTGCCTCTGCCACTGCCACTGCAGTAGCCACGTCTGGCTCTGTGTCGGCGCCACCCAGGCGCCTTGTCTCGCTCGACATGCTGCGCGGCCTCACCATCGCCTTCATGATCATGGTCAACAACAACGGCGGCCCGCACGCCTGGGCAGAGATGCATCACGCCGCATGGAACGGCTTCACGGCCACCGATCTTGTCTTCCCCACATTCCTCTTCGTCGTCGGCGTCTCCATTGTCTTTGCCACCCAGGCGCGCCTCTCCCGCGGCCAGTCCAGCGGCCAGCTTGCCGGCCACACCATACGCCGTGCCTGCATACTCTTCGCCTTCGGCATCGTCGTCAACAGCTACCCGTTCTTTCATCTTGCGCACATGCGTTTCTATGGCGTGTTGCAGCGCATCGCCGTCTGCTATCTCGTAGTCGAGCTCTTCTACCTCTGGGATCGCCGCGTCTCGACGAAGGTCGTCACGCTCGTCGCCATTCTCCTCGGCTACTGGATTCTCGTCCGCTGGGTTCCGGTCCCCGGCGCGGGCGTTCCCGGCCGTGACGTTGCCTTCCTCGACAAAGACCAGAACATCGTCGCATGGTTTGACCGCCAGCTCATGCCGGGCCACTTGTATGAGGACGCGCCGTTGCATGACGCACGCGACCCCGAAGGGCTGCTCAGCGATATCCCCGCCATTGGCACCGCGCTCATCGGCCTGCTCGCTGGCCTCTGGCTGCGCACGCAAAAATCCACACTGCAAAAAACTCTCGGCCTCGTGGCCGGTTCCATCAGCTGTCTCGCCATCGGCTATATCTGGTCCATCTGGTTTCCGCTTAACAAGAAGATGTGGACCAGCACCTTTGTCCTCGTTGCCGCCGGCTGGTCCCTCGCAATCCTTGCGCTCACCTTCTACATTGCAGAAGAGCGCGGCTGGACGCGCCAGAGCCTCGGCAAAGCCCTCGCATGGCCATGGCTCATCTTCGGTTCGAACGCGATCGCAGCCTATATGGTCAGCGAGCTTCTCCCCGGCACACTCGACCTGTTCCATTTCAACATCGGCGGCCATCCTGCGACCCCGCTCCATCTCATGGAAGTGCAGCTTGCTGCGCTTATTCCCGATCCCGGCTGGGCCGCCTTCGCTTACTCAGTCTCCTACACGGCAATCTGCTTCATCCCCATCTGGTTCCTCTATCGAAAAAAGATCTTCCTCAAGGTGTAAAAGCGGCCTTGCCTGCCTTACACCGCAAACACCGTGGAGATTCACATGCAGTTGGGACGCGTCGTATTTGCACTCTCCTTTTTCAGCTCATTCTGTGCAGCACAGTCGTTTCATTGCGATTTGCAGGGCTACAAGCCTATTCCGGGCATCAGCGTCACATCCGGCAATAACGGCGTAGAAGTCACCTGGCCCGGCGAGCGAGGCGAAGAGCTGCGCGCCCGCTTCACTTTGCACAACAGCCAGCCCATCATCGCGGAACTGGCCGCAGAGAAAACCGGCGGCTCATGGATCGAGCTCGGCAAAGATCTCGCGCCCGACTTCGAGGTCACCACCGGCAAGCGCCGTATGTCCACCACCGAGAAGAAGATTCTCGAAGACCTCCACGCTGACACGCCAGAAAACCAGGAGCGCTACAAGTGGAACGTCTTCTGGGATGCGCCGCTCTCCATCCCCGGCACGCAGGACGGCCACCTCGTCGGCCCCGGTCGTACGCCCGACGAGGTCAGGCGCGCATCTGTCAGCTTCAACTCCGGCTCCTGCCGCGTCGCGAGTGAAGGCGACCGCGTGAGCGTCATCTTTGACGGACTCACGCTCGGCATCTTCGCCGGCGACCTCCAGTTCACCGCCTACAAAGGTTCAAACCTGCTCCGTCAGGAGGCGGTCGCCAAAACCGACGCACCCGACGTTGCCTACATCTACAAAGCCGGCCTCAAGGGAATCGCGCTCCATCCCGACACAAAGCTCGTCTGGCGTGATACTTCACAGGTGTGGCAGCAGTACGCCTTCGGCGGCGACGTCAACGAGCAGCCAGTCGATCTGCAGGCCCGCAACCGCCTCGAAATCCTCGATGCCGGCTCAGGCTCGCTCGCAGTCTTTCCACCGCCGCACAAGTTCTTCTTCGCCCGCGAGAACGAAGTCAACCTCGGCTATGTCTACTACCGCAAAGACAGCGATGCATCCTTCTCGCTCGGCGTGATGCAACCTGAGCATGGCTCAGGTTACGCGCCCTGGGGCGAAACTGATGCGGTCTGGAACCGCCGCGTGCACGTTGCGCGCTCGCAGATTTACAACTACGCCCTCTACAACGCGCCTCCCGGAACTCTGCAGCGCATGGCCGTCTACTACTACCTGAGCGCAGAAGGCAGCCACACCACGCAGCAGGCCGTAATGGCCTACACGCACAACGACACCTACAAGCCGGTGCCCGGCTTTAAAACTGTTACCGGACACTTTCATCTCGACTTCAACGAGATGATCCGCGACCGCGGCACATCTGATTTCATGCCCACATGGGTTCCAGTCTTCCGCGGCCTCGGCATCAATATCGTTTACCTTGGCGACTTCCACGACGACTCCGACATCAACGATCCCGGC
>DASZXD010000048.1:0-5052 GCA_035546015.1 Occallatibacter sp.
GGCTAAGGTAGCTTCCGGCAGGGCAGCGCTGCGTGCTAAAGCCATTGAGCTTTTGGCCTCAGTTGGCCTTGACGAGTCGGCGCTCAATCGATATCCACACGAGTTTTCCGGAGGGCAGCGGCAGCGCATCAATATTGCGCGCGCGTTGGCGCTGCGGCCGCGTCTGCTGATTCTGGATGAGCCGGTTTCTGCGCTCGATGTAAGCGTGGGTGCACAGATTGTGAACCTGCTCAGGCAGCTGCAGCGCGAGCATGGACTGACCTATCTGTTTATCTCGCACTCGATGCCGCTGGTGCGTTATCTCGCCACGCGAATCGCGGTAATGGAGCGTGGCCGGCTTGTCGAGACCGGGTCAGCTGAAGAGCTCTGCGCAAATCCGCGCGAATCTTACACGCGCCAGCTTCTGGCCGCCACGCCGGAGTTACCTGCCGGCGTGGCGTGAAGTCCACTACTTGGGTTGCTGCGGTGTGCTGCTCGTCGGCGCCGTAGTTGGTGCCGTGGGTTGCGTCGCCGCCGGAGTTGTAGGTGGCGCCGCTGGCTTGGGCGTTGTTTCACCCGCTGGTGGCGCAGATGGATGTGCAGGTTCTGCCGTTGCTCCAGGTGCAGATCCAGGGGCACCTGGATGCGGTGCGACGCCGGGCGATGGCCGCACGGGCATTGGTGGATGCGGAGGCTCCGGTATATCGGTTACTTCGACTAACTCGACGTCGAAGATAAGGTCTGACTTGGCGGGAATGCCGGGATGGTCTGGCCGGTCGGGGATGGTGCGGGTTCCATAGGCCAGTTGCCAGGGGATGAAGATGCGGCGTTTGCCACCGATGCGCATGCCGGCGAGCGCATAATCGAAACCGGGAATCACGCGGCCCATGCCCTGCGGAAAGGCCATCGGCTGCGGATCGCCCATCTTGGGCTTGCCATCGGGGCCAAGCTCAAGCTTGCCATCTTTGCCGACGACCGGCATTTTGTGCTCGTCCCACGAGTCGAACTTGATGCCGTCAGCCGCGCGCCAGCCGGTGTATTTGATGTGCCAGAGCTTGCCGGCTTCGCCTTCGGAGCCGGTGCCTACCTTGATGTCTTCATAGTGCAGTGCAAGTGCAGTCTTGACCGGACCGTGAAGCGTCCTGGGTATTCCGGGAGGCAGCTTGATCCATGGTGCGGGCGCGGCAGCAGCATTCGCAGCTACTGAAGACTTTGCGCTGGATGTAGTAGTGGCATGTTTAACGGCAGTGGCGCCAGTGGCCGGCTTGGTTGTCGTTTGAGCGGGTAGAACAGCTGCGATTGCAGCCAGGCAAGAGAGCAGAACTGCAGGTTTCATCTCGATGAAATTCTCCAACGGGTGTCTTCAACGGGAGTGTATCAGGCCAGCGCGGGCACACTGAGCATTCCAGCCAGCAGGGCGGTGCGCGGCGCAAGATGTTCAATCAGGATCGACTCATTGCGTGCGTGTGCGCCTTCACCTACTGCCCCCATGCCGTCGAGCGTAGGGATGCCGAGTGCCGAGGTGAAGTTACCGTCTGAAGCGCCACCGGTTGCGGCCTCTTCGAGTGTGAGCCCTATCTCGGCCGCCAGCACACGAGCTCTCTCAAAGAGCTTTACTGTACCGCGCGTGCGCTCCATCGGCGGCCGGTTGATGCCGCCAGTAACGGTCAGCTGGCAGCGCTTGTCTCTGGGCTTGAGCGCAGCGAATTTGCGTTCGACGCGTGCGCCATCGGCCTTACGTGCGATGCGGACGTCCACTTCAGCCCAGGCCTCGGCGGGGATGACGTTGGTCTTGGTTCCGCCACCCGCCACACCCACGCTCACTGTGAGGCCACGCTTGAGGTCGGTCCAGCCGCTCGTGGTTTCCACAATGTGCGCCAGTTCACGTATAGCGGATGCGCCCTTGGTGAAATCGACGCCTGCATGAGCGGCGATACCGTGCACATCGATGCGCCAGTCTCCGGTGCCTTTACGCGCCGTTTTGTAGGCGAGTCCCTGCGCGGGTTCGAGAACATAGACGGCCGCGCACTCGCGGGCGATGCGCTCGGTGATGGAGCGTGAGACCGGGCTGCCGACCTCTTCATCGCTGTTGAGCAGAAGCACAACTTCGTGGTTGAGTTCGCCGGCCTCAAGCAGCAGCTCAATGGCAGCGAAAGCCATGGCGACGCCGGCCTTCATATCCAATGTTCCCGGTCCCCAAAGCCGGCCTTCGCTCAGCTTGCAGGGCATGGATTTGAGAGTGCCAAGAGGCCAGACCGTATCGAGATGACCGAGGAGGAGAATGCGGCCGGTTGCGGATCTGGAGCCAAAACTCGCCTCAAGAATGTCGCCAAAATTTTTCTGCCTGTGACGTTTCATGCGTCCGCTGAGAGTATGAGCGCGGGCCGCGGCCAACTCTGTGCAGGCATCGACGGCGGATTTTTGGTCGGAAGGCGACTCGGTCAGAACAAGCTGCCTGATCAGGTCAAGGAGAGCTTTTTCTTTCTTGCGTGCTCCCGCCAGAAGAGCACGCATTGGGATCGATGATGTGGATGGGTTGGTCATACACGAGCCGTATGGTTCCTTTGCAATTCGAGAAGATCCTCCCGATTGTACGATCAGGGCGCATAGACTGGGCGGTTCACATTGCTTCTTTCAGACCGGTGAGGATCAACCACCGGTTGACAGGAAAACTTGTGGCGTAGCCGCAGATCATGGCGATCTGCATCATCAGCCAGTATCGCGCGTCGAATGCGGTCAGATGAGGACTGGGAAAGAGCAGGAAAAAGGTGATAGCCATCCAGGCGTACATGCCTGTCTGAAAGGATGCGATCGACAGCGTGTCCGCCTTGATGGCGGCCCAGAGCGCTTCGCCGACGGCGAGATGACGCATGGGCTGGATAGCAAAGTACTGAAAAACGATGCCGAGCACCCAGGCGGCCGCTAAATCGATGACATATTCGGCCCAGAGCGGAGAACCGAAAAGCGTAATGCCCGCAGCCGCGATGCCGAATTCGCAGGCGACGTCAGCTAGCATGCAGCCCGCACCGCAGTGGCTTGTACCTACAGCTACCTGCCAGCCTGAAAGTCGACTGTCCTTGATTTGGTGAGACATGCCGTTCTGGCTCGCGTGCGTGGCCCTGGGTCTTCCCACGCGATAGTAGGCCCAGAGCGCCAGCACATTCAAATAGAGCGCGGAGACGGGCCACACAACGTTCATAATGGCCATCGGTTGAGGATGGCGAAAAGCATCGAGACTCATCCAGAGAGCACAGACTATGGCCGCACTAATTGAGATCCAGGCAATTACTTCCAGCATCCCAAATTCCCCTTATGTCCCTGGATGGCGGTCGGCGGGTTTGCGTTGTAAACGAAAGAGATAGAGGTGCCAAGAAGACCCCAGTAAGGTAGCGGCAGCCACAACTGACAGTAATTTCGTGGGTTCACCGCTCACTGTGTGGCAAAAATGCCACAGTGTGCAGATGCCTGTCTCCGTCTAATCTATGCTGGCAGCAAAAATTTTGCCGCTGCGGAGAAGTATTTTGGCCCAATCTGCGCATCTGGAACAAACAATTGCAGAACCACTCGAGTTCTCTGGAGTAGGACTGCATTCAGGGGCCCCCGTCACCATGCGGTTGCTTCCGGCGCCTGCCGGCTCCGGCATAGTGTTCCGCCGCACCGATCTCGACAACTTTGAGATTCCTGCCAATGGCCGCAATGTGGCCAAAGTGAGCTATGCCACAAGCTTGATGCGCCAGGGCGTGCTGATCTCCACCACGGAGCACCTGCTTTCGGCGTGCATCGGCATGGGCATAGACAACGTGATTGTCGAGCTGGACAACCTGGAGCTGCCGATTTTGGACGGAAGTGCGTTGCCCTATGTCGAGGCCTTTATTAATGTGGGCATCCGCACACAGCGCCGCAGGCGCGAGACTATCCGCGTGCTTCGCCCGGTTGAAGTACGCGAGGGCAACAAGTTCATCGGAGTCTATCCCGGTTCTGGATACCGCATCACCTACGCTATCGACTTTCCGGCGCCAATCGGGCAGCAGAAGACATGCGTCGACCTGGCGACGGAGACCTACGGCTCAGATATTGCAGCAGCACGCACCTTCGGCTACAAAGCCGACGAGCAGAAGCTTCGCGATATGGGGCTGATTCGCGGTGCGGGACCCGAGAGCGCCATCATCCTTGCTGCAAAGGGACCGATCAACGGGCCGTTGCGTTTCCCTGACGAATATGTACGGCACAAAGTGCTTGACTTGATCGGTGACCTGGCACTTGCCGGCCGTCGCATTGAAGGCCACGTGGTGGCAGAGCGCGCGGGGCATGCCATGCACACCGCACTTGTTTCGCGGCTGCTCAAGGATCGTGCTGCGTGGGAACTGGCTCATGTGCCGGTTGCGAGCGCCGTAAAGGAAGAGACCACGCAAACAGCGCAATCGGGTGCGCGCGTGGGCACGCCTGCATTTGCAGGCGCATAAAGCTCCGCCACTCGCACCAATCTTTAAGTGAACAGTATTCGCATCGGAGCTTCTGCGGCAACGCTCTTGCCATCGTCTGCGAGTTTGCCAGTTTGCGGATCGCGCGCGAAGATGCTCAGCAGATTCGAGTCCTGATTGGCCACAAGCATCCAACGCTCCGTGGGATCAAGCACAAAGTTGCGCGGAGTTTTTCCACCGCAGTTCGATCGCGCAATGGGCGAGAGCGCTCCGGTCTTTACATCCGCACGAAATGTGTAGAGAAAGTTATCGTCGCGGTTGGCAAAGTAGACAAAACGCCCATCGCGCGTTATCACCGTGTCGCATCCGCGCGTGGGGCCGTTGTAGCCATCGGGTAGCAGATGGATGCGTTTGACGAGCGTCAAGCTGCCATCTGTCTTGTGCCATTCGAGCACATCGACGGTGGAGACAAGCTCATTCATGCAGTACGCCGTGTGTCCGTTGGGATGAAAATGCAAAGTGCGCGCACCCGAGCCCGGTGCGCCATGATATGTGCCAGCAGGCTTCATGGCAGCCGTAGCTGGATCGGGCCGGTAGATGTGAATGCAGTCGCCGCCAAGATCGTTGATGTATGCAAATTGATTGTCTGGCG
>DASZXD010000049.1:0-29955 GCA_035546015.1 Occallatibacter sp.
AAAAAGCGATGCGGGAGGAGACTCGCGGCGGAGTAAAAATGCGCAGATTTCTGCTAACGAACACAGTGGGAGAGCGTACGGTGCTGTATCTGCTGCCGGGGCTCGATGTGCCGATCAGCGCGTCAGAGATTCGCAGGTCGATGCACGGCAGCAAAGGCAGGAAAAAATCTGGGGGGGGCAGCGCGATGGTACCAGCGGCTGTGGCGGAGTATGTGCGGGAGCACGGGCTTTACCGCTGATGGACCGGCAGAAATGCTTTAGGATTGGGGATGGAGAGCTTTTCCGACGCATGACCACAACGCAGGCGCAACCACAAACGCGCATTCCCAACCCAACACGCATTCTTGTCCAGGCCGCTGCAAAAGTTTGTGAGGAGAAAAAGGGCCAGGATACCCGGATACTCGAGCTCGACCCGGTTGATTCCGGGTTGGCGGATTTCTTCCTGATCACATCGGCAACCAACGACCGTCAGGCAGTCGCGATTGCCGACGAGATAGAACTGCGTCTCAAGCGCGATCACGGCGTGATGGCGCACTCAGTGGAGGGCCGTCGCCAGGGCGAGTGGGTTCTGCTGGACTATGTGGACTTTGTGATCCACGTGTTTCTGGCGGACCGGCGCGCGTTTTACGACATTGAGAGGCTGCGCAAGTCGGCGCGCCCGCTGACAACGGCGGAGTTCGACGAGGAACTGAAGACGGCACTTAAAGAAAAGACGCGGGCGGCGCGGGGCAAGGCTGCAGATGGCGGCGCCCTGAAGAAGGGCGTGGCAAAGAAGGACGCGGCAGCAGCGAAGAGGGCCTCTGCGAAGAAGCCGACTGCAATTCGATCGGCGCCTGCAAAAAAGGCGCCCGTCAAAAAGAGCAGCAAGCGTTCCCGTTAGTTAAAGGCAAAATCTCACAGAACAAATAAAGCGGGGACCCGAAAGCTAGGGTCCCCGATGTGCTTTGCGTTCAGTTAAAGGCTAGAAGCTGTAATGCACTCCAAAGCGAACGGAACGCCCATTTTGGAAGAGGTACGGTCTGCCATACTGCGAGTTCTTGACGATCGGGCGTGCATTAAGCAAAGTCTGCGGATCATAGCCAGACTCATACGCCTGGTACGACGCAGCTCCATGGGCGATGCTCAGGCCACCCGGGCGTGCCGAGACAGGGAAGGCCCATGAGTCGATCGATTCGAAGTAGCTGGCAATTGCATGCTGGTTAAACGCATTCAGAGCCGTCACTTCAAAGGAGATGCTTCTCTGGTCTCCAATCTTCACCTCATGCGATGCATTCAGATCGCTCTGAATGTACCAAGGGGTCCGCTTGGTATGTGGATTGCCCACGGTTATGTTTCCCGACGAATCGGTGGTTAGGTCAACCCACTTGTCGCGACCCCAAACGAAGACACCATCATAAGGCTGGCCAGTTGTTGCGCCGCCGATATCGAAGTACGATCCCTGCGGCGTACCCTGGAGAAAGTCCTGGAAGATTCCTACACTCGTGGACTGGCGCCTGAACCAGGGCAGCGTGTAGTACGCATAGCCCTTGATCACATTAGGCCGATCCGTCGGCAACGCTCCGTTGTTCGATTTGCCATTCGCGCCGAAGTAGTAGAACGGTTCATCGAAGGCGCGGGTCGTGTCGGGTGAGTTGCGGCCCGTAACTCCACCGTCAGACTGGTCGGTGGTGGTGAGACCGGTGTAGTTGCCCCACAGGCTGCTGTAGGTATAGCTGACCATACCGCTCAGGCCATGCTGCGGACTAATCATCAACCGCGCCTCAACACCGTCATAGTTGCGGACAGCTTTGGGCATCGGCGGGCAGCTCGGGCACGTACCGAAAGCATAAGCGGAACCGAAATCCGCGGTGTCGCTGAACGCCTGGCCTGGCACGCCAAAGGCCTGGCCGAGCGAGGCGAGATAAGACGCGTAACTGTCGATGGTCTTATTCACCCCTTCGCCCGGGTTGACGATAGTAAACATCTCTCCCCACGCCTTGTCTGAGAGCGAGGCGTCTTCAAGAATGTGATCGAGGCGGCGACGGTCATAGCGGATTTCAAAGGCCAGGCGCGGGTTGATCTGGTAATCGAAGCCGGCCACGTACTCGTGCTGGCGATAGGGCTTGACTCCCGGCGCAACCGGCTCCCAGGGACGGTAGTTCACGTTCTCAATAATCGAGACGCCGGAGGCCTCATCATTGAGATTCGGTGGAACGCCATTCGCGAAGTTGGCCTGCGTGGTCGCAACGCCATTCGGGCAGGCACGGTTGTTCTTGAAAACAATGTCCAGATCAGAAATGCTGAAATTGTCTGTTGTTCCATCCGAGTCAATCGGATAGCTGCATTGCTCGTACGACTGCGCACCCCACGATGTCTGGGCGAGGAGGAGCTTCATGACATCGTTGACCACGCCATAACTGCCGAAGATCTTCATCGTACCCTTGCCGGTGGGGTCCCACGCCGCGCCGAGGCGAGGCGCGATCTTGTCACCCCAGCCAAAGTCTATGGCGGGAACCTTCACTCCGGCCGGCGCGGGGAGACTCTCCTTCTCGATACGCAGGCCGAGGTTGAGGGTCAGACCCTTGCCGAGCGTCCAGTTGTCCTGTACATAAAACGCATGGTTCCAGTCACTGGCAGGAGCAGTAAGGATAGTCGAAAAATCCTGCACTGTGATGTAGCCATATTGACCTGCGCATGTGTCCCAGACTTCAGTCAGAGCATCGCAATTGTCGCTACCGGTTGTCGTCAACGCGGAATAGGAAGCACCTGTCCCGAGGGTCATAAACGCATAAGGCACGTTACCATTCTGGCTGATCGAGTTCACAAGGTGGTTGAGCTGGTAGCCGAACTTCAAATTGTGCGTGCCCCACCAGCCACCCTTATAGAAAGCGAAATCCTGATTGAGCTGATAATGCTTGTCGGCATTTAGCAGCGTGTAGCTGTCGTTGTACGGCTGCGTGGAAGTGCCGTCTGCCTTTTGCAGATTTGCCGGCAAAAGCGCGCCTCCGTTCGGGCAGTTAACGGGGTCTGCCGTGGAGCCCGAGTTGTCGCATCCGCCGGTGCCGCTGTTGGCCCACACGATATCGGGCAGGCTTGTGGGCCATCCAAAATCGTGGTAGTTATCAAAGAAGTAGCCGTAGCGCGTTGTGGCCACCAGGTGCTGGTTCAGCGTGATGTCAGCACCGGTGTTGAATGTGGCGTTCGGGGCCGACCATCCGAGTCCGTGAGAGTAAAGCGACAGCGGATTCAGGATTGCCGTATTCAGATAGCCGGACTCAGACGAGGTCGGGTCAGAGGTGGGTATTTCCGCACCGGTTTCCCGCGCGTACTGATAAAGCCATGAGCCGAAGACGCGGATCTTCGATGTCAGCGCGGCGTCGATTCGACCATACCCGAAATATTGCTGGCGGTCCTGAGTAAAGTACTGGTTGCCGGCGTTGTCGTCGTAGCTGCCAAAGTTCACCGTGCGCGCGCGGGACTGGATCAGAGGATCGAATCCGGCAACAAACCAGAGACGGTCTTTGTAGATCGGACCCTGGACGAGGATTCCAGGTTGCACAGTTCGGAAATGTCCCTTTTGCGGAGAATAGATCTGGCTGGCGGGGTCCTGGCGAAGGGGCGCACTGCCAGCATCGGTGGGGTCATAGCGCAGAAACGCGTTCACCGGGTTCGCATCTGTCCCGGACGATTCATAAGTGGAGAAGATGGACCCGTGGAATTCGTTTCCACCCTTCTTCATGATGACGTTGACTACGCCGCCAAGAGCGCCGCCGTACTCGGCTTCGACTCCTGAAGTCTTGATCTGCACTTCCTGGATGAAGTCCATGGGCACATTGGCCTTGGAATAGCCGCCGGAGATATTCTCTGTGTCCTGGCCCTCGACGAGATAACTGCTCTCTGAGTCGGCAGCGCCGCCAATGGAGTAGCCAAAGCTCTGGCCGTTGCCGCTGCTGCCGGGCATAGAACCACCGCTGCCGCCGGTTCCGTGGCCGCTGGCCTGCATACCAGATAGGGGTTCCTCACGCGCCATAGGTGCAAACTGAATCACCGACTGAAAGCTGATTCCGGTGGGCAAGTTCTGCAACGCCTGGCTATTGACGTTGGTCAGGTTCTGCGTGGTGGTGGTGTCGATGACTGGGGATTCGCCGGTAACCTCGACTGTGGTGGCTTCGGCGCCTACCTGCAGAGAGGCATCTACGGTGGGCAAGTGCCCGACTTCGATGACGATGCTGTCACGCTTGAAGGTCTTAAAGCCTTGCGCACTAATTGTCAGCAAATATGTGCCAGGGGGAAGATTTGCAAAGCGATAGTAACCGCTTGTATCTGTGATGAGCTCTTTGCTGCCGATGAGCGAGGGGCTGGTAAGAACAACCTTGGCACCCGAGACGATGGCGCCCGAGGCGTCTTTTACCGTGCCCTGCAGCCCGCCGGTGGTTTCCTGAGCCATAACAGCAGCGGGTTGAACGGCAATCATGGTGAAACCACAAACAAGCGCAAGCGAAAGGGCCAGAGCTGAAATGTGCATCCGGAAAAATCGCATTTAAATCCTCCAAGTGACTGCGAAAACAAAACCGACAACTTATGCGGGATACGGCTTAGCCGCTTCTTACTTCATGTGGATCGAGCAGGTTAGAAGAAAGGCGTTAAAATGCTCACCCATTAGTTGCACGAGATGTGCCAATCTGGGCCTTCAACTTATGACATTGAAAATAAATGACTTATCTGGAAGAAAATGGATTGCATAAGCGACGAGTATATGAAATTTGGTATATAGATTGCAAAATTACTGAATTTTGGAATTGTCTGGCTTTAAATTCGACGTTTCAATCAGAATCCGCGCTTTGGGAATCACGGAGTGTTTGGGCCGATTCAGAAGGGCGCTCGAGAACTGGATGGCAAGAGCAACTGACCGATGCGTTATGCTGCTCTGCATGCAGGTTACGCTCGCGCACGTAGGGTCGGCGGCACGGGATGGGTATGAGGAGCTGATCCGGGGGTATCTGGAACGCTGCAAGGCATTTGCCCAGTGCGAGGCGCGTGGCTTCAAGGACGAGAAAACGCTGCTGGAGTGGCTTGGAAAACAGCGCGGGCGGACGGCGGCTGTGGCGGTGCTGCTCGATAGCCGGGGGCGGCAGATGACGTCTGAGGCGCTGGCTGCGTGGCTGGGTGCGCGCCGGGATGAGGGACAGCAGCATGTTGTGTTTGCCATAGGGCCGGCGGATGGGTGGAGCGACCTGGCACACAAGCAGGCGGGATTGATGCTTTCACTGGGGCCAATGACGCTAGCGCATCAGCTGGCGCGGCTGGTGATGGCCGAACAGATCTACCGGGCTTTCGCGATCCTGAGCGGGCATCCGTATCATAGTGGACATTGAGTTGAGACAGTGGTCAGTTAACAGTGACAGTTTTCCCTGCTGCGGCGAAGGCTTGTGGCGCATGCGACGGGTGTTTGGGCTGAACAAAGTTACTGATCACTATTCACTGAGGGCTGACAACTGAAATATGACGGACGAGCGGCGCGGACTGATTCTGATCAATACGGGGCCTGGGAAGGGCAAAACTACAGCGGCGCTGGGGACAGCTCTGCGTGCTGTGGGCAATGGAATGCGGGTGCTGGTGCTGCAGTTCCTTAAGGGCTCATGGCATTACGGAGAGCTTGACGCAGCGGAGGCCTTTGGCGGGAACCTGGTGCTGAAGCAGATGGGACGCGGGTTTGTGAAAGTGGGTGGCGCAGAGACCGATCCGGAAGACATCCGCATGGTGGAAGAGGCTTGGAACGAGGCACGTGAAGCGATCTATAGCGGTGAGTGGGATATGGTGGTTCTGGATGAGATCAACTACGCGATTGGGTACAAGATGCTTGACCCGGCAGTGGTTGCCGAAGCGCTGAAGGGAAGGCCAGAGATGGTGCACGTGATTCTGACAGGACGGAATGCGCATCCGCTGCTGGTGGAGCTGGCCGATACGGTAACAGAAATGCGCGAGGTGAAGCACGCGTATCAGAAGGGGATTCTGGCACAGCGCGGGATTGAGTATTGAGCTGGAGGAAATTGTGGCGGCATGCAGGCATTTTCGCTGGGCGGAGATTGAGCCAGAGCAAATGAATCCGCTGATAACGCGGCAGTATGTGACAGGCACGGGGACGATGCTGGCGCGGCTGGTGCTGAAGAAAGGCGCGCACGTGCCACTGCACTATCACGTAAACGAGCAGGTGAGCCACGTGGTGGCCGGAGCACTGGATTTTCTGCTTGAAGAAGGCAAGGTAACGGTGCGGGCCGGTGAGATTCTGTGCATTCCGCCGAACGCGCCGCATGAGGTAGTTGCGCTCGAAGACTCAGTGGCGCTGGACATCTTTAATCCGCCTCGGCAGGACTGGATTGATGGGGACGACGCGTATTTGAGGTCGTGAGCGCGCGCTGCATTTACAATAGGGTTCGGTATGTCGTGGTTCAAGCGCGAAAACGGAGAGTTTGAGCCGGAGCCTGAGAACGGCGTGGGCGACGGCGAGAAAAGGGTTCGCACGGAAGGACTGTGGACGAAGTGTCCCGGCTGCCGGGCGACGATCTGGAAGGCAGATCTAGAGGCGAACCTGCACGTTTGCCCGAAGTGCCAGCACCACTTCAAGCTGAGTGCGCAACAGCGGCTGGATATGCTGCTGGAGCCGGGTTACACACTTTTCGATGGCGGACTTGAGTCGACCGATCCACTGAACTTCACCGACGTGAAGTCGTATAAGGCCCGACTGCGCAAGGCACAGGAGCAGACTGGGCTGAAGGATGCGATTCTGAGCGCCAACGGCGAGCTTGGGCAGCACGACGTAGTAATGTGCGCGATGGAGTACGCCTTTGCGGGCGGCTCAATGGGCGCTGTGGTGGGCGAGACGATTGCTCGCGCCATCGATCGAGCGCGTGAGGCGCGCAAGCCGCTCATCATTGTCGCTGTCTCCGGCGGGGCGCGCATGCAGGAAGGCATTGTGAGCCTGATGCAGATGGCCAAGATATCTGCAGGGCTGGCTCTGCTGGATGATGCGAAGGTTCCATATGTGTGCGTGCTGACCGATCCGACAACAGGCGGCGTGACGGCAAGCTTTGCGATGCTGGGCGACTTGAATATTGCCGAGCCGGGTGCGCTGATCGGCTTTGCGGGGCCGCGGGTGATCGAACAGACGATCCGACAGAAGCTTCCGGAAGGATTCCAGCGGTCAGAGTTTCTGCTGGAGAAGGGGTTTCTCGATGCGGTGGTGCACCGGAAAGATTTGAAGGATTATCTGGTGCGCGCGCTTGAGTTTTTGAAGACGCCCGCGGCGGCATAGATGCTCGTGCGATGAGCACGCTGAAAATCTCTGACAGACGAGATCGCAAAAAGAATGGCCCGGCATTGCTGCCGGGTCATTGTTGTTTAGGGTTGAGTCGAGTTAGAACTCGAGGCGGAGAGCACCCTGGAGAACACGAGCGGAACCATTCATGCTCGTGATGGTGCCGAAGGGCACGCCGCTGGCCTGAGTGATATCGACATTCGGGTTGCTGAAGTTCGGGTGGTTGAGCGCATTGAACGCATCGCAGCGGAATTTGAGCCAGGTCCTTTCGCCCCAGATGGGGAAGGTCTTGGCCAAGCCCAGATCGATGTCGAAGTACTGCGGTCCGCGCAGGTTGTTGCGGCTTCCGATATCGAATCCTGTTGGTCCCTGAAAGGCCGCCAGAGCCGCCGGGCCGCTGGCAAAGGCCTGGAGACGTTGCCCCCGGCCACCATGCAGCTTTGGCTTGAGTGCGCCAGTCTGTCCGATGAGCGTTGCAGGTGCGTTGTTAGCAAAGCTCGTGATATAGGCATTTGCCGTAGCGTTGTAGGGAAGACCTGCGTGCCATGTGGGCAGGCCGCTGATAGTCCATCCGCCCACGGCCTCATTGAGCCAGAAAGGCATGGTAGCGCCTATGGTCCGGCCGCGGCCGAACGGAAGATCGTAAATGAAGTTGCCGTTCAACTCAGCAGCAACATCGAAGTCTGAGTTGGCGCGACACTCGCGTGGACGCTGCACATCGCAGATGAAGCCGAAGCCGTTGCTGGCCGCAATGCTGTTAGCGATGAGCGAGACGTTGTCGAGAGAGTGCGACCAGGTGTAGTTGAGGTCGAAGCGAAGTCCATATCCAACGTTCTTGTGGAGGGTGACGAGGAGGCCGTGGTAGTTGGATGATCCCTTGTTAGTCCAGACCGAGTTGCTGGCAAACTGTGAGGCCATGCCTACGTTGGGGCCCAAGTAGCCGGTCGAGGCGATACCCTGGATCGTATCCGAAAAGTCTCCGCGCTGCGGCAGCGGATAGAAGCCGTATGCAATGGCCTGGGTTGCAGTGGTGAAGCTAGTCCCGTCGTAGTAGTTGATCAGATCGTTGATGCCTGCTGCCATATCCTCAAACCACGGCTGTGGCGAGAGGTTGAGAATGGCCCCATAGGCAGACTGACCAGCCGCCTTGTTCTGGCGCAACTGTGTGGTCACGGCGCCAAAGGCTTGGCCCATGGTCTGGGTCGAGCCGCCGGTGTTGTCAGGAAAATCGAGCAACTGGCTGCTGTCAGCAACGGCGAGCAAGCGACGACCGAGCCTGCCAACATAGTCCATCTTGAGGATGTAGCCCTGCGGAAACTCATGCTGGAATCCCAAATTGAATTGAATTGAGTAAGGAGTCTTCAGTTTGGTGTCCATCATGAGGTTGAACTCCCCATAGCCCAAGCCATAGGGGTAGGGCCCTTCGGAGAAATCAACGAAAGGAATGAAGGGTGTGACAATGGCCGGAGCTGCCGGCGGCTGAGGCGGATTGCTGAGGCCTGCGAATCTTGGAGATGACTCGAGAGTACCGGTAGCATCACCGGAACTGGCAAAGATATTCGTGTTGCTGGACTCGAATACATAGGAGGTCTGCAACTGCTGGAACTGGAGAGCATTGATCAGCGAGTGATCATAGATAACTCCACCTCCACCACGAATGACTGTTTTCGAGTCAGAACCCGGACTCCATGCAAAGGCAACGCGCGGAGCAAAGTTTTTGTTGCTGGGGTGGAAGTAACCCGGCTGATGGTTGACCTTGCCACCATAGATGAACTGGAGAAAAGGGAGTGTAGCGGGATTGTCGTCGCCCGCCGCACTTTGCTTCAAGCGGTCATTCCAGTATTTATCCCAGTCAAATGTCGAGGTTGTTCCGTTGAGATTGAGGTTGGTGATGGCTTCTTCACCGCGCATCTCATAAGGAACGGTGTAGTTCTGGTAGCGCACACCGTAAGAAATGGTGAAATTCGGTCTGATCTTCCAGGTGTCTCCGAAATACACCTCTGTCTCGTAGTAGCGATACTTAAGGTCGAGACCGGTGCCCTGCGGCAGCACTGCGCCTTTGTTGTTGTAGTTGAAGTTGCTGTTGACAGCGGGAACTACACCGAGTGCGGTGGCATAGGCGCTGTCATAGATGTCGATGTAATCACCATCAATATCTGAAGGCCGCTGCCCGTTTGACAGCCCAGGAAACCCCGCATTGGTGTCGAGGCCGACGGTGGGGAAGTTGTAGTCTTCAGCTGCAAACTCGTCAGGGGTATCCCACTTGAAGGTGCCACCAAAAGTGTAGTTGTGGTTTCCCTTCTGCCAACTGAAGTCGTCGCGCACAACAGGGATGGGATAGGTGCGCGCCTGTGAGTTGTTTCCGCCCGCGTACGGTCCGCTGAGTCCGCCGAAGGTGTATTGGTTGGCACCCTGAGGGTTGTAGATGATGTGAAAGTCGAAGTCCTCGAAGGTCTCACCAAACTCAGCCTGATTCAACTTATTGCTGCCAATGGTCCAGGTGTGGCCGACTGCCCATGAGTAGCTGTGGTCGTAAAGCGGGGCGGTTGTGGGGTCGCCGGGAAATTGAATTGCGCTTTCTGTAGCCGATTCGCGAGCGACGTGACCGACTCCCCAGAGCTTCATGTGGTCGTTGAGGGTGTAGTCTATCTTCTCGACGTAGTCGTTTTCGGTAAGTGGAACGGGCGCATTGAAACGATAGCCCGCAGTGTTGACCAGATCGCCGACGGCGCCGGAAAAGTCGTTGGCTTGGGGATAACGCTTCTGGAATAGAGCAAGCTCGGCCTGGTTCCAGCCGATGCCGTTAGGGTCAAGCGCCGCAAGCTGGGTGTTCGTCAAGGTGTTGACATCACCTTCATCCGTGACGTACGAGAGCTGGCCGCCGCGATAACCGCTGGTATTGGTTCCGATGGGAACAGTACGGTCGACAAGGTTGCTCACCGTATCCTTGCGGCTGTTCCAATCGAAGAAGAAGAAAGCCTTGTCACGCCAGATGGGGCCGCCGATGTTGCCGCCAAACTGGTTACGGATGAGCGGAGGCCGCGGGGTTCCTGAGTTGTTATTGAACCAGTTGTTGGCCTGCAGATCGGTATCGCGGTGATACTCAACAAGCGCGCCGTGAAACTGGTTGGTGCCGCTCTTTGTTACCAGCTCAAACTGACCACCACCACCCTGGCCGGAGCTGGAGAGTGGATCGGCAGTGACGCCACGAAACTCCTGGACTGAGTCGACAGGTGCGTTGGCGATGATATCGCCAAACTGGCCAGTGGCATTGTCGTTGACTTCGAGGCCGTCGACGGTGACGTTGCTCTGGTCAGTGCGTGCGCCAGTCACAGCGCCGGAAAGCGTAACGCCCGGCTGCTGATAAAACAACGCCGATGGGTTGTCTCTATTGGCGACGGGAAGATCGTTGAGTTCCGCTACCTGGAAGTTGTTGCCGACCGTCGCATCGGTCGTGTTGAGAGTTACGTTCTCTGCAGATGCGGAAACCTCGACCGATTGCGCCTCAGAGCCGACGTCAAGCTTGGCGTTCTGAGTCCGCGTGGTGGTCACATTTAGATAAATTCCTGTGATGACTACAGACTTGAACCCGTTGGCGGAGAAAGTAATTTTGTAGCCTGGGCCCGGGGCCACATTGGCAATGGTGTACGAGCCCTGGGCGTTGGTTAACGTCTTAAAGGCCACGACGCCTGTGGACGCGTTTTCAAGCGTGACGCTTGCGCCTGCTATCACTGCGCCTGAGCTATCGGTTACCGTGCCGGTTATGGATGCCAGGTTCTGCGCATGTGTGAATGTAGCGAAGAGAGCGAGTAAGGCAACTACAGTGAGCCTGCCAATAAAATTTCGCATCGAATGCCTCCGAGTGGGATCAAACCGCGCGGTCCCTGCAATAAGAGGGGACCTGAAACGCAATCAATCATTGAAACTCAACCGGCTTTGAACGCTATCGTCTTGCCGGATTTCCACGCCAGAATGGACAGGTCCAGCTCGGACGCCCCCGAAATCCGGTGTAGGAATGAGTATGAAGTTTTCTTTATCTAAGTGTAAAGGAGAAATTTGTGACGAAATGACCCGAAAGTTGCACAAATGGTACGTTTTCCGGGTCGGAACGGAAGAAAAAGATAGTTCGGCGCGGGGATGAATACGGTGCCAGTCGTTGCTACTTGTGTAACGTCCAAAATGACAAATCCCGGCTTTGCGGCCGGGATTTGTCGTTCAAGGTGGGGTGAGTGTGGCTTCAGATGCGCATGGGCATCAGCACGTAGCGGTACTTGTACTCAGCGTCAGGGTCTTCGGGGCGCATCTGACCGGCGGACTGTGAGTCCTTGAACTCGAGGCGGACTTCGCCTTCGTTGTTGAGCGCCTTCAGAAAATCGATGATGTAGGACGAGTTGAAGCCCACGACAATCGGGTCGCCGGAGTAGGGCGTGTCGATGGTGTCTTCGGACTCGCCGGACTCAGTGGAGTTGGCGCTGATGCGAATCTCGTTGGCCTCAAGGCGCATGCGGATCGCGCCCGAGCGCTCGTCGGCAAACTGCGCGACGCGCTGAATGGCGCTTGAAAGCTCGCTGGAACGGACGACCGCGGATTTGGTGTTGTCGCGCGGCATGACGGCCTCAAAGTTGGGAAACTGACCGGTGAGCTTGCGCGAACTGAGGGTGCGATGGCCCACGCGGAAGAAGAGTGTGTGTTCGTCGTCCGCGAAGTCGAGCTTTTCGGCATCGGTGTTGGAGAGAAGCTGTTGGAGCTCCTGAAGCGCCTTGCGCGGAATGAGCACGCGCTTTTCTCCGCTGATGCCGTCGAGGGTTTCACCGGGCTTTTCGACAAATGACAGACGATGGCCGTCTGTGGCAACCATCGCCATGGACTCAGCCTTGAGGATGAGCAGCGCACCGTTGAGCGTGTAGCGCGACTCCTCGTTGGAGATTGCGAAGATGGTGCGGGCGATGAGCGTCTTGAGCGCGGGGACGGAGATGCTGGTAGCGGCGATGGACGGGAACTCGGGAACCTGCGGATAGTTGGCGCGTGCCATGCCGACGATCTTGGTGTTCGAACGGCCACTGCGAATCTGCACCCAGTGATTCTCGAGGAGCTTGATGGAGATTTCACCGTCGGGCAGGAGCTTGATGTAGTCGTAAAGCTTGCGCGCGGGAATGGTGCAGGCACCGGGTTTTTTGACCTTGACCGAGGCACTGGTGCGGATGGCCTGGTCAAGATCGGTGGCGGTGATGGTGAGGCTGTCGCCGTCGGCCTCGAGCAGGAAGTTGGAGAGGATAGGGATGGTGGTTTTGCGCTCAACTACGCTCTGCGTGGCGGTGAGCTCCTTCAGCAGATCCTGGCGGCTTACGCTAATCTCCATCGCTGCCCCCTGAGCAGCCGGCTTCTCTACTTCGGTTTCGACAATCGGCATATGCCCACCCTCGTTCCGAAAGCCTGTTTTCTGCTCTGGCCTCACTCTACCACTTTGAGGCAGAGCGAAAACGGCTGTCTTTTGTTCCTCTTGATTGTATTCATCTCTCAAATTTGGTGGGCGTGGAAAACATGGGCGTTTTCTGGATTCTGCGGCAATTGGGTGTTACGAGGTTCGATCCTGTTTGGCATTCGGAGTAGAACGATGTCGGGCAGTTGATGCGGTGAGGCGGATAGGGTTCTGTGTGTTTTAGAAAAAGAAAAAGACAGTTATCTCCGTAGTGCGGAAGGAAAAGTGGGAATCGAGGCGAAATGCGCATCTGGAGCGGGCCTGGACGTGGTGCGGATTTTCTAAAACGCGGCTGTGGAAGAGAGGAGATTTGCAAAAGTGGCCGCAAAGCAGGAAGTAAGGTGACGGGTCTTCCACGAGTCTCACAGGCGATTGAAAACCGGGTGTGGATTGCGGATGGATTGTGTGGATAGCGGGTTCCGGTGCAGGCAGGACAAGGGTTTGAGGCGGACGGCAAATCCACAGTGGACGTGGGTTCCACGGCTTCCACAGATGGGTTGACGGCGGTGGATTCCGTGGCGGGAATTCAGGTTCCAATCCTGTACGGCGATTATCTGGACGTAGCCTTTGGGCGGGATGAGGAGGTGTTTTGCTCCTAGAGTAGAAGGTGGACTTTTGAGAGCAGGGGTTGAGAGTGATGCCGATCGACATTGGACGGCTGGAGAATGCGCTGGAACAGATGTCGGTAGAGGGCGCACCGGGACGGGAGTTCTGCGAGGCGATTGCGGAGCTGGCGCGGACGGGACGGTTTGCCGAGCTGAAAGATGTGCTGCCGGAGGTAGTGTACGAGGAGCTTCGTGAGCGGTATAAGGAGGATCCGAAGGGGTTTGTCGCGGGATGGAAGAAGATGGCGCAGGAGATGCGGCAGGGATTTATTCACCACGCGCGGCAACGGCTGACACAACTGACGCGGCTGCAGCGCGCGGGCCGAGAGCGCAAGACTCCGGCATGGCAGGCGATTCAGCGGGCTCTGGACGGGCAGCAGAATGACCTGCTGCGTGCGGCTTTTGCGATGGAGCAACTGGAGCTGGTTGAGCCGGCGGTTATGCGAGCGACACATCTGCGCGAGTGCGTGGTGGCGACGGCGAGCTCGGAGGAGGCGGATCGCTATCTGGATGAGGCGACACGGTGCTACTTCTTCGGGCTGTTCACGGCATGCGCGGTGATGTGCCGATCTGTGCTGGAGGAGGCGCTGAAGCAGAGGCTGCCGGCGGCGCTGGCGAAGCTGGTGAAGACGCGATACCGCAATACGGCAACTCTGGGGAATCTGCTGCGCGAGGTCAATGACAATCTGCAGATGACAGGAATCGATGCTGATTTTCCGCGGGTGGCAAACCAGGTGAACGATACGGGGAGGAAGGCTGTACACCAAGGGCTGCTGTCGGAAGACGAGGCCCGCGAGTGCCTGCAGAATGCGCGCAAGGCGCTGGAAGTGCTACTGCGGCAGTGAGCCGCAGGTGTGAGAAGATGGCCGTGCAGCGAGGTGCTGGATGGTCCGTCGACTTGCGGTTGCGATTTTGCTCGTTTCATTTTCAGCGTTGCTCTGTGCGCGTGAGCAGTCGGCTTCTGCCGCAACGCCGGTGTTTGAAGTAGCGACGATCAAGCCGGTGGAGCACGATGCGAAGGCTGGCCGGTACATCGTGATGCAGGGCACGAACCGGTTTGTCGAGAAGGATTACACGCTGAAGCTGCTGATTGCTGCGGCGTACGATTTGAATCCGAAGGCGATCTCGGGCGGACCGGAGTGGATGGACTCGGACCACTACGACATTCTGGCGCTGACGCCGGGCGACAAGCGGCCGAGCCACGATGAGCAGATGGCGATGCTGCGCACGCTGCTGGCGGACCGGTTTCAGTTGAGCTTTCATCGCGAATCGAAAGAATTTTCCATTTACGCGCTGGAGGTTGCGAAGGGAGGGGTGAGGCCGGGGCTGCGGGAGAGCAAGGGGGCTCCTGAGGATCCGCCGCAACTGATCAGCACGGTGTATCCGCAGAAGCTGGTGCTGCCGGCGCGGAATGCGACGATGGGGGATTTTGTCTCGCTGCTGCAGAGGGCGGTGCTGGATCGGCCCGTGGTGGATAAGACCGGGTTGACGGGGCGATACGATTTCGATCTGGAATGGGCTCCGGATGAGACGCAATTTGGCGGCGACGTTCCGGTGGCTCCGGTGGATGCACAGAGCCCGCCGTTCTTTACGGCGATTCAGCAGGAGCTAGGGCTGAAGCTGGAAGCGACACGCGGACCGGTTGAGGCGCTGGTGGTGGATCGGGCGGAGCGGCCATCGGCGAATTGACGTGATCTATTTGCGACTTCTGAACGGCTGGCTAAGTGTCCTGCTTTTGCAGGTCCCCTAATGCCGGGGACCTGGAGCACTTATTTCGTGTGACCGCCACCGCTCCGAGAGACTGACGTGCATTCCGCCCGGCTTTTATACTGTAGATTCCATGTCCTACGCGGCGGCAATTGAACAATTGAATGCCATGGCGCCGGAGCTTTTTGCGAAGCCGGGGCAGCCGAGGCGAAAGTTTTCGCTGAATGAGATTCGTGTGCTGCTGGAGGCACTGGGTGATCCGCAGAAGCGGTTCCGCTCGGTGTTGATTGCGGGCACAAACGGCAAGGGATCGACGGCGTCGACGCTGGCGGCGATTCTGCAGGCGGCCGGGGTGCGCACAGGGTTGTATACGTCGCCGCATCTGGAGCGGGCGAATGAGCGGGTTCGTCTGGATGGCGCGGAGATTTCAGACGACGACTTTGCCCGGATGTACTTTCGTGTGCACGATGCGGCGCAGCAGCTTGTGCTGGATGAAAAGCTGCCACAGATGCCGAGCTACTTTGAGATTCTGACGGCGCTTGCGTTTGCCTACTTTGCGGAGGCGGGCGTGGAGATTGCTGTGCTCGAAGTGGGTATGGGAGGGCGGTTGGATGCGACGAATATCGTGGAACCGCTGATCTCAGTGATTACCGATATCTCGCTCGATCACATGGAGTGGCTGGGCGATACGATTGGTGCGATCGCCCGGGAGAAGGCAGGCATTCTGCGGCGGAATGGGACGATGGTGACACTGCCGCAGCATCCTGAGGCGAACCAGGCGCTAGGCGAGGTGGCCACGGAACTCGAAGTGCGCGGAGTGAGCGCGGTGCCATATATGCCGGCGGCAGATAGCGGCGACAAAGCATACACGGTGAAGGCACTGGGCGCGGATGCGGTGGTGGATTCGCCGCTGAAGGGCGCACATCAGCATCGCAACCTGGCGCTGGCGATTGCGACGGCTGTAGAACTGGCGGAGAGGCACGGAGTCCGGGTGACTGCCGCGGCGATTACAGATGGAATCAAAAAGACGCGGTGGCCGGGAAGGCTGGAGCGCATCTCAGGCGGCGGCGTGGAGTGGGTACTGGATGTGGCGCATAATCCGGCGGGCGCGTGGGCGCTGCGGTCGGGGTTGCGCGGGATTCTGAATGATGAGCGGCCGCGGGTGCTGGTGTTCAGCTGCCTGAAAGATAAGCCGGCGGCAGAGATGGCACAGATACTGTTTCCGCTGTTCGAGCAGGTAGTTCTGGCGCCTATCCATGCGGCGCGTGCAACGGGAATGGATGATCTGCTGGCCGCGGCCAAGATGACAGGCACGCCGGCGGCTGCTACGGAGAGCGTGCGCGAGGCGCTGCAAATAGCGGGAGACCGCGCAGCAGGCGGCACGGTGGTTGTGTCGGGTTCAGTTTATCTGGTGGGCGAAGCACGCGGGATTCTGGTGAGGGGCGAAAAGTGAAGCGCAGGCGACCCAATCCGGTTCCGCGGTTTTACCGGTGGAGAACCAACCTGATTCAAACGCCGGTGCTGACCCTGGTGACCTGTTTCTATGGGTCGATGGCACTGCTTGTATCGATTTTCGATAATACTGGGCGGATGCAGCACCGGATTGCACAGGCCTGGGCGCGTGCATGCGTGTGGATCTCGCGTTGCCGGGTGACGGTGCGCGGCGCGGAGAGACTGCGCATGCATCCGGTGGCGGTGTATGCGGCAAATCACACATCATACATGGATACGCCGGTGGTGTTTTCGTCCCTGCCGTTTCAGTTCCGTATCCTGGCGAAGAAGGAGCTGTGGCCGATTGCGTTTATCGGATGGTATCTGAACCGTTCGGGACAGATTCCGATTGATGTGGCAAATCCGCATGCGAGCCTGGCAAGCCTGAGCGCTGGCGTGAAGGCACTGCGCGGTGGGATGCCGCTGTTCGTGTTTCCCGAAGGCGGGCGAACCCCGACAGGCGAGCTGCAGCCGTTTCTTTCAGGCGCGGCTTACCTGGCGATTCGCGCGCAGGTACCGCTGGTGCCGATAGCACTGGATGGCGTGTACGATCTGCTGCCGATTCACACGCATCATTTCTATCCCGGTGAGTTGACGCTGAGCGTGGGCGAGCCGATCGAGACCAAGGGGATGACGCCGCGGCAGACCGAAGAGCTAACTGGACGGCTTCGGACGGCAATCACTGAGATGCTGGAGACGGAGAGCCCCAGCAGCTTTGCGGCCAGCCAGGAGACGCCGCTGCACGCGGACGCGTGATGGCGCGCTGAGAGCCGGTTATTAACTTTCCCTCGCCACCCAAAGGGCTGGGGCCAATTTTTCCGATTTCGTTGTCGCTCGTTGCCGACAGACACTTGGTATGCGGCACTTCTCGCTCCCAGAACTCGTTAAAAATTGGCTCCCAGCGCCACCCACGCGAAAGTTAATCACAGGCTCTAAACTGGTGCTATGCCTGCACTGATTGCGATTCCCGAACCTACGAGCGCAGATGTTGAGTACAACGGCCGCGCGTTGCCTCAGTACATGGAGGCATTAGAGGCCGCAGGTGCGCAGGTTGTGGTAATTCCAGTAGACGAGCCGCAGGCGCGCGTGGCGAAGATGCTGGAAGGCGTAAAGGGAGTATTGCTGCCGGGGAGCCGGTTCGATGTAGATCCGCAGCGGTATGGGGAAGAGGCGATTCCGGAGTGCGGGCCTGCAGATGCCGCACGGACGGCGGTGGACGAGTTACTGCTGCAGGACGCATTCAACTTGAAGAAGCCGATTCTGGCCATTTGTCATGGGACGCAGACGTTGAACGTGTGGCGGAATGGGACACTGATTCAGGATTTGAAGACAGAAGTGAACCATGCGCCAGGTCGCGACGTAGTGCGGGCGCATCCGGTGCAGATTGCGGAGGGTTCGCGGCTGGCGGCTCTGCTACAGGTGAGTGGTGAGACGATCGGCGAGCGTGGGGCAGAGGTGAACTCGAGCCATCACCAGGCGGTGCGTGTGCCGGGCGACAACCTGCTGGTGAGCGCAGTTTCTCCGGTTGACGGAGTGATTGAGGCTGTGGAACTGGATGCACCGGAGCACTTTGTCGTCGCGGTGCAGTGGCACCCAGAACGGACCTATACGGTGAGCACGTTGTCACGTGCGATCTTTGCGGCATTCGCAGAGGCTGCTGAGGCATGGCAGCCACCACAGATTGCAGCTTCGGTCGCTCAGGGATGAGCCGGCTGAACGAGTTGCTGGCCGAAGCGGGGTTGGCAACGGTGAGCGCCGAATCTGCAAGGATGTTGAGCGATTACGTTTCGCTTATTCTTCGCTGGAATGCGCGTACGAATCTGACTGCGATTCGGGACGAAGAAGGAGTTTTATCACGTCATATTATTGAATCTATTGTATTTGCAAGAAATTTACCCGTAGAGATCAAGACATTACTCGACTTTGGATCGGGGGCTGGGCTGCCGGGGATTCCGGTGGCGCTGTGCCGACCGGAGGTTCGGGTGACGCTGGCGGAATCGCAGGGAAAAAAGGCCGCGTTTTTGCGTGAAGCGGTGCGAGTGCTAGGGCTTTCGGCAACAGTCCATGCCGGCCGGGCGGAAGCACTTGCGGAACAGTTCGACTGCGTGGCGATGCGTGCGGTGGATCGGATGGCCGAGGCCGTGCCGGTTGCGGTTGATCTGGTGAGGCCGGGCGGATGGCTGGCGCTGATGACGACAGAAACTGAGCTGCAGCGCTTGAAGGACGCAGCGGGAACAGGATTCTCGTGGCGAGAGTCAGTTCCACTCCCTGGCGGCAATCAACGGATCGTAGCAGTGGGGCAGAGGATCAGTTCTGGAGCTTGATCTCGACGAGCTTGCGGACGGATTCGAGATCTTTGGACTCACGAATGACGAGCCGTACACCGGTCCCTTCAGCGTAACGCCGCGCCTCTGCAATTTCATTGCGCAAATTGAGAGGCAGATCGCTGGCTCGGGCCGCGGCTACTGCCCTGTCGCCAAGAATCAGGGAGGCGCGAAAGCAGCCTTCACACGGACCCAGGTGGAGAATGGTTCGCGCCTTGAGCGTGGGACGCAGAGACCAACCATACTTGGGCGAGATCGACTTCCACTCCTTGCACTCGATACCCCGGCTTTTAAGCCATGCGATGAGCTCGTTCCATGTGGGTGCAGAAGGCCCTAATTTGACGTTGACTTCTTTGCTGGTAGGCTGGGTCTTTTTACCTATAAAAGCGTTTGGGAAATCCATGGCTTGCCTGCTTTCTGGATTTCAGTTGCCGGAAAGTTTACGCCTTCTGTGCGGGCTTGGCTGTGATGTTTAAGAGATTTGAATGAGTACGGCGCTCAGAGCGGGTACATAGCAGCCGAGATGCGTGCCGCCTGTAGAGAGCGCATACGCAGAGCCGGCTGAGAACGAGCCGTCTGTGCCGATGCTGGCGCCCTGGATGGTGACGCCGCTGGTGGCAGTGAGGTCGGCGGACTGTTGGCTTAGCTGGATGAGAGTGGCGCTGGTTGCGGACTGCGGAAGCTGAATGGTGAGGCTGAGGTTGTTGGTGAGGTCTTTGTTGCTGACGATAAGGTTGAGACCGCCGGAGGAAGTCTTGACGGCATACGCGGTGGCGTTAAGGCTGCCGGCGCTGAGCGCGGTGTTGAGTAGACTTCCCTGCCCGGCGAGAGTGAAAAAGAAGATGCCGTAGTACTCGGGGCGCGGGCCAATGACGGTGCCGCCTGAGTCGGCGATGGGTGTGTAGCCTGAGCCGCCCCCGCCGCCATGAAAGTTGACCCCAGATGCTCCGCCGAGTGCGCAATCGAAGAGGTAGTCGATGACCCAGAGCGAAGAAGCGTAGGAGTTACTTACGCCAGATGCTCCGCCGTTGTAATAGGAGTTGCACTCGGCCATACGGTATGGGATTCCGATAGCCTGAGCACCGGCCTTGAGAGTTGCAAGGTCGTTGACGAGATTTGTATCGGGCGTGATGAGGTTTGCGGCGGTAGACGATGCCGACTGGCCGTTCCCTCGGTAGTAATGCTGCGTAAGAAGGGAGATTTTGCTCTTGGTGGCCCACTGGCCGAAAGGGACAGTCCATTTGGACTCATTACCAGCATCGGCGGGGCCGGTAATGCTGACACCGGGCGTCTGGGCAAGGATTGCGATCCGGAACTGGTCCCAGACGGTCTCTAAGGCGGAGACGTTCCAAGTTGTGCCGGTGTAGTACGAGTTCCCGTAAAGGTCCGGCTCGTTGCCGATCTCAATACCGAGAAGCGAGGATCCGAGTTTGGAGGCTACATACGCGACTTCAGCGGCAGCAAGCGCAGGCGTGGTGGCGGCAGTGATGGAGCCGTTGGTGTAAGGCGCGGGACCCGAGCCGCCCAGGTTGATCCCGTAAAGGCATTGCCAGCCTGAAGCCTGGAGAAAAGCAGCGAGCGCGTCAACGTCACTGGGGGCAATTTGGCCAACGGTCTGGCCGGGGCCGGCTGGTGTCCAGACATTGCGATCGACGGAATTGCCACCGATGCGGAGGACGCTGGGGCCGATGCGCTTGAAGAGGCTAATGAGATTGGAGTTGGAGCCGGTAAAGAGCGGTTCGTACAGGGCGCTTTTCTCATAAGAAAGGCCCGCAAAGGCCGGGCCGATGGAGCCGACCGCAGAACTGGAAACAGTGAGAGGTGCGCTGGATCTTGGGCCGGCGGGGGTGGGTTGCTGTGAGGAGCCGCCGGATGTACCGGTACCAGAAGAAGTGGTGCTTGCCGAGCCGCAGCCGGAGAGCAGGGTTGCGGCAGTTGCTGCGAGTGCGGTTTGGATTGCCTGGCGGCGGGTAAGAAGCAGAGGGGAAGAATACATGCGCTGAGCCCGGGTGTTTTTCATCGGAATGATTGTAGCGTCCTGACTGGATCGGGTGTGGGATGCAGCGTTCCACGTGGAACAAATTTGGCTTTTGTCGCGGGTAATTAGCCGATGTTCCACGTGGAACATAAACCCGCAAAAACCACCCAAGTTTTCCACTGAGAGAGGGTTTTGGCAAAGGATGGCCGTTATTTCGATAGTTAGCCTTCAACACTTAGTACTTCAACGAGTTGCGGCCCGGGGGCAGATGGCTACGAAGAGGGCTTTCCACAGGTTACGCGAGTTCTCCACAATCGTTCCTGCTACCTCTCAACAGGCGCTTCCCTTTAGTCTGGAATGCCATGGGCAAGATACTCGGCGTGGTCAATCAGAAGGGTGGAGTGGGCAAGACAACCACGGCGATCAACCTGGCAGCGTGCCTGGCGCTGGAGGGGCTGAAGATCCTGCTTGTGGACTGCGATCCACAGGCAAATGCGTCGTCGGGGCTAGGTTTTCAGCGGGATGACAATCGGCACTCCATTTATGACGTGCTGGTCGGGAACTCGACTGCCGAGCTGGTGATTTTGCCAACGGAGATCGAGACACTGAAGGTTCTGCCCGGCTCGAAGAACCTGACGGGGGCGAATATCGAGCTGGCCGGAGCAGAGGATAGGGCTTTGCGGCTCAGGCAGGCACTGGAGCCAGTAAAGGAAGCATATGACCTGGTGGTGATGGATTGTCCGCCGGCGCTCGATCTGCTGACACTGAATGTGCTGACGGCGGCGGAGATGCTGATTGTGCCCATGCAGGCCGAGTATTTTGCGCTGGAAGGAATTTCGGAGTTGGTGTCGACGCTGGAGCGGGTGCGAACAGCGTTCAACCCGGCGCTGACGATTGAGGGCGTTCTGCTTACGATGTACGACGACCGTACAAACCTCGCCCAGCAGGTAACGGAGACGCTGAGAGAGTATTTCAAAGAGCGGCTCTACAAGACGGTGATTCCGCGTAATGTGAGGCTGGCCGAGGCGCCGAGCCATGGAAAGCCGGTGGCGCTCTACGATTCACGGTCGCGCGGGACGGAAGCCTACTTCGAGCTGGCAGGTGAGTTTCTGGCAAGAAACCAGATGGAGAGTCCGCGCGGCAGAGAGCGGAAGGCCGCAATAGCCGCGGCCAGGCAGCAGCCGGCGAAGGTACGTTTCTGGCCTTATTCATGATGCGGGCCGATTTGCTGGGGGTACCGCTCCGTCGGAGTTGAAGTTTACATAAGCCGCAGAGGCGGCTGGCCCGAGTTACTTTTTGAGGATTAGAGATTATGAGTATCGCCGCCACCGACACCAAACGACGTGCGCTGGGCAAGGGGTTGGATTCCCTGCTGGGTGCTCGTGTGCAGACACCAGCCGCACCGGCAGCCGAACAGGAGGGAGGCAAGCCGCGGGAGATTCCGCTTGAGCAGATCGACCGCAACCCCTTCCAGACGCGGTCACAGATTGATGAAGCGCAACTCGCTGAACTTGCGGATTCAATCAAGGCGAACGGGGTGGTGCAACCGATTCTGGTGCGGCCGCTGGCGAATGGGCGGTTTCAGCTCATTGCCGGCGAGCGGCGTTGGCGTGCCTCCAAGCTAGCAGGCAAGGAAACGATTCCGGCAATTCTGCGCCAAGTATCAGACGAGCAGGCGATGGAGATCACCATCGTTGAGAACCTGCAGCGGGCCGACTTGAACCCGATGGAGCAGGCCCGGGCGTTTGAGAGGCTTTCGCGTGAGTTCCATATGACGCAGGAGCAGATGGCGCAGCGCACAGGTAAAGACCGTGCGACGGTGGCGAACTTTTTGCGGCTGCTGAAGCTGCCGGCGGGTGTGCAGGGACGGGTCGAGTCGGGCGAGCTGAGCTTTGGACATGCGCGAGCACTGCTGGCGTTTGAGCATGCGGAGGAGATGGAGAAAGCAGCGCAGCGCGCGATCCATCTTTCGCTTTCTGTTCGCCAACTGGAGAGCTATGTACAGGGGCTGCTGCATCCTGAGCGTAAAGAGAAGAAGGACCCCAGGCCAGAGCCGCCGATCGATCCAAATGTGAAGGAGGCCCAGGACCGGCTCCAGCGATCACTGGGACTAAAAGTTGTGATCGAGGACAAGAACGGGCGCGGACGCGTGATTATCGAGTATGCACGGCTTGAGGATTTTGACGGGTTGCTGGAGAGGCTGGAGAAATAGCCGCTGGAGCTTTTGTGGATAAAAGGAAAAATCAGATTTTTGGAATCTGATAATCTGATCCCATGCGGACGGTTTCGATCAGCGTTACTGAGGCGTCGCGGAACTTTTCCGATTACGTGAATCGGGCTCGCTATCAAGGGACGACTTTCCTGCTGCACAAGAACGGAATTGCCGTGGCGCGGATTGCGCCGGTTGAGCGTAACACAAAGGAAAAATTAGAGATAGACGCGGATTCTTCAGCGGAAAAGCATCTTGCCGAGGATGCACCGGGAGCGCAGATTTTGTACCTGCCTGATATCTGGTAGGCGTCTGCCGACGCAGTTTGCAGCGGGTTTCTAAATTACGCCTCTGTCTGTCCCGACTGAAGTCAGACTCTTTCAAGTCCTGCTCTACCAAATTCACTAACTAACGTTTTGCTGATTTCTTGAAGCGCAGCACTTTTTTGGAAGAGGCAATTTCGGTCTGCAGTGCAGCGAAGTCGGCCTGAATCTGGTGGGAGGCGCTGACCTGCCAGGCTGAGGCAGATTGCAGGATAGCCTCGGCTTGCACGGCGTCGTCTGCAGAAAGGGCCTGACGCGCGGACTCGATGGACTTGGTCAGTTGCTGGGTGGCGATGGATTGTACGCGTGCGCCGAGGCGCTGCTGAAGGTCCAGGGTGCCGGCGGGAGGAGTAACGGTGGTGTCTTTACCGATACGGCCGAATGCTGCAGCAGACGCGGGATCGGCAAGGGCAGCATAAACAGCACCTATCTCCTCGAGGCGTGCTGTCTCGGCGGCTTGCATGGCGGTGCAGGAGTCGAGCATCTGCTGAACACGCCTGGACTGGCGGACGCCGTTGGGCTCGGAGTGAATGAGGCCGATGGCGGCGTCAAAGAGTTCCAACGATTTGAGGCGCTCGACTTCGGCGAGGACCTGCTCGACACGTTTTTCGAGGACTTTTTGTTTATCCGTGGCTTCATCGAGCAGTCTGCGCAGCGCAGGCTCGTCGACTCGTTCGAGCACCGGCGGCAGTAGCTTGAGGACAGCGTCGTAATCTTCAGTTTCGAGCAGACGCTTGGCTTCAAGGAAGCTTCGTTCGACGAGATCCTGCGAGATGCGCTCGTTTGCCGCGCTGCGTGCAAGATTGAGCAGCTCGGTGATCTCGGGCGAGGAGAAGCCATCTTTTTCGCAGAGCTCGAGGACCTTGACGGTCTCCAGATAGAGATGATCTTCAAGCAGCGCACGGGCTTTGGCCATGTACTCAGCCAACTGCTGCTGCCGCTGCTCACGGGTCAGGCGCTGCGTGATGGCCGCCTCGAGCTTGAGCAGGTCGGCGTTGCCGGGGAGCTGGGCAAGTGCCTCGCGAATGCGATTGAGCGCTTCAACGGGCGGCAGACGGCGGCAGGCTTCGCTCACGTCAGCGACGAGCTTTTTGTTTTCGTGCTCGCGCAGGCGCGGTTCAAGCTGAATCTTGAGGCGAAGCAGCGTGGCTTCAGTCGGCATCTTCTCGAGCGCGGCTTTGAGCTCGGCCATGACTTCCTGAAGCTGCTCAAGCGCGATGGCGACAGCGGCTTTGTCTACGAGTGCGCTTACGAGGCGCTTGCGCTCTTCCTGGCGGAGAGCTTCGTCGAGCTCGTCCTTGAGATGGAGCAGCTCTGGATCAGTGCGTGCGATTTGCTCGGCCTGCTCGAGTGCGTTCGATGCTTCAGCAAGTTTTGCGGCGGCGAGATTCTGCTGTGCGGCATTAAGCAGGCTGCGTAGCTGGGCCTTGCGCCGGGCTTCAGTGGCCTCCTGATCGAGGACCTTGCAGATGGCGACAATACGCGTGTCAGAGGGGTCAAGCTCGGCGGCCTGGCCGGCGTAGTCGCGGGCGGTGTCGTAGTTGCCGGAGTGGCGCGCGGTTTCAACCTCGCGCATGAGCTGCTGGATGCGGTCAGCCGTCTGCTTGCCGGCGGTGGCTTTGGCAAGGAGATCGGCTACAGCGGTGTTAGTTAAGTCGAGGTGCTGTGCTTCACTGCAGAGCGAAAGGACCTGATCCCAGTTACGGGCGGCGAGTGCATCGGATGCGGCTTTTTTCAACTGGTCGACGCGTTCGCGGACCTTCTGTTGATTGAAGTACTGATCGACTCCGGCCATGAGCTTTTTGGCTTCGGTGTTCTGGCTGTCCATGCGAACGACCTGAGCGAGAAGCTGCTTGGCCTGGACGTAGTCCTGCGCTTCGATGGCGGTATGTGCTTCTGCCATGAGCTCGGCCGCGCGCTGCGTCTTGAGCTGTGCGCCGACGGCGTTCAGATCGGTGGCCATGTCGCTGGCGTGCGCGTAGCGATCGAATGGCTGCTTGGCGAGCGCGCGTGTGAGGACGTGATCGAGAAGAGGCGGATAGCCGGAGATGTAATTGGTGAGCGGTGGCGGATCTTCCTGCAGAATCTGGTGAAGGATGGCCGGGTATTCGGCGCTGAAGGGCAGGACGCCGGTGAGGACCTGATAAAGCATGACGCCGGTGGAGAAGATGTCGGACCGGCCATCAAACTGCTCACCACGCAGGCGCTCGGGGGCCATGTAGGCAGGCGTGCCGACGAGCGTGCCGGTGCGAGTCATGCCCTGATCGACCTTTTGCCCCGGCTGCTGGCCAGTGCGTGCAATGCCGAAGTCGAGGAGCTTGACGAGGCCGTCGCGCTGCACGATGACGTTGGCCGGCTTGACGTCGCGGTGAATCATGCCCTGGAGATGGGCATAGCCGAGAGCGGCGCACACCTGCTCGATGATGTCGAGCTTGGTGCTCAGGTGCAGGCGGTCTTTCTCGCGGATGAGTTTGTCGAGCGGCTCACCGTCAAGGAACTCCATGACGATGTATGGGAGACCCTCTTCATCGCCGAAGTCGTAGACGGTGACAATGTTGGGGTGGCGCAGATTGCCGGTGGATCCAGCTTCCTGATAAAAGCGCTTGAGCATGTCAGGGTCGCCGGTGAAGCCCTCGGTGAGGGTCTTGATAGCGACATCACGGCCAATACGCGGATCGCGGGCGCGGTAAACGACACCCATGCCGCCCTGGCCGAGGATACCGACGATATCGTACTTACCGATGCGCTCCGGCGCCGGCCTTCCCTGCCCGTTCACTGGCTCTCCTGACTGCGAAAGAGAATTGCGGGGCCCATGCGCTTACTCCGCTGCAGGCGCTGTTTTGCCGATGTCACGGAAGTTGAAGGTATCGGCAAGGAACTTGCGAGCCCGCAACCGCTCGGGTGTGTCGGCGACGGGGGTTGAGTCGAGATAGAGGATGTAGAGCTCGGCTGCGCCGTCGTTGTCTCCGTCCTGCGCTCTGCGATCGGCGCGAGCGAGGACGACGGCGGGAAGGCCGGCAACCTGTGCCTTAGCCTTTGCGATCAACTCGTCGCGGGCCTTGTACTCATCCTGCTCGAGGAAGTCATTGTCGTTGGGGATGACGCCTTCAATGCGCACGCCCTGCGTGTCCTCGGGCTTGACGTTCTGGAGGACGGAGTACTCCTTGGGTTCGTCACTGCGGACGGGCATAGTAGAGACCACCTCTTCTCCGGCGCTGTCGAGGATGCGGAACTGCAGCGCGACAACAATCTTGAGATGGTAGTTGATCTGCGAGTAGGTGTAAGGACGCTCGACATCCTGCATCTTGGTCTTGGGGATCATGTCGAGCTTTTCATGGAGATCCTCTACTTTCTTCTCGTCGTCCTGAACAGTCAGCTCCGCCTTTTTGATCTCGCCCTTTTTTCCGTGGGCCTGCGCGCCTTCAAGCATGCTGCGTGCGGCTTCGAGATCATTGTTGGCGTGCTCGTATTCGCGGTTAGCCTGGTTCCAGACTTCGTTGGGGACCTCTTCCTGGCCAAATCGGTTCTTAGATTCCTTAGCGACGACCTCTTCAGACTTGGTCATCTCGTGCTGCAGAACGTCGCCGATCATGTGGAAGTTAGGCTGGACGGCAGTGGTCTCCTGCGGACGGACAACCCGGACAGTGAGGCCTGCAGATTCAAGACCGGTGGCGAGTGAGTCAGTGAGCTGCTGCGCGAAGTCGACAGCATCGCGGCGCGAGGTCTGATCGCGGAAATCTACTTTCACGGAGAGGCGCGATTTGAGCAGATGCGCGGCGCGGGCTGTGGTCATCTCGTCGTGAATGGCACCGAGGTCGGTGGGCGATTTGTACTGAAGGGCTTCGGTAAGGTAGGTCCAGCCGACGTTGACGCCGGTGCCGTCTGGTTTCTCGGCGTAGTGCTTGCCCTGGGTGAGATAGTAGGTGCTCAGGTCTTCGCCGAGGATGGAGATCCGGTCCTGAAGGGCGGGATCATTGGTGATTTGGAAGCAGCGCTGCAAGTAACCGTAAGCCTGGCGGATGCCGGACTCGTCGCCGATGCCGTTGATAGGCTCGTGCGCTTTTTGCAGGCCTGCGGCAGCCTGCTCTGCGGCCTGCACGTAGCCGTCTTTGAGCTGTGCGAGGCGATCGGTGACGAGTGCGTGCTGATCGGGCGGCAGGTCGTCGAGAACTTCGTAAGCAGTGATGATGTCGTTTGCGGCCTGTGCTTGCTGGCTCTTTTGAGTAGCGTCGTCAGCAGCGGCCTTGTTGGCGGCGGTCTGAGCTTCGTCGCGAGCGTTCTTGAGAAGTGCCTCTGTGTCAGAGCCTGGATAGATGGCTTCAGCCTTTTCGAGTTCCTTCACGGCGCCGGGCCAGTCAGGCTGCTCCTGAAGAACCTTGGAGTGCGCCACGTAGAGCGCAGAGATGGCCTGGAGGTCGGTTAGAACGCGCGGATATTCAGGTGCGAAGGCATGAAAAGGTGCAATAGTCTGTGCAGCCTGGTCAGTGCGATGCGCGGAAATGTGGCCTTCGCAGTCGTGGAGAGTACCGTCGATTGAAGCACGAGCCTGCCTGGTTTGCGATTCGGTGGCTGCGACTTCAGGTGCGCCGGGCTCAACCAGGAATGCACCGTCAGCAAGTTTTTCGGCCTCGACTAAGTTTGCGTAGCCAGCAGCCTGCCGCTTGAGGGCCTGCTGGTAGGCACTCAGTTTTTCCTGCGTAGCAGCGCTCAACGCGAGAACATCGGCGTGGATCTTCTGGCCGAGGTCGGCGGTTGCGGCATCGTCAGGCAGAAGTGCATGTGCCTGGTCTGCGGCCTGGCGCGCATCTTTCAGTTTGGCGAAATCAGAATTGCCAGTGTTCTTTGAGGCTTCATATGCCTGCAGGCTGGCGGCACCGGCCTGGACAAAGAGGGCGTTCAGCGACTTTTTGGCAGCGGCGAGATGTGTTCCGGCGGGGTATTTGCCGAGATAAAGCTGCCAGCCGGGTATGTTGGCCTGGCGTTCAGCGCGGAGGTATTGAGCCAGCTCTTCATCGGGCGCGGCTACAAAGACGATCTTGGTGCCGGGCTTGATGGCGACGACCTGTGCGGCCGCGGGATCGGAGGAAGAGACGACACGGCCTTCGACGGTGAGCTTGTCGGCAAGCTGCGCGGGCGAGAAGGATTCGCCTTTCTCGTATTTGTAGTTTGCGGGCACGACGCAGGAAGAGCCAGAGGGCTGGGTAAGGGTGAGTACGCCGTCAGCACTGCGCTCGAGGGTCATGCCATTGGCAAGGGTAGCTTTGCCCAGCTTGTGGTATGCGTTCTTGTCCAAAGGCGCGGCGCCGGTGCATAGCAACATCTCATTCTTGCCGTCGAGAACGAATTCAGCGACCTGCTGATAGGACTGGCCGGAGTTGTCTGGGTAGACAATGATCGCGGTGAGGCCGGGATTCTTGGCGTAGAGAGAACCAGCAACGAAGGCTATGAAAAGCGATAGAGACAAAAAACCTTGGAGAAGCCGCCCGGCAAGCCTGGCGAAGGAAGGCAACATGATCTTGACCTCAGAGATAGCAGACGATATGGGTTGGGACGCACTCATTGAGCAGCAAGCGTCCTTATGCCGTATGGTATAATTCGCTCCACTGTATCAAGTTCTACGAGCCACACGCAACAGAAATTGCTGTGCTGCGACCGCTCGGAAAGCCGCGAAAACAGGCCAGCTAAACCTGCGTGGACACTCAAGCCTCCATCTCGAACAGCGGGTTTCCCGCACAGGGAAAGATCGAGATGGTCTTCCGCTTCTGGGGACCGAGCGGGAAGAGTGTGGGCGATGGCGGGCCGGTACAGCATCCGGGCGTGCTGGCGCTGATCGAGGATGCCGTGGCGGCGAAGCGCGGCATGTTTGTTTCGGCGAAAGAGCAGCTTTACGTTTCCGGATTGAAGCAACCGGCTGATGCATTGGTGGTGTCGCGCCAGGTTCAGCTGGGGCTGGAGGGGTTTCGCAGTAAATATGCTGCGGGACCGGTGGCGGTTTCGATCGCGATCGATGCTGCGGCCAAGGCAGGCGTGGGCGATGCTGGATCGGGTGTTGGTCAAAGTATCGAGCCTCCGCATGATCTGGTAACGCTGCTCAAGCTGGCAAAACCAGCGCAGGTGCTGCTGACGCACGATCTGTGCCAGCAGGTTGAAGGCATCAAAGGGTTGCCGCTCAAGTCGTTTCCGGGGCGGTTCGGCGTTTATGAGTACCTGTGGACGGCCGAGGACAAGCTGGACCTGCTGCAGTCTGAGCCGCAGCTCACGCTGGCAGCGCTGCCAGCGGCTGCACCTGCCGTGAGCGAGAAGAGCGTTGCGGCGCCGGTGGCGAAACCGCAAGTGCCGGCTACCGAGCGTATACCCGCTCACGCGGAGATTGTGGCGGAGAAGCCATCAGCGTTTCAGATGCCGAAGATTCTGGCGCTGGCTGGGGCGGGGCTGGTTGTACTGGTGGCAGCAGTGTTTGGGGTGATGCACTTGTCTCATGGGGCGTCTGCGAGTTCTGCGCCAACAGGCTCAAGTGCGCCGGTGTCGACCCCTGTCCAGGTACC
>DASZXD010000050.1:0-7810 GCA_035546015.1 Occallatibacter sp.
TGCTGACTGCGGAGGACGGCAGCAAGTCTGTGATGGTGGTCGGGGCGGATGGTGCAGCACATCGCAAGCCGGTAACGCTTGGCGTTACCGATGGCAAGGATGTCCGGGTGCTGGGTGGGCTGGCACCGTCCGACCTGGTTATTACGGGCGGAGCCTATGGCCTGGATGAAGGCACGAAGGTAAAGGTGGGGCCGGCGGACAGCGACGCTGCAGGCGGAGGCGACAACTGATGGCTGGTGAAGCAGCCGCGCCTGAATCGTTCTGGTTGGCGCGATCGACGCGTACGATCTTCTTCTTTGCCGCGATGCTTACGCTTGCCGGCATCTATCTTGCATTCCAGGTTCCCATTGCCGTTTTCCCTGAGACGAATTTTCCGCGCGTCGTGATCGGCGTGGATAACGGCGTGATGCCTGTGGAACAGATGCAGGTGACCATCACCCGGCCGATAGAGGATGCGGTGAATTCGGTGCCAGGACTGGTTACCGTGCGCTCCATTACAAGCCGTGGATCGGCTGAGGTGAGTCTGTTTTTCAACTGGAATGTGGACATGGTGCGTCAATTGCAACTTGTCGACGCGGCATTGGCCAAGGTGGAACAGACATTGCCGGCAACCGTACGCATTACCACCAACCGGCTCACATTTGCTACGTTTCCGATTCTGGGCTACAGCCTCACCTCCAACACGGTTTCGCAAACCGAGCTGTGGGAGATTGCAACCTACGATCTGAAGCCCCCACTCAACCGTGTAGATGGCGTAAGTACCGTTGTGGTGCAGGGCGGACAGATTCCAGAGTTTCACGTGACTCCGAATCTGGCGATGATGCAGACCGCAGGCGTTACCATTTCCGATCTGGTAAATGCCATCGATGCTTCGAACATCGTGGATTCGCCGGGACTGTATGAGGCGAATCATCAGTTGATCCTGGGACTGGTGGGTGCGCAGGTGCATGACCTGGACGGGCTTCGCCAGCTTGTAGTCAAGACGACGGCTGCAGGTGTGCCGGTGCGCGTGGCAGATGTGGGGACGGTGGAGCAGGCGACCATGCCTGTGTATACCACGGTGACTGCCAATGGCAAAAATGCGGTGCTGCTGAATATTGCCCGGCAGCCTTCAAGCAACACTGTAGCGGTGGCCAATGCCGTGGCGCAGCAGGTGACAGAACTCAAGGGGAAGCTGCCACCGGGGGTGAAGCTCGATCTGTTTTACGACCAGTCGCAACTTGTTCGCGACAGCATCTCCAGTGTGCGCGATGCGATTTTCATCGGCCTGGTGCTGGCCTGTGTGATCCTGTTTCTCTTCCTGCGCGACTGGACTTCATCCCTCATCGCCGGGCTGGTGATTCCGGTTACGGTTGCTGTGACCATCGTTGTGCTGTGGGTGATTGGCGAGAGCTTTAACCTGATGACGCTGGGCGGACTAGCAGCGGCCATTGGATTGGTGATAGACGACGCCATTGTGGTGGTCGAGAACGTAGTAATGCATCGCGATGCGGGGGAGCATCGCGCGGAGGCAGTACGCAAGGCGCTCCGAGAGATTGCCAGACCGCTGATCGGGTCGACGATTACGCCAGTCGTAGTATTTTTGCCGTTGGTTGCGGTGAGTGGTGTGACGGGGAGTTTCTTTCGCGCACTGGCCGTCACCATGACGGCTTCACTGCTTACTTCGTTGTTGCTCGCACTCACATGGACACCAGGACTGAGCTACGTGCTGCTACACGAGCGTGGCAAACATAAAGGGCACGGCGATCACACGGCCGGCCGCCTGCTTACACATGTCCTGCGAGTTCATCGCACGGTCTTAGACTGGGTTCTGGCAAAGCCGTTGTGGGCGGGTGGAATCTGTCTTCTACTCGTGATTGGAACGTGGGCGGGCTATCAGGCTCTCGGCTCCGATCTGCTGCCGGAAATGGATGAGGGCGGGTTCGTTCTTGACTACATCATGCCGGCCGGCAGTTCGCTTACAGAGACCAATCGTGTGCTCGAACATGTGGAGCGCATTTTGCGTTCGGAGCCTGAGGTCGACATTACTTCTCGACGCACGGGGCTGCAGATGGGGCTTGCCGCGGTGACAGAAGCGAACACAGGCGACTTTACTGTCAAGCTCAAGACGCACCGCAGCCGTTCGATTGATGAAGTGATGGATGATGTGCGCCAGCAGATCAAAGCGACCGAGCCGGAACTCGATGTCGAGTTCACGCAGGTGCTGCAGGACATGATCGGCGATCTCTCGAACTCGCCTGAGCCCATTCAGATCAAAATTTTTGCGAACGATCCGCAACTGCTGGCGCAACTCGGGCCGCGCGTGGGCGATGAGATTGGCAAGATTCCGGGTGTGGTGGATGTACAGGACGGGATTGAGAACACGATCAGTGGACCAGCGACGAACTTTCAGGTTGATCCATCTGTGGCCGCGCGGATGGGATTTACGCCGAACGAGGTTGCAGAAGATGCAACGGCGATTCTCGATGGTGTGACAGCGGCCGATCCGCTGATTGCAAATGGCCGGCCCTATACCATTCGCGTGCGCTTGAGCAATGATCATCGCGCCTCGCTTGACGCAATCGAAGATACAGTCTTCAATTCAAGCGCGGGACACACGGCTACGCTCGGTTCGCTGGCTACTATCCAGCAACTGCCGCCGCAGAATGAGATTCTGCGTGAGAATTTGCAGAGGCTGGTAACGGTGACGGGCCGGCTGGAGGGTTCTGACCTCGGAACGGCCATTTCGCGGGTGAAAGAGTCCGTGGCTGCGATGCATCTGCCGTCTTCAGTGCGCGTCCAGTATGGCGGGCAGTACGAGGAACAACAGAAATCCTTCCATGATCTGCTGCGCGTACTGGTGCTGGCGCTGGCGCTGGTCTTTGGCGTGCTGCTGGCAGAGTTCCGTAACTTTCCCGCACCGATTGCGATTTTGACTTCATCCGTGCTGTCGATTGCAGGTGTGATTCTGGCGCTGCTAATTACTGGCACTACGTTTAATGTGGCGTCGTTCATGGGGCTCATCATGGTAATCGGTATCGTGGCCAAGAATGGCATTCTGCTGCTCGATGCCGATGAGCGGTTCCGCGCCGAGGGCGTATCGGCTCACGACGCGATGCTGCATGCGGCGCAACGGCGGCTGCGGCCTATCGTGATGACGGCTCTTGCCGCCGTCTGCGGCATGTTGCCGCTGGCTTTTGCTCTGGGCGCGGGCTCGCAGATGTTGCAGCCGCTGGCGATTGCGGTGATTGGCGGCCTGTGCATCTCGATGGTGCTGAGCCTCGTGATTACCCCCCTCGTCTACTTTTTGCTGACGCGGAACCGGACAGTGGATGTTGTGGAGGTGGCGTAGCTTTCTGCTGCCGCTTCGCAATGGGACAATAGAACCATGCCGTCTGAACAGCCTTTCCATCTAACCGTTGCAGAGGCCCGCGTGCTGGGGGCGCTCATTGAAAAAGAAGTTACCACGCCGGAGTATTATCCGCTCTCACTGAATGCGCTGGTGAATGCCTGCAATCAGCGCTCGAATCGCGAGCCGGTGATGAATCTGGATGAGGACGATGTGCGCCAGGCGCTGCATGGCCTCGAGGACGACCGGCTTGCGGGCCGGGCTCGCTCGGCGGATGGGCGAGTGACCAAGTACGAGCACTGGCTCGGAGAGGTCTTTAACTTCACCCGTGCTGAGGCGGCGCTGATCTGCGTCCTGCTGCTGCGTGGGCCGCAGACGCCTGGCGAACTGCGCGGACGCACCGAGCGGATGCACCGCTTTGATGAGATTGGCGACGTGCTCGCCGGGCTGCAGAAGCTAATGGAGCGCGAGCCAGCCCTGATAGCTGTGCTGCCGCGACAGCCTGGGACTAAGGAGTCGCGCTATGCGCATTTGCTGTCTGGAGGGGTGGAGTCGGTTGCCACTGTACAGGCTGAACTACCCCGGGTGGGTGAATCTTCAGCAGAAATCAGCGCCTGTGAGGAACGGATTGCACAGCTGGAGTCGACGGTTGCCGGGTTGCAACAGGAAGTTAGTGCGTTACGACAGAAGATAGATAGCCTTTTGGGCTAAGTCAGCTCTCCATAGTTTCAACGGGAGCCTTTAGCAGACTCAAGCTACCTGCCTTACCGCAAAATTGGGGGCACCTTGTTTGGCCGGTGGCGGTATCATGGTGGCGGAGATGCACCATGTCTCAGTACGTTTTTCTCTGCCAGGATTGCAACAAGGAATTTACCCTGATCCTCCACGTTTCAGAGGTTGCAAAGGCCAGCGTAGTGTGTCCGCATTGCGGCGGGAAGCGTGTAACACAAGAGATTACGGCTTTTTCCGCCATCACTGCAAAGAAAAGCTAGGCACGCTGCGGCTTTGAAGTGAGGCAGAATCAGGGTGCGCCAGCGGTTCTGTGGAAGTTGATGCTCCAGGGCAGCTGTTCTCTTTTTCCCTGACAGGCGCGACAGCTGTAACCCTCACGCCAGAGCAATTTTGCGCCCATTGCCGAATCCGCATTCAGGCTGTAGTATTCCACTGAAAAAGTTTTCAGGAGAATTCAGCCTATGCGCTTTTCCGTTTCTCTGCCCCTTGGCATGCTTGCATTGGCAACGTTTACTGCCTCGGCCCAGACGGCTTCTACGCAAAAAACCGTGCACCATTCCGCTCATGAATCTGCTTCACCGCAACTGGCGCAGACGCCGCCGATGGGGTGGAATAGCTGGAACTTCTTCCATGGCAATGTGACCGAGCAGGACATCCGCAACGCCGCCGACCAGATGGTAGCGACGGGCATGAAAGATGCAGGCTACATCTACATCAACATTGATGACACTTGGGAGGGCGACCGCGATGCGGATGGCGTCCTGCACACCAACTCGAAATTTCCTGACATGAAGGCGCTTGCCGACTATGTCCACTCGAAGGGATTGAAGCTGGGTATTTATTCCTCGCCTGGTCCGCAGACCTGCGCGCGCTACGCCGGTTCGCTCGATCACGAGATTCAAGACGCGCAGCTTTATGCGTCGTGGGGCATCGACTACCTCAAATATGATCTTTGCAGCTTCCGCAATGCCGTGATGACGGCCAAGGCTCCTGACGACAAGGCCGAGCAGATGAAGTTGATGATCGCGGCTTATAAGAAGATGGACGACGCGCTCAAGTCAACCGGACGGCCGATCGTTTACTCCCTCTGCCAGTACGGATGGGATTCAGTATGGGAGTGGGGGCCCTCGGTTGGCGCGAATCTTTGGCGCACGACAGGCGATATTCAGCCCAACTGGAACAGTGTCTATGCAATTCTGAATATGCAGGCGGGGCTGGCGAAGTATGCCGGGCCGGGGCACTGGAACGATCCAGACATGCTTGAAGTGGGCAACGGCAGACTTACGCTCAACGAGAACCGCTCACACTTCTCGATGTGGGCCATGCTGGCCGCGCCGCTGCTGGCTGGTAATGATCTGCCCAACATGACGCCGGAGGTCAAAGCGATCCTGACAAACAAGGATGTAATCGCCATTGACCAGGACAAATTGGGCCGCGAGGCAACGCACATCTACTCCGACGGCGAAGTGGACGTGTGGACGCGTCATCTCTCAGGCGGCGCTATGGCGATTGCCGTGCTGAACGCGGGCAGTGATCGCGTGTCAACGCATCCGTTCCATCTGAGCCTTGCCAAACTGGGGCTGCACGGCACGCAGCAAGCCAAAGACCTGTGGACAGGAAAGGAGATGCAGCTCACCGATGACATGCCGCTGGAGATTCCGAGCCACGATATCTTGCTGGTGAGGATCGCATCTCCGAAGTAGACGCAACACCCCGGCTTACGCTCAAATGGATCTAAACACGAGGCTGGTTTATGGCCGATACCTCAGGACGCTCGTCCGAGGCAAACCATGAACCAGCCTTTTTCATCGATCCAGCTCGCAGCAGGCGCAAAGCCAGCTCGCGTAAGCATGTTCTCGGCATCATTGGGCCGGTACTTGTAGCTGTTCTCGGTGTGGATGGTTTCACCCTCGGTAAATTCAGCATCAAAGTCCAGCGCGGCGAAATGGACACACTGGGCGCGACTGCTTTCGAGGTGCATCTCCATGCGCGAATACAGCGGGTTCCATACGGCGCGATGCGTAAAGGCTTCGGGATCGAAGTTGGCGCCAAGATCGCGATTCAGGCGCGTCAGCATGTTTTTGTTGAAGGCTGCCGTGACACCGGAGGCATCGTCATAGGCGGCGAGAAGCAGTGGTTCGTCTTTGGCCAGATCTACGCCGAGCAACATGCCGTCACCAGGATGAAGCTGAGCGTGCACCTTTGCGAGCAGATGTGCAGCTGCAGGGGGTTCGAAGTTGCCGATGCTCGATCCAATGTAGAGCACAAGACGGCGTTCATCCGGGCCCGTTGGTTCAAATTTAAATCCATTCGTGTAATCCGCAGCTATAGGCCGTACGTGGACTGCAGGAATTTCGCGCTCGATGCGCGATTGTGCGACGAGTAGCGCGGTAGCCGAGACGTCGACGGGCTCATAGAGCACCTCACCCTGCAGTTCTACGGCTGCGCGCAGCAGGATACGTGTTTTCTCGGCCGAGCCGGCCCCGAGCTCTGCGATGCGCAATTGCCGACGAGACCGGACCTGATCGTTCACCGCGTGCGCAATCATCTGGTCTGCGTGGCGGCTGAGGATGGCACGCTCAGTGCGTGTGAGGTAATACTCGGGCTGCTCGGTGATCTGGTCAAAGAGCCGCGAACCAGCTTCGTCATAAAAAAGCCAGGGTGGCAGGGTTTTAGGGATGGAAGAGAGGCCTGCACGAACTGCTGAGGCAACCTGCTCGTCAACTTGGGACTCAATCGGGGAAGAAGCCACTGGAGTCATGTTATGGATTCGATGCGCTAGAAGGTCCTATGATGCCAAACGTATGCCGGAAAATTGCCAGCGGGTCTCCGGAGAGAAAAAGTTACGATAGCTCGACCGGATGTGCTGCTGCGGGGTGACACAAGATCCGCCGCGCAGGACCATCTGTCCGCTCATGAATTTGCCATTGTACTCACCGAGTGCGCCTTTGAGCGGCTTGAAGCCGGGATAAGGTAGATATGCGCTGCCGGTCCATTCCCAGCAATTCCCCCAGTACTGCGAGGGGTCCTGGCTCTGATCGAGATTTGTGGCTGGGGAGGGGAGCAGGTGCCCTGAGTCGAGCAGATTGCCATAGACCGGCCTGCCTTCGGCTGCGGCCTCCCACTCGAACTCGGTGGGTAGCCGGTGACCCACCCAGCGGGCGTAGGCGTCGGCCTCGTAATAGCTTACGTGGCTTACGGGTACGCTGAGCAGGCTCTCGACCGGCAGGTTGCCACGGAGCGTGAAGACGCTCCAGTTGCCATTTTCCGGAGTCCAGTAAAGCGGAGCGCGCCAGTCTTTCTCTTTGATGGTGGCCCATCCGGCTGACAGCCAGAGTTCGGGACGGCTGTAGCCGCCGTCGGCCACGAAGGCGAGATATTCGCCGCAAGTGACGAGACGGTTGGCGAGAGAGTATGGCTGGAGCCATACCTGGTGACGGCCAAGCTCGTTATCGAAGCAGAAACCATCTCCTGTGAACCCAACTTGCAGCAAACCGCCTTCGAAGTTATGAAAATGCAAGTCAACTGGTACGCGGCTTGAACTCTTGGCCGTCGCAGATTCATCCGAAGCATAGGCAGGACGTAGCGGGTTGGTGAAAAATGCGTGCAGAATGTCGGTGAGCAGCAACTCCTGGTGTTGCTCTTCATGGTTCACGCCAAGCTCGATCCGCCTGAGAGCCTCGGCTGACGGATTGCTCTCCAGCAACTGCTCAATGGCGTGGTCCACATGCACGCGATACGCAAGGATTT